>NZ_CP082922.1:3144046-3458887 GCF_019931675.1 Nocardioides rotundus
ACCCCACCGCCCCACTCCGCCGAGTCGGCGCCAATTCACCCCGAGTCGGCGTTAATTAACGCCGACTCGGCAGATGGTGGGGTTCGGGTTCAGGTTCGGGGTCAGGTTCAGGGGAGGAAGATCCGGGCGACCCAGTAGCACAGCGCCGCGGCCAGGGCGGCCATCGGGAAGGTGAGCACCCAGGCGGTCACGATCGAGCGCGCGACGCCCCAGCGCACCGCGGAGAGCCGCTTGGTCGCGCCGACGCCCATCACCGCGGAGGTGATGGTGTGCGTGGTGGAGATCGGCGCCTCGAAGGCGTACGCCGTGGTGTAGAGGACCGAGGCCGCGACCGACTCGGCCGCGAACCCGCGCGCCGGGTCGAGGTGGATGATCCGGCGACCCAGGGTGCGCATGATCCGCCAGCCGCCGGAGTAGGTACCCAGCGAGATCGCGCCCGCGGCGGCCGCGATCACCCACAGCGGGAGCGGGTCGTCGGCCGAGACGTAGTCGCCGGCGAGCAGCGCCAGGAAGATCACGCCCATCGTCTTCTGCGCGTCCTGCAGGCCGTGGCCCAGCGCCATCGCCGCGGCGCTGGCGGTCTGGGCGAGCCGGAAGCCGCGGTTGGCCTTCGAGGGGTTGGCCTTCCGGAAGATCCACATGATCGCGAGCATCACCAGGAAGCCGGCGCCGAACGCGAAGATCGGCGAGACCACCATCGGGATCGCGACCTTCTCGACGACCACGTCCCACGAGACCCCCGCCCCGGCGGCCAGCGCGGCGCCGACCAGGCCGCCGATGAGGGCGTGCGAGGACGAGGAGGGCATGCCGAAGTACCAGGTGATCATGTTCCAGGTGATCGCGCCGAGGAGCCCGCACATCACGATCACGAGCGCATGCGTGCCGGTGCCGGGCGAGATCGTCTCGCTCACCGTCTGGGCGACCTTCTGCCCGAGGAACGCGCCGACGAAGTTCATCACCGCGGCCATCGCGAGGGCCACGCGAGGGGTCAGCGCCCGGGTGGACACCGAGGTGGCGATGGCGTTGGCGGCGTCGTGGAACCCGTTGGTGTAGTCGAACACCAGGGCCACCACGACCACCGCGACGATGATCGCGATCTCCACCGGTCAGGACTCCTTGACGACGATCTGCTCGACGGTCTTGGCCACCGTCTCGAAGCCGTCGATGGCCGCCTCCATGGCCTCGATGATGTCCTTGAGCTTCATCACCTCGAGCGGCTCGTAGCGGCCGTCGAAGAGCTTGGCGAGGATCCGCCGGTGCTGCTTGTCGCCGGAGGACTCCAGCCGCTTGATCTCGGTCCAGTAGTCCGAGAGCTCCTTGCGCGACTGCAGCCGCGGCATCGCCTCGACGGTCAGCTCCGCGCAGCGCTGGAGCAGCACCACCTGCTTGGCGAACTCCTTGGGCAGCTTGGCGACCTCGTAGAGCATGATGAGGTCGGCGGCCTCGTCCATCCGGTTCATCACGCCGTCCAGCTGCGTGGCGAGGTCGTAGATGTCCTCCCGGTCGATCGGGGTGACGAAGGTCTGGTTCACCTTGCGGATGATCGAGCCGGCGATGTCGTCGGCCTCGCTCTCGGCCTTCGCCAGCCGCTCGGCGACCAGGGCATGGTCCGCCTCGTCGTCGAGGACCTGGGCCAGCAGGTCGCTGCCGAGCTCCAGGTGCCGAGCCAGCTGGGTCAGCTCGTCGAAGAACGTGCCGTCGACAGGACGGAACTTGAAGGCCACGGCGAACTCCCGGTGACGGCGAATCGAACGCCGATCATCGTAGGGGGTGCGCTCGTCGATCCCGCAACCGGCGCCCACGGGCCGCCGTACCTCCCCAGCACGGCGCGTGCCACACCCGGCCGAGGGTGGCCGGCCGGCCCGGGAGCGCCCCCGGAGTCCGGCCCGCCACCCTCGGCCAGAGGGCTCGACCACCCCCGTCGGTCGAGCCACTGTGGACGGTGCTCAGCCGCCCCGAGACCGGCTGAGAGGGTGTGCCGCCCGGCTCAGCCGAAGCGGCCGGAGATGTAGGCCTCGGTGGCGTCCTTCTCCGGGTTGGTGAACATCTGCTTGGTGGAGTTGAACTCGACCAGCTGGCCGGGCTCGCCGGCCGCCTTGAGGTTGAAGAACGCGGTGTCCTCCGAGACCCGCGCCGCCTGCTGCATGTTGTGGGTCACGATCACGATCGTGTAGTCCGACTTCAGCTCGTGGATCAGGTCCTCGATCGCGGAGGTCGAGATCGGGTCCAGCGCCGAGCAGGGCTCGTCCATCAGCAGCACCTGAGGCTGTACGGCGATGGCCCGCGCGATGCACAGCCGCTGCTGCTGGCCGCCCGAGAGCCCCATGCCGGGCTTGCCGAGGCGGTCCTTGACCTCGTTCCACAGGTTCGCGCCCTTGAGCGAGCGCTCGACGATCTCGTCGGCCTCGCCCTTCTTCATGTTCTTGCTGTTCAGCTTGTTGCCCGCCAGCACGTTGTCGTAGATCGACATCGTCGGGAACGGGTTCGGCCGCTGGAAGACCATGCCGATCTGACGGCGGACCGCCACCGGGTCGACGCTGTGGTCGTAGAGGTCCTGCCCGCCGACGGCGACCTTGCCGTCGACCCGGGCGCCGGGGATCACCTCGTGCATCCGGTTCAGCGAGCGCAGCACGGTGGACTTGCCGCAGCCGGAGGGGCCGATGAACGCGGTCACCGAGCGCGCCTTGACCGTCATGTTCACGCCCTGCACGGCGAGGAAGTCCCCGTAGTAGATGTCCAGGTCGGAGACGTCGATGCTCTTGGCCATGGTGGTTCTTGCTCCTTGCTCTGGCTCAGCGGCCGGTCTTGGGTGCGAACGTCTTGCCGATGACCCGGGCGATCAGGTTCAGCGCCATGACGATGATGATCAGGAAGAGGGCGGCACCCCAGACCCGGTCGGTCCAGATCTCGCCGTACTTGAAGTGGGTGGTCTGGCTCAGGGACTGGAAGATGAAGACCGGCAGCGTCTGCACCGGCCCGTCGAAGGGGTTCCAGTTGACCTCGCGCGCCGTGCCCAGGATGAGCAGCAGCGGCGCGGTCTCACCCGCGACCCGGGCGATCGCGAGGGTGATGCCGGTGACGATGCCCGCCACCGCGGTCGGGAGCACGACCTTCACGATAGTCCTCCAGCGAGGGACGCCGAGGGCGTACGACGCCTCCCGCAGCTCGTCGGGCACCAGCTTCAGCATCTCCTCCACCGACCGGATGACGGTCGGCAGCATCAGCAGCGACAGCGCGACCGCGCCGCCGATGCCCAGGCGCGGCAGCGGGTCGCCGGTGATCACGATGAACAGCGCGACCGCGAACAGGCCGGCCACGATGGACGGGATGCCGGTCATCACGTCCACCAGGAACGTGATCACCTGGGAGGTCTTGTTGCCCTTGCCGTACTCGACCAGGTAGATCGCGGTGAACACGCCGATCGGCACCGAGATCAGGGCCGCCAGCGCGGTGACCATGATCGTGCCCATGATCGCGTGGTAGATGCCGCCGCCCTGGCCGAGCAGCGCGAGCCCGGACATGTCGTCGTTGATGAAGCCGTAGGTCAGCACCGGCGCCCCCTTGGAGACGACGGTGACGATGAGGCTCACCAGCGGGATCATCGCCAGCGCGAACGCGGTCCACATCAGGGTGCCGGCCAGGGTGTCGGCGCCCTTGCGGCGGCCCTCGACGGCGTACGACGTACCGACGTAGGCCACGGCGAAGACCAGCCAGCCGATGACGGCCGCGGCCGGGAGGCTCGCGCCCGCCAGCCAGGCGCCACCCGCGACCAGCACGGCCACGACGGCGATGCCGATCGGGACCGCCCGCGACAGCGTCTTGCCGGTCAGGGATGCGGGGGTGGACGTCGCGGTGACGTCGTTGCTCTGCGTGGTGGACATCGGCCTCAGCCCTTCACCTGGCCACGGGCGGCGACCCAGCGACCGAGGAAGTTGACGACGAAGGTGAGCACGAACAGCGCGAGGCCGGCGAAGATCAGCACGTTGATCTTCAGCCCCGCGGCGTTGGCGTACTGGTTGGCGATGAACGCCGCGATGGTGTTGGAGTTCTGCGAGGAGATCACGTCCCAGCTGATCACCGCGCCGGTGGCCGAGAGCACCATCGCGACGGCCATCGTCTCGCCGAGCGCGCGGCCCAGGCCGAGCAGCAGGGCGGCGACGATGCCGGAGCGGGCGTAGGGCAGGACGGCCATCCGGATCATCTCCCAGCGGGTGGCGCCCAGCGCGAGTGCCGCCTCCTCGTGCATCCGCGGGGTCTGGGCGAAGATCTCGCGCAGGATCGCGGTCACGATCGGCAGCGCCATCAGCGCCAGCACCACCGAGGCGGTCATCAGGGTGCGGCCCGACGCCGACGCCGGACCGGCGAACAGCGGGATCCAGCCCAACGGCCCGGACAGCCACTCATAGACCGGCCGCAGCAGCGGCGCCAGCACGGTGATGCCCCACAGGCCGAAGACGACGCTGGGCACGGCGGCCAGCAGGTCGACCAGGTAGCCGACGGGGCGGGCCAGCTTGCGCGGCGCGTAGTGCGAGATGACCAGGGCCAGGCCGATGGCCAGCGGCGCCACGATGATCATCGCCAGCACCGAGGAGAGCACGGTGCCGAAGAGCAGCGGCCCGACCAGCCCCCACACGCTGGGCTTGCCGTAGGCCTGCTCCCCGCTGGCCTCCAGTGCCGGGATGCCCTTGTAGATCAAGAAGATGGCGACGCCGGCCAGCAGCACGATCACCAGGATCGCGGCGCTGAGGGCCGTCTTGCTGAAGACGGTGTCGCCGAGCCGGCGACCGCCCTCCAGCTCCTTGGCCTCGGCGATATCGGTGGTGCTCACGGGTTCCTCTCCCCTGGTGGTACGGCGTGGCGGTCCGCGACCCGGACGCGGCTGACGGGGACCGGCCCTCGCGGCCCGATCCCCGTCATTGTCCGCCTCGGGTGGATCAACCGGCGCTGATCTTCTCGACGATCGACGTGGCCTCGGAGCGGATGTCGTCCGGGAGCGGCGCGGAGCCGGCCTCCTCGGAGCCGATCTGCTGGCCCTCGTCGCTGAGGATGTAGGAGATGTAGCCCTTCACCAGGTCGGCCTCGTTCTGGTCCTGGTAGCTCTGGCAGGCCAGGAGGTAGGAGGTCAGCACGATCGGGTAGGTCCCGGCCTCGGTCGTCTTGTGGTCCAGGTCGACGGCCATGTTGACGTCCGAGCCCTCCTCCACGCGGGGGGAGACCTTGAGGATCTGGGCGGCCGCCTCGGGGCTGGGCGCGACGTACTCCTCGCCCACCTTGATGCTGGCCTGGCCCAGGCCGCCGGCCTGCGAGGCGTCGGCGTAGCCGATGGTGTTCGGCGCGTCGGTGACGACCTGCACGACGCCGGAGGTGCTCTTGCCGGCCTCGCCGCCGAACTCGGTCGGCCAGGTCTCGACCGCACCGGCGGTCCAGACGTCGGGGGCGACGGCGTCGAGGTAGTCGGTGAAGTTCTCGGTGGTGCCCGACTCGTCGGAGCGATGGACCGGGGTGATGGTCTCGTTCGGCAGGTTCGCGTCCGGGTTGTCCTTGACGATCGCCGGGTCGTTCCACTTGGTGATCTCACCGGCGAAGATGCCGGCCAGGGTCTTCGGCGAGAGCTGCAGGTTGTCCACGCCCTCGAGGTTGTAGATCACCGCGATCGGCGAGACGTAGTTCGGGATCTCGATGGGGGCCTCGCCGTTGCAGCGCTCGGTGGCGTCGGCGAGCTCGCCCTCCTCGTCGGTCAGGTAGGAGTCGGAGCCGGCCATCGGGTAGGCGCCGGAGATGAAGTTCTCACGACCGCCGCCGGAGCCGACCGGGTCGTAGGTGACAGTGACGTCGGGGGCGACCTCGCCGAAGCCGACGATCCACGCGTTCTGCGCCGACTCCTGCGAGGAGGCGCCGCCGATCGCGAGCTCGCCGGACAGGTCCTCCGAGGAGGCCGCGGCGGAGGTGTCGCCCGATCCGCCCTCGGACCCCGAGTCGGTCGAGCTGGGGCCGCACGCGGTCAGGGCGAGCGCGAGGACGGAGATGCCGGGCACAGCCGCCCGGCGGATGGAAGTGGTGCGCACGTCGAGTCTCCTGATGTCTGGGACGTGATGACTGGATCTCACTGACGTCCAGGAGTCTCGGGGGGCCCGGGAAACAGCGGCGTGGGCCGTGGTGAACGAGCGGTGAACTCGGACCGCCGCTTTGGCGACGTGGGGCGGAGGTCGAGACGGCCATCACATGAACAAGCCGAGGGCCCCCTTGACGTTCACCGGGTCGTGACCCGACAGTGACCCGCCGCGTGATGCCGGTCACGTCGGCGCCCTCAGCGGACCTCGACCCTCAGGGGGACGCCGTCGCGGTGGTGCAGGACCACCATCCCGGCCGGGTCCAGCCGGCTGCCCTCCAGGCCGAGCGCCTCGAAGACGGCGGGCAGCACCGGCCGGTGGGTGCACACCACCGCGCTCTCCCCCGACTCCAGCAGCTCCTCGACCGCGTCCTCCACGCCGTCGTCGGTCGCGTCCTCCTCGCTCAGCGCGTGGGAGAGCTCCAGCGGGAGCCCGCGGGAGGCCGCATAGGGGGTGAGCGTCTGGGCGCACCGGGTCGAGGACGAGCTGACCAGCCGGGTGACGTCGTAGGCGTCCAGGACGGGCGCGAGGGCCGCGGCTTGCTCGACGCCCTCGGCCAGCAGCGGGCGCAGGCGGTCGTCGTGCACCCAGCTCTTGCGCGAGCGGGCCTTGCCGTGCCGCAGGATCACCAGCGCACGGGTCCGCTTGCGGACCTCGACGGCCCCCTCCAGCGTCACCCGGTCCCGGTCGTAGCTCAGCCGCTTGCGCGCCTTGTCTAGCGGCGTCCAGGCGACCGCGTCGATCTCGCGGTTCGGCTCGTATCCGTCGACGTCGTCGGAGCCGATGACCCGGGCCACCCAGTAGCGCACCCGCTTGGGCCGGCCGCGGACGTCGTACTCCTGGTCCCCCAGCGGCGACCCGAGCCGGACCCGCAGCCCGGTCTCCTCCTCCACCTCGCGGACCGCGGCGGCGGCGAAGGACTCGCGGCGGTCCAGCTTGCCCTTGGGGAAGGACCAGTCGTCGTAGCGCGGGCGGTGCACGAGGAGGACCTCCCACTCCCCCTTGGCGACCTTGCGCACGACGACCGCACCGGCGGCCAGCACCTCGCTGCTCCCGACCATGGCGTTAGTCTCACACCTCCCTCACCCAAGGAGCGATCCGTGCCTCGACGCATCGCCTTGCTGCTCGCCGCCGGCGTGGTGCTGGCGCTCGCCGTGGGGCTGGCGGCGTGGCGGGCCGCGCGGCCAGGCTCCGAGCTGGAGCGGGCGCTGAGCACCGCGCCCGCCGGGACGCTGCGGGCCACGTGGACCGACTGGGCCGCCGTACGCCGTGAGGTGGGGGCGCGCGATCCGCGCGGCGCCGCGGGGCTCACCCGCCTGCTGGACCGCGGCTTCGAGCGCGACCTGACCTCCACCTCCGCGCTGCTCAGCTCCGCGGAGCCGATGCGCGCCGAGCTCGGCCTCTCGCCGGCCAACCTGGCGTGGGAGCTGCTGGCCCAGGGCCCGGACGGCGCGGTCGTGGCGATGGGGCTGCCCGACTCCTTCTCCGTCGACCGACTGGGCGCGCGTCTCGAGCGGCTGGGCTACCGCCGCCCCGACTCCCCCGACGGGGTCTGGCGGGGGACGCCGGAGATCGCCGCGACGACCGGCTTCACCCCCGAGCTGCAGTACGTCGTCGTCCTGGAGGACCAGGGCCTGGTCCTGGCCTCCGACACGCAGGGCTATGCCGGCCGCGCCGCGGCGGTGGCGCTCGGCGACCGGCCGTCGGTGTCGGGCCTGGAGGAGGTGGTGGAGCCGGCCGGATCGCCGGTCTCCGCGGCCGTCTACACCGGCGAGTACGGCTGTGAGCAGCTGGCGATGGCGCAGGCCGACGGCGCCGACGCCGCCCAGGGCGAGCAGCTGATCGCCGCGGCCGGTGGGCTGAACCCCTACACCTCCCTGGCGATGACGCTGCAGCCCGACGGCTCGATGCAGGTGCTGCTCGGCTTCGAGAGCGAGGAGCAGGCCCGCGCCGACGCCGACGCCCGCGCGCAACTGGCGAAGGGCCCGGCACCCGGCCAGGGCGGCGACTTCTCCGAGCGGTTCCGGGTCCGCTCCGTGCAGTCCGAGGGCACGCTGCTCACCATGGACCTCCGGCCGCGCCGGGACGCCTACGTCCTGTCCGACCTCAGCAGCGGGCCCGTCCTCTTCGCCTCCTGCTGAGGCCCGCGCCGGCCGCGCTCCCCTTCGCCGCCGGGGCCCGAGGGATCAGCGGAAGCGGCGCAGCCGCAGGCTGTTGGAGACCACGAAGACCGAGGAGAGGGCCATCGCGGCGCCGGCGATCATCGGGGTCAGCAGGCCGGCGGCGGCCAGCGGCAGCGCGAGCACGTTGTAGGCGAACGCCCAGAACAGGTTGCCCTTGATCGTGGCGAGGGTACGGCGGGACAGCCGGACCGCGTCGGCGGCGACCCGGAGGTCCCCGCGGACCAGGGTGAGGTCGCTGGCCTCGATCGCCACGTCCGTGCCGGTGCCCATCGCCAGCCCGAGGTCGGCCTGCGCGAGGGCCGGGGCGTCGTTGATCCCGTCGCCCACCATCGCGACGACGCGCCCCTCGCCCTGCAGCCGCTTGACCTCGTCGACCTTGCCGGCCGGGAGCACGCCGGCCACGACCCGCTCGATGCCGACCTGCGCGGCCACCGCCCGGGCGGCGCGCTCGTGGTCGCCGGTGAGCAGCACCGGCTCCAGCCCGAGCTCGCGGAAGCGGGCGACGGCCTCGGCGGAGGTGTCCTTGACGGTGTCGGAGACGACCAGGACGCCCTGGGGTACGCCGTCCCAGCCGACCAGCACCGCCGTACGCCCCTGCGCCTCGGCGGCCTCCAGCGCCCCGGCCAGGACCGAGCCCGGCTCGGGCTCCCCGACCAGGGACGGACGACCGGCCACCACCCGGCGACCGTCCACGTCGGCCTCGACCCCGCGTCCCTCGCGGTTGACGAAGCCGGTGACGGGCGGCGGGGGTCCGTCCCAGCCCGCGACGACCGCACGGGCGATGGGGTGCTCGGAGCCGGACTCGACGGCCGCGGCGAGGCGCCGTACCTCCTGCTCGGAGGTGGTGGGGGCAGCGGTCACCGAGACCAGGGACATGGCGCCCGTGGTCACGGTGCCTGTCTTGTCCAGCACGACCGTGTCGACCCGCCGGGTCGACTCCAGCACCTCGGGACCGCGGATCAGGATGCCGAGCTGGGCGCCCCGACCGGTGCCGACCATGAGCGCCGTCGGCGTGGCCAGGCCCAGCGCACAGGGGCAGGCGATGATGAGGACCGCGACGGCGGCGGAGAAGGCGAGGGTCGCACCGCTCCCGGTGCCTAGCCAGAAGCCGAGCGTGGCCACCGACAGCGCGATCACGATCGGCACGAAGACGCCGGAGATGCGGTCGGCCAGGCGCTGCACCTCGGCCTTGCCGGTCTGCGCCTCCTCGACCAGGCGGGCCATCTGCGCGAGCTGGGTGTCGGCGCCGACCCGGGTGGCGCGCACGACCAGTCGGCCGGAGGTGTTCACGGTCGCCCCGGCCACCTCGGACCCGGGGCCGACGTCGACCGGGACCGGCTCGCCGGTGAGCATGGAGGCGTCGACCGCCGAGCGGCCGTCCTCGACCACGCCGTCGGTGGCGATCTTCTCGCCGGGGCGTACGACGAAGCGGGTGCCGACGGTGAGGCTGTCGGCCGGGACCCGATCCTCTACGCCGTCGCGCAGGACGGTCACCTCTCGGGCGCCGAGCTCCAGCAGCGAGCGCAGGGCGTCGCCGGCCCGGCGCTTGGAGCGCTTCTCGAAGTAGCGCCCCGCCAGCAGGAAGGTGGTCACGCCGGTGGCGGCCTCGAGGTAGATGTTGCCCAGCCCGTCACTGCGGGCCGGACGCAGGTCGAAGCCGTGGACCATCCCGATCTCCCCCGCACTGCCGACGACGAGCGCGACGAGCGACCAGGCGAAGGCAGCGAGCACGCCCACCGAGACCAGGGTGTCCATCGTGGTGGCCGCGTGCCGCAGGTTGGTCCAGGCGGCCCGGTGGAAGGGCCAGGCGGCCCACAGGACCACGGGGGTGGCCAGCACGAGCGAGACCCACTGCCACCCGGGGAACTGCAGCGCAGGCACCATCGCCATCGCGATCACCGGGACGCTGAGGGCGGCCGACACGAGCAGCCGACGCCGAAGCGACGCGAGCTCGGCCTCGCCGTCGTCGCGGCCGTCCTCGGGCAGGGCTGCGGTGTAGCCGGCCGCCTCGACGACTGCCAGCAGGTCCGCCGTACTGACCCCGGCGGCGTGGTGGACGCTGGCCTTCTCTGTGGCGTAGTTGACCGACGCCGTGACCCCGTCCATCTTGTTCAGCTTGCGTTCGATCCGGTGCGCGCAGGAGGCGCAGGTCATGCCGGTGATGGCCAGCTCGGTGTCGAGCTCGGCCGGGGTGTCGTGGGTCGTCGTCACGGGGTCACCACCATGGAGGAGTGCTGCGGGGCCGGGTGCTCCTCGGCGTCGTCCGGGCCGAGGGCGGGCGCGGCGACCCGCCCGAGCAGGAAGGCCAGCACGAAGGCGGCCACCAGCGCGGCGAGGTAGGCGAGCACCCGGTCCCGATCGGCCATCAGACGAGCTGGTAGCCGGCTTCGTCGACGGCCGACTTCACCGCGGCACGGTCGAGCGGGGCCTCGCTGCGGACCACGACCTCGCCGGTCTCGACGTCGACCTCGACGCCCTCGACGCCGGGGACCTCGGAGAGCTCCTCGGAGACGCTGGCCGCGCAGCTCTGGCAGGTCATCCCGTTGACGATGTAGGTCTGGGTGGTGCTCATCGGTGCTCCTCTTTCGTGGATGCGGGTGGGCGCGGTCAGGAGCGGACCAGGCGGGTGATGGCCTGCATGGCCTCGGCGATCTTCTCCTCGCCCTCGGCGTCGCCGGCCCGGGCGGCGTCGACCACGCAGTGGTTGAGGTGGTCGTCGAGCAGGCCGAGCGAGACGGCCTCCAGCGCCTTGGTCATCGCCGAGACCTGGGTGAGGATGTCGATGCAGTACTTCTCCTCCTCGACCATCCGCTGCAGGCCGCGTGCCTGCCCCTCGATCCGGCGGAGGCGCTTGAGGTAGTCGTCCTTGGCGCTGATGTACCCGTGCTGGTGCTCCATGCTGACACCATACCCCCCTACCGTATGATCGGCAAGGTGCGGCGTCGCGGAGCCGACGTACGGCGGCTCAGTGGTCCTCGTCGTCGAGCACGCCGAGGATCTGGTCGATCTCCTCGGTGGAGAGACGATCCTCGGACTCGGTGGCGGCGATGATCAGGTTGGTGGTCAGCTCCACCTCTGCGAGGAGCTCGCCGTCCTCCAGCGACACGTCGAACTGGTCGCCCACGACTGCCTTCCTCCTTGTTCGGCCCCCGCCGATGCTTGCTGAGGACAACGATCCCCGCACGGGGCCGGTTACCGCAATCCCCCGAAATGGCCATCGGGGCCCCATCCGGATGGATGGAGCCCCGAGGTGAAGACTCGGAACAGGTGCCCGAGACCTGTGCTGCCTGGTCAGACCGGGCGAACGTTCTCCGCCTGCGGGCCCTTCGGACCCTGGGTGACGTCGAACTCGACCTTCTGGTTCTCGTCGAGGGACTTGTAGCCCTGCGTCTGGATCGCCGAGTAGTGCACGAAGACGTCGTCGCCGCCGTCCTCCTGCGCGATGAAGCCGAAGCCCTTCTCAGCGTTGAACCACTTAACGGTGCCCTGAGCCATGTTGCTCGTTACTCCTTGTGTCGGGGCGAGAGCCGCCACTTCGGCGGCCCGCTCCAGATGTGGCCACACGACACTTCTGGGCCCGAAAGCCCGGTCCTGCCGGGTGGAACACAAACTCCCCGGCTGGACCTGCAGGAACTTGCACACCTGTTGCTGAGGTGAACACTACCAACACCACCGCCCCCGCCAACCCCTCCGTCCGGGTGTTCACGAAGTGGTCACCGCGCGTCCGGCGACGCGTGACGTCTCCTACGCCGCCCCGCCGGCCCGCCCCGGCGCCGGGTAGGGTCGGCACGCTCGGCCCGCCGTACTCCTGCCGGGCCGCGGGCCTCTAGCTCAATTGGCAGAGCAGCGGACTTTTAATCCGTTAGTTCAGGGTTCGAGTCCCTGGAGGCCTACCGCGCCGCCGCAGCCCGACATGTAACGCACAGTTCGGTCAACGTGTTGAGCGGCAGAGCACTCGACAAGCCGACCGAACTCTCGACAAGGTGATGCGGACCCAGCCCCCAGGAGGGGTACGGCGACCCCGGGCGCCCTCAGCGCTCCTGCGGCACGCCGCGGACCCCGGTGTCGGTGAGCCGGGCCTCCTCGCGAGCACGCTCCTCGAGCTCGCGGCGGGAGGTCTCGTCCTGCTGCTGGGAGGTGGCCAGCATCTCCCGGGCGGCGTCGTAGGCCCCGGGCGCGCTCACCAGGTCCGCCGCTCCCCGCTTGAGCCGCCCCAGCGCCGCGCGGCCGAAGATCTGCTGCTCGGTGGTGGTGCGCTCGGAGCGATCGTTGGAGATGAAGGTGATCGCCCAGCGCATCAGCGCGGAGACCCGGTTCTTGAAGCCGGTGAGGTAGACCAGGTGCACGCCCAGCCACATCAGCCAGGCCAGGATGCCGCTGATCCGCAGCTTCCCGACGGTGGCGACGGCGCTGAACTTGCTGATGATCGCCATCGAGCCCTTGTCGAAGTACTTGAACGGCTTCTGCGGCGCCTTGCCCTTGAGCCGGCCGTCGATCTCCTTGGCGGCGTACTTCGCCCCCTGGATGGCCACCTGCGCCACGCCGGGCAGGTTGTCCAGGGCGATCATGTCGCCGACGACGAAGACCTCCGGGTGGCCCGGCAGCGTCAGGTCGGGGTTGACGGCGATCCGGCCGGCCCGGTCCAGCGGCGCGCCGGTCTGCTCCGAGAGCGTGCGGCCCAGCGGGCTCGCCTGCACGCCGGCGGCCCAGACCTTGGTGAGGGTGTCGATCCGCTCGGTGGTGCCGTCCTTGTACTTCAGCTCCAGGCCGCGCTCGTCGACGTCGGTCACCATCGCGCCGAGCTTCACCTCGACGCCGCGCTCCTCCAGCTCGCGCTTGGCCTTCGCCCCCAGCTTGGCGCCGAACGGCGGCAGCACCTGCGGCGCTGCGTCGACCAGGATGACCCGCGCCTGCTTGGTGTTGATGGAGCGAAAGTCCTTGGGCAGCGTGCGGTGCGCCAGCTCGGCGATCTGGCCGGCCATCTCCACGCCGGTGGGGCCGGCGCCGACCACCACGAAGGTGAGCAGGTGGTCGACGTTGTCGCCGCGGGAGGCGCCGATCTCGGCCCACTCGAAGGCGCCGAAGATCCGGCCGCGCAGCTCCAGCGCGTCGTCGATCGACTTCATGCCGGGGGCGAACTCGGCGAACTGGTCGTTGCCGAAGTAGGACTGCGCGGCGCCGGCGGCGACGATGAGGGAGTCGTACGGCGTGACCGTGTCGCGGCCGAGCACCCGGGAGGTGACCGTGCGGGCCTCGAGGTCGATGTCGGTGACCTCGCCCAGCAGCACCTTGGCGTTGTCCTGGCCGGCGAGCACCTCGCGGGTCGGCGGGGCGATCTCGCCCTGGCTGAGGATCCCGGTCGCGACCTGGTAGAGCAGCGGTTGGAACAGGTGGTGCGTCGTCTTGGCGACCATGGTGACGTCGGCGTCGGAGCGCCGCAGCGCCTTGGTCCCGAACAGCCCACCGAAGCCGGAGCCGATCACCACCACCTTGTGGCGGCCCTCGGGCTTCTCGGTCGTGGCGGTGGCCATGGTGATCACACCTCTCACAGGGACGCTGTCATCTCATTCAACGCCATTCTCCGACCTCATCATCCACCCGTCCTCCTCCCCGAGGGGGTCACCTTGCTCACATGTCGGCACGGTGTCTCGACTCGGCTGTGAGGGTGGGGTGCTGGACGCCGACACCCCACAGGGACGACGATGCGGGTATCCAACTCTCCCACGACCTCGGAAACGACAGGTGTCCCTCCCTCGCGAAGCACTCCGACTCGCAGCCGATCCACGGTCCGTCCAGACCGCTCGGCACTGGGTCGCTGCGCGCTTCACCGAGCTCTCCCGCTCCGACCTGGCCGAGTGCGCCGAGCTGGGGATCTCCGAGCTGGTGACCAACGCGCTGCTGCACGCCGGGGACCCGATCGCGGTGCGCATCCGCGGCACCCGCGCCCACCCCCGGGTCGAGGTGACCGACGGGTCGCGGCAGCCGCCGGTGCCGCCGGTCCCGCCCGGTGAGGACCCCGAGGGCGCCCTCACGACGTACGGCCGGGGCCTGGGCATCGTCGCCCGCTGCTCGATCGCCTGGGGCGCGGCCCTGGAGAGCCAGGGCAAGGTGGTCTGGTTCGAGCCGTCGGCCCAGCCTCGCGAGGACATGCTGCTCGAGGGCGACCTGTTCGAGGCCGAGGGGGCGGAGCAACCCGCGCCCGAGTCGAGCGGCGAGACGGTCCCGGTCCGTCTGCTGGGGGTCCCCGTCTCCACCACGCTCAGCCTGCACCGGCAGTACCAGGACCTCGAGCGCGAGGTGCGCCTGCTCTCCCTGGCGCACGCCGACGCCTACCCCGTCGCCAAGGAGCTCGCCGAGGCGCTGCAGGACTTCGGCCGCGTCTACCCCGACGGGATGGGCGCCGCGCTCGACCGCGCGGTCGTCGACGACGACGCCACGATCGACATCGAGGTCACGGCGCCCGCGGAGGCGGCCGAGGTCTACGAGCGGACCCTCGGCGTGCTGGACATCGCCGACGAGTTCTGCCGCGCCGAGCGGCTGCTCTCGCTGGCCCGAACCTCGGAGCAGAAGCGCTTCAGCGAGTGGCTGCTGGGCGAGCTCGTGCACCAGGCGCACGGCCGCGGGCCCACGCGCTGGGCCGGCGACGGGAAGCCCGAGCCCGAGCCGTCCGCGTGACCCGTCCGCCCCTCACCACGGCCACGCTGGTCCTGGTCTCCCTCGGCGGCGCGCTCGGCGCCGTCCTGCGCTGGGGGCTGGGCCAGCTGGTGCCGGACGGCTCCGGCTTCCCGTGGACCACCTTCGCGATCAACGTCGTCGGCTCGCTCCTCCTCGCCCTGCTGCCGCGCCTCACCCGGCACCCGCACGTCGTGCACGCCCTCGGGCCGGGCCTGCTGGGCGGGTTCACCACGCTCAGCGCGTACGCCGACCAGAGTCGTGCGCTGCTGGCCGACGGGCAGCTCGTGGTCGCCGCGGCCTACCTCGCCGGGACCCTCCTCGCCTGTGTCGCTGCCGTGCACCTCGCCTCGCGGCTGACCGCGCCGGCGCAACGCTCCGCCCTGCACCGCGAGGAGGGGGACGAGTGACCGCCCTGCTCGTGGCCCTCGGCGCCGCCGTGGGGGCGCCGCTGCGGTTCCTGGCCGCGCACCTGCTCGACGGCCGGTGGCCGACCGGGACGTTCCTGGTCAACGCAGCCGGTTCGTTCCTGCTCGGCCTCTTCTCCGCGCTCGCGCTCGACGGACAGACGCTCGCCCTGCTGGGCACCGGACTCTGCGGCGGGCTGACGACCTACTCCGCGCTCGCGGTGCAGTCCCATGACCGGGGCCGGGCGCTGGGGGCGGCCTACGCCGTCACCACGGTGCTCATCGCGGTCGTCCTCTGCGCGGCCGGGTTCGCGGTCGGTCAGGCGTAGCCCAGGTCGTGCAGCCGGGCGTCGTCGATGCCGAAGTGGTGGGCGATCTCGTGCACCACCGTGATCCGGACCTCCTCGACCAGCTCCTCTGGGGTCTCGCACATGTCCTGCAGGTTCTGCCGGAAGAGCAGGATCCGTGCGGGCAGCTGGCCCGCCGTACTGCTCTCCCCCTCGGTCAGCGCGACCCCCTCGTAGAGCCCGAGCAGGTCGGGATCCTCCGGCGGCGCGTCCTCCTCGACCAGCACGACCAGGTTGCGCACCCGCGCCGCGATCTCGTCCGGGACGCCGTCGAGCGCGTCGGCCACCAGCTCCTCGAACTCCGCGCGCGACATCTCGACCACGGGCCCATCCTGGCACCGACCTGGGCACACAGCCCCGGAAATGGCGAGCGCCCGGACCTCAGGGAGATCCGGGCACTTGCTGGCGACCCCGACGGGACTCGAACCCGCGGCCTCCGCCGTGACAGGGCGGCGCGCTAACCAACTGCGCTACGGGGCCAGATCGGCTCTGGTGGAGCGATGGGAACTCTAACGCATCACCGGCCAGCGCTCCCAATCCGGGCCACCACCTGCAGGGGCGACGTCCCGGAGCCGTACCCCCAACCGGATTCGAACCGGCGCTACCGCCGTGAAAGGGCGGGGTCCTGGGCCGCTAGACGATGGGGGCCAGCGCCGCCGGAGCAGCGCGCGGACCATCCTAGGGGACGCCGCGGACGATCCCATTTTCGCCGGTCCGGCCCTCTCCGGTACTGTGTGGCCCGCTCGGTCGACGACGTCGCACGAGCCACGGCCAGGTAGCTCAGTTGGTACGAGCGATCGACTGAAAATCGATAGGTCGGCGGTTCGACCCCGCCCCTGGCCACCACTTGAGGCCGCGTCCTGACGCCAGGGCGCGGCCTTCGTCGTCTGACAACCTTTTCCCCCGCCACGCGCATCACACGGGGCGAAGGACGACAACGACGACAACGTAGGGGGAAACATGAAGAGACAGTCCTACATCGCCGCCGTGGCCACCGCTGCCGTGATCGGCACGACGGGAGGCGCAGCCACGGCGCTCCGCGCCGACGAGCCCTCCGCGGCCGCCGGCCGGCCGGGCTCCGGGGCCGGCGCGAGCACCGCCTCCACCGCGGAGGCCGCACCGCTGTGGGCCACGCCGGGAGCCATCCACGACGGCGACAAGGTCATCGAGGTCAAGGGCATGGGCCGGATCAACTCCGTGCGCCGACTGCCTGACGGCGGCTACCTCGCCACCGAGCCCGCCACGCCGGGCAGCGAGGACCCGGCGAAGGGGGTCTACCGGGTCTCTCCCGAGGGACAGGCCGACCTGGTGACCTTCATCCGCGGCGTGGGCGACGTCAACGCCGACGGCACCCGCTTCGTCGGGCTGGACCTGAAGTCGGATCGGTACGTCGTCCGCGACATCGCCACCGGCAGGGAGCTGGCCGAGATCAGCGTGGGCCCGCGGCGGGGGTCTCGTCCCACGGGCCGGGCCGCCTACCTCGACACCCGGGTGGCCACCGAGTGGCGGGCACCGAAGGCCAAGCGGTCCTACGTCTACGCCGTCACCCCCTCCTCCGACGAGTCTCCCCTGGTGCTCGCCGAGGGGCTCAGCGAGTGGAACGTCTCCGCCGAGGGCGGCAGGATCGCCGGCAACCGGCCCAACCGCGACCCGAACGCGGACAGCAACCGCTGCGCCGTCATCGGGACGCTGAGCCAGAAGAAGACCATCGACTGCGGCCACTGGTTCTACGGCGCGCAGGCGGCCTACAGCCCCGACGGATCCCGTCTGCTCGCCGTACCCGCCCTCACCGACGGCTTCGGACCGGGCCGCTTCGACGTCCTCAACAGCTGGGACGGGTCCGTGGAGGCCGAGGTCGATCTGCCCGACTGGGCTCAGCGGGGCGCCTTCCTCGACGAGGACACCCTGATGGTGAAGGGCGCGACGGACGGCGACGGCAACGGCACGGTGATCTACACCTGCGAGCTCGACGGCCAGTGCCGCGAGACCGCGCGCAGCGAGGCCGACGCGGTGCTGGGCATCACCGGCTGACCGCGAGCCCGCTCCGGCCGACGGGTGGGTGCTACGGCACACTGAGGGTCATGTCCCTCCCCGAGACACTCGGTCGGCTGGAGCGGGTCGGGCGCCTCGGCAGCGGCGGTTTCGCGTCGGTCTGGCTCTACCACGATCCCGACCTGTCCTCCGACGTCGCCGTGAAGGCGCTGGCCGACAACTGGACCCAGCGCGCCGACGTCCGGGACCGCTTCGTGGAGGAGGCGCGGATCCTGCGTCGCGCGGACAGTGAGTACGTGGTCCGGGTGCACGACATCGGCGAGGTCGGCGAGACACCGTACTTCGTGATGACCTACGCCGACGGCGGCTCCCTCGCCGACCTGCTCGGCTCGGGACCCGTGCCCCCGGAGCGGGTGGTCGACCTGGTGGAGCAGGCGGCCGCCGGGCTGGACGCGCTGCACGAGAACGGGATCATCCACCGCGACGTCAAGCCGCAGAACCTGCTGCTGCGCAGCCATCCCGACGGCGAGCGGGTCCTGGTCGCCGACCTGGGGGTGGCCAAGGCCATGGCCAACGCCAGCGGGCTCACCCAGCTGGTCGGGACCCCGGCCTACATGGCACCCGAGCAGGCGGCCGGGCTGCGGCTGGACGCGCGCACCGACGTCTGGTCGCTCGGCGCGATCGCCTTCACCCTGCTCACCGGCCACACGCTGCGCGACCCCGAGGCCCTGCGGCTCGGGTCGGAGCCTCCGCGCCCCTCGCTCCTCGTCGACCTGCCCGCGGGCGTCGACACGGCCGTCGCCGGGGCGCTGGCCGACGACCCGGAGGACCGCTACCCCTCGGCCGGGGCCTTCGCCCGCGCGCTGCGCGCCGGCTGGGAGGGCGAGGAGGTCCAGCGCCGTCCCGCGAGCGGGTCGGCCACCGTCTCCTGGACCCGCGTGCTCGTCCTCAGCCTGCTCGTGCTGGCCGCCACCTTCATCGCGTCCTACCTGGTGGTCGGCGCGGTCGTCTGACCCGGGACCGTGCGGCGTAGTCTGGAGATGTGGGCCCGGTCACCACACCCGACCGGGCACTCGTCAGCGTCACACCACCCCGTGACCGGCACCGACACAGAGAGGCCCACCCGCCATGCCCGACGTCTTCGAGCTCGGCTCCGAGCACGAGCAGGTCGTCTTCTGCAACGACCCCGCCAGCGGCCTGAAGGCCATCGTCGCCGTGCACTCCACGGCCCTCGGCCCCGCCCTGGGCGGCACCCGCTTCCACCCGTACCCCTCGACCGACGAGGCGATCGAGGACGTGCTCGACCTCTCCCGCGGAATGAGCTACAAGGCGGCGCTCGCCGGGCTCGACCTCGGCGGCGGCAAGGCGGTCATCATCGGCGACCCGCGCGCGGACAAGACCGAGGCGCTGCTGCGCGCCTACGGCCGCTTCGTCCAGTCGCTGGGCGGGCGCTACTACACCGCCTGCGACGTGGGCACGTTCAGCGACGACATGGACCACATCGCCCGCGAGTGCGACTTCGTCACCGGCCGCACGGTCGCCCACGGCGGCGCCGGCGACAGCTCGGTGCTGACGGCGTACGGCGTCTTCCAGGGCATGCGGGCCGCCGCTGAGGCGGTCTGGGGCGAGCCGACGCTCGCTGGCCGCACCGTCGGCGTCGCCGGCGTGGGCAAGGTGGGCCGGCACCTGGTGCGGCACCTGATCGAGGACGGCGCCGCGGTGGTGATCACCGACGTCTACCAGCCCAGCGTCGAGCAGGTCGTGGCGGACTTCCCGCAGGTCCAGGTGGTCGCCGACAACGGGGCCCTGGTCCGCAGCGAGATCGACGTCTACGCCCCCTGCGCCCTCGGGCACGCGCTGACCGACGAGGTCGTGGACGCGCTGCCCGCCCGGATCGTCTGCGGCGCCGCCAACAACCAACTGGCCCACCGGGGCATCGAGAAGGCCCTGGAGGACCGCGGCATCCTCTACGCGCCCGACTACTGCGTGAACTCCGGCGGTCTGATCCAGGTCGCCGACGAGCTCGAGGGCTTCAGCTTCGAGCGCGCCCACCAGCGGGCAGGCGGCATCTTCGACACCACCCGCGAGGTGTTCCGGCTCGCGTCGGAGGAGAGCGTGTCCCCGGCGGTCGCGGCGGACAAGGTGGCCGAGCGTCGCATGCGCGACGTCGGCCGGCTGCGCGGCATGTGGCTGCCGAGCAGCTGACCGCTCAGGTCAGCGGGAGTCGCGCTCCGCGTAGTCGGACCACTTGTCGTAGTCCTCGCCGCCCGACGAGTCCTCGCTCTGGTTGCGGTCGTCGCCATGCAACTCCCGCGCCAGCGCTCCGAAGTCCGTCTCGTGGGTCCGGTACTTCAACTCGCGAGCAACCTTGGTCTGCTTCGCCTTTGCTCGGCCGCGCCCCATAGGGTCCGACCCCCTCGCACGTTTGGCCGGGCCCAGGGCGCCGAAGCGCGGGGTCCCGGTCTGATTGGTCACCTGTCGTGGGTCCAACGCTACCCAATGGGTGGCTGATTCCGCATGCCCGGGCCCCGGGATGTCGACGAAATCACGCCCAGCCGAGGTGCTGGCCCACCATCCGCACGGTCTCGGCGCCCTCCGCGGCCTCGACCCGGCCGGCGACCCAGGCCTCGATCCCGCGGCCTCGCAGCGCGGCGACGGAGGCGTCCACTCCCTCGGCGTCGACCAGGGCGACCATGCCGACACCGCAGTTCAGCGTCGCCTCCAGGTCGGCCTGGGCGAGGTCGCCGACCGAGCGCACCAGCTCGAAGACCGGGCCGGGCGTCCAGGTGGAGCGGTCCACGACCGCGGTGAGCCCCTCGGGCATCACCCGCGCCAGGTTGGCCGCCAGACCGCCGCCGGTCACGTGCGACATCGCGTGGGCGTGCCCGCTCGCGGCCAGCTCCAGGCACGGCCGGGCGTAGATCCGGGTCGGCTCGAGCAGCTCCTCGCCGAGGGTCCGGCCCAGCTCGGGCACGTCGCGGTCCAGCTGCCAACCCGCCTGCTGCAGCAGGACGTGCCGGACCAGGGAGTAGCCGTTGGAGTGCAGGCCGGAGGAGGCCATGGCCAGCACGACGTCGCCCGCGCGGACCCGGTCCGGTCCGAGCAGGTCGTCGGCCTCGACCACGCCGGTGGTCGCGCCGGCGACGTCGTACTCCTCCGGGTCCAGCAGCCCGGGGTGCTCGGCGGTCTCGCCGCCCACGAGCGCGCAGCCGGCCTCCGCGCAGGCCTCGGCGATGCCGCGGACGATCGCCGCGATCCGCTCCGGCACCACCTGGCCGCAGGCGATGTAGTCGGTCATGAACAGCGGCTCAGCGCCGCAGACGACCAGGTCGTCCACGACCATCCCGACCAGGTCGAAGCCGATCGTGTGGTGCACGTCCATGGCCTGGGCGATCGCCACCTTGGTGCCGACCCCGTCGGTGGAGGTCGCCAGCAGCGGCCTGCGGTAGCGGGTCAGGGCACTGGCGTCGAAGAGCCCGGCGAAACCGCCGAGCCCACCGAGCATCTCGGGCCGGCGCGCCTTGTCGACCCACTCCCTCATCAGGTCGATCGCCCGGTCCGCGGCCTCGATGTCCACGCCTGCGGCGGCGTAGGCGCCCGTGCTCTCGCTCATCACTCTCCCGGTGGTACGGCGGCGGTCAGGGACGGTCCAGCGAGTCGGTCGCCCCGGCACCGCCCACGGAGACATGCACCCCGTCGGCGTCCGTGCGTCCGCCGCCTTCGGCGTCGGCCGGCACCTCGAGGAGGTACTTGCCCAGCCGCTCCTCGTCCGGCAGCTCGACCGGGTAGACCCCGTCGAAGCAGGCACGGCACAGGTTGTCCTTGGGCACCGTGCTGGCCTCGACCAGGTCGTCGAGGTCGATGTAGGCCAGCGAGTCGGCGCCGATCGAGCGGCAGATCTCCTCGGTGGACAGACCGTTGGCGATCAGCTCGGCCCGGGAGGCGAAGTCGATGCCGTAGAAGCACGGCCACTTCACCGGCGGCGAGGAGATGCGCACGTGCACCTCGCGCGCGCCGGCCTCGCGCAGCATCCGCACCAGGGCGCGCTGGGTGTTGCCGCGGACGATGGAGTCGTCCACGACCACCAGCCGCTTGCCCTCGATCACGTCGCGCAGCGGGTTCAGCTTGAGCCGGATGCCGAGCTGGCGGATGGTCTGGCTGGGCTGGATGAAGGTCCGGCCGACGTAGGAGTTCTTCACCAGGCCGGTGCCGTAGGGGATCCCCGACGCCTCGGCATAGCCGATCGCCGAGGGCGTGCCCGACTCCGGGACCGGGATCACCAGGTCGGCGTCCGCGGGGAACGCCCGCGCCAGCCGGCGGCCGATCTCGACCCGGACGCTGTGCACCCGCTGGTCGTTGATCATCGTGTCCGGCCGGGCCAGGTAGACGAACTCGAAGAGGCAGTGCTTGGGCGCCGCCTCGGCGAAGGTTCGGCTGCGCAGCCCCTCCTCGTCGATGACCACCATCTCGCCGGGCTCGACCTCGCGGACGTAGGAGGCGCCCACGATGTCCAGCGCCGCCGTCTCCGAGGCCACCACCCAGCCGCGCTCCAGGCGGCCGAGCACCAGCGGCCGGATCCCCTGCGGGTCGCGGGCGGCGTAGAGGGTGTGCTCGTCCATCCAGACGAAGCAGAACGCTCCGCGGATCTGCGGCAGCAGCTCGATCGCCCGCTCCTCCACCGTGGTGTCGGGGTGGTGGGCCAGCAGCTGGGTGACCACGGAGGTGTCGTTGGTCGCCTCCGGCGGCGGCCGCAGGTTCAGGTCCAGCTCGCCCTCGGCCCGCTCGCGCCCCAGCATCGTGGCCAGGTCGGCGGTGTTGATCAGATTGCCGTTGTGCGCCAGCGCGATCGAGCCGTGCTGGGTCGGGTGGAAGGTCGGCTGGGCGTTGTGCCAGGTCGGCGCGCCGGTGGTCGAGTAGCGCGCGTGCCCGACGGCCAGGTGGCCGCGCAGCGCCTCCAGGGTGGACTCGTCGAAGACCTGCGAGACCAGGCCCATGTCCTTGTAGACCAGGATCTGCCGGCCGTTGCTCACCGCGATGCCGGCCGACTCCTGGCCGCGGTGCTGCAGCGCGTAGAGCCCGTAGTAGGTCAGCTTCGCAACGTCCTCCCCCGGGGCCCAGACCCCGAAGACGCCACAGGCGTCCTGGGGGCCCAGGTCCTGAGGATCCAGCGCAGCCGTCAACCGGCCGTCGCCACCGCGTCGGCGTGCAGGTCCGCTCACGCCCAGAAGTGTACGTCGCCGACGCGACGCGCGCCGAAGCGACGGCCTCCGGGCGGTGTCCCGGACAGCGGGTCATCCCCGCCGAGTCGTGCGTCGGGGTAGTCAAGGACGAAATGACCACGTATGGTCAACGCGGGGATAACTGGGGGTAGTACATACAGTGCAGGACACACGGTCCGACACTGTCTTCCGTGAGGCGCTTCAGCTGATTGCCGAAGGCGTCGCGGAGGCTGTCGGTTTTGAGATCGCTGCCATCTCACTGGTGCGTGAGGATGGTCAGTTGGAGTTTGCCGCGTTCGTGGGCGACGTACCCGACCGCGCGGCCGTGCTGCGCACGACCGCGCCCGCGGCCGCCCTGGTCGAGCACATCGCCGAGGGGGAGACCTGGGGCGACTTCAAGTTCGTTCCGCACGAGCGGGTGACCATCCCGGCGGAGTACGTCGCCTACACCCCCAACGGCACCGGCGCCAGCGACGACCCGGACGCCTGGCACCCGGAGGACAGCCTGTCCGCGCCCATCTTCGACGACGACGGGCTGCTGCGGGCCCTGCTGCAGGTGGACCAGCCGATCGACGGCCGCCGCCCGAGCGCGGAGAAGCGGGCCAAGCTGCAGCGATACGCGGCCCAGACCCGCCGAGCCGTGCTGACCGCCGTCGAAGGCGAGGAGGCCGGACGCCGCCTCACCCTGGCCGCCCGCGCACGTCGCGTGGTGCGCAACGCCACCGGACAGCTGGGCGCCCAGGGGGTGCTGGACGCCGCCGGCCCGGCGCTGATCGAGGCCTTCGAAATCGACCGGCTGTGGATCGAGAGCATGGCCGGCGAGGAGTACGTCCAGGCGTTCTGGCTCGGGGACGACAGCCCCTGGCGGCCCTCGGAGCGCCTGTTGAAGGCGTTCCGGGAACAGGCGCAGGAACACTGGGCCAACCACGCGGCCGCGGTCATCCAGGCCGACGACCCGCTGCCCTCGGGGCTCGCCGAGCAGGAGGAGCGTGCCTTCCGGGGTGCCCTGGAACGCGCGGGCTCCGCTGGCGCCCTCATGGTCCCGCTGGGCGCCGGAACCACCTGCGTCGGCTATCTGCTGATGGCCGCCGACCACCGCGACGACCCGTGGACGGCCGCCGAGCGGGAGACGGTGCTGGACATCGGCCACGACCTCGGGCGTGCGCTGCTGACGGCGCGGGTCTTCGCGCGGGAGCGGGAGGTGGCCGAGAAGCTGCGTCGGCTCGACGAGTACCGCCGTACCTTCGTCCGGACGCTGGCGCACGAGCTGAAGAACCCGCTGGCGGCGATCTTCGGCCACACCGCGGTCACCGGTCAGCTGCCGCTCTCGCCGCAGGCCGCGGAGTCGATGACCGCGATCCGCGGCGCGGCGGACCGGATGCGGATCGTGATCGACGACCTGCTGGTGCTCTCCGGCCTCAACGACCCGGAGTTCCCGCTGGTGCCGGCGGAGGTGGACCTGGCCGAGGTGGTGCACGACGTGGTCGACGCCAACCTCGTGGTGGCCAGCCAGCAGTCGCTCGAGCTCGACGTGGCCACCCCCGACGTGCTGTGGGTGCGCGGCTCGGCGGCCGAGCTCGAGCGGGCCCTCACCAACCTGGTCGGCAACGCGCTCAGCTACACCCCCGCCGGCGGGCGGGTGCTGGTGCACCTGGCCACCGAGGGGGACGAGGTCCGGCTCACCGTCCGCGACGACGGCCCGGGCATCCTGCCGGCGGACCGGCAGCGGATCTTCGACGACTTCTACCGCGGCAGCAACCCGGCCACCCGGGGCATCCCCGGCTCCGGTCTGGGGCTGTCCATCGTGGCGCACGTCGCAGCCCGGCACGGCGGCCGGGTGGAGGTGGAGTCCGAGCCCGGCGATGGCGCGGAGTTCACCATCGTGCTGCCGGCGCGCTCCCGCTGACCGGCCCCGGGGGCCTCAGACCAGCCCGCCGAGCCGGGCCAGCAGCAGCGTCTCGGCCACCACGACCCGCTCGAACTCGGCCAGGTGCAGCCCCTCGTTGGCCCCGTGGGCCCGGGTGTCGGGGTCCTCGACGCCCGTGACGAGCACGCTCGCCTCGGGGAACGCCTGCAGGAACTCGGCGATGAACGGGATCGAGCCGCCCACGCCCATGTCGATCGGAGCCGTGCCGTCCCAGGCGCGGGTGAAGGCCCACCGGGCGGCGTCGTACGCCGGCCCCGTGGCGTCGATGGCCGTCGCCTCGCCGACGTCGACCGTCGTGACGGTCAGCTCGGCGCCCCAGGGGACGTGCTGGTCCAGGTGCCGCATCAGGGCGGCGAGCGCGCTCTCGGTGGTGTCGCCGGGGGCGATCCGCATCGAGATCCGGGCGCGCGCCGCGGGGACCAGGGTGTTCGACGCCCCGTCGACCTTCGGCGCGTCCAGCCCGGTGACCGAGAGCGCCGGGCGGGTCCACAGCCGCTCCACCGCGGAGCCGTCGCCGATCCACTCCACGCCCGCGGTGGCCCCGGACTCGGCGCGCAGCCGCTCCTCGGGGTACTCCACATCGGCCGCCGGGCCGGCGTGCAGCCCCTCGACGGCCACATTGCCGCGGTCGTCGTGCAGGCTGGCGAGCAGGCGGGAGAGCGCGATCAGCGCGTCGGGGACCAGGCCGCCCCACATGCCGGAGTGCACGGCGTGGGTCAGCGTGCGGACCTCGACGTCCACCCGGACCAGCCCGCGCAGGCTGGTGGTCAGCGCGGGGACGCCGATGTCCCAGTTGCCGGAGTCGGCGATCACGATCACCTCCGAGCGCAGCCGCTCGCCGTACTCCGCGAGCAGGTCCGACAGCGTCTCGGAGCCGACCTCCTCCTCCCCCTCGACGAAGACCACCACCGAGACCGGCAGGTCGTCCCCGAGGGCGCGCAGCGCGCCCAGGTGCGCGGCGATGCCCGCCTTGTCGTCCGCGGCGCCGCGGCCGTAGAGCCGGCCGTCGCGCTCGGTGGGCTCCCAGGGCGGGGAGTCCCACTCGGCGTGGTCGTTCTCCGGCTGCACGTCGTGGTGGGCGTAGAGCAGCACCGTCGGCGCGCCCTCGGGGCCCTGTTTGCGGGCGATCACGGCCGGGGCCCGTCCGTCGGAGGCGGCGCTGACGATCTCGGTCTCGCAGCCCTCGGCGGCGAACAGGTCGCGGGTCGCCTCCGCACTGCGCCGTACCTCCTCGGCCCGGGCCGGGTCGGCGCTCACCGACTGGATCCGCACCAGGTCCTCCAGCTCGCGCCGCAGGCCGGGAAGGGTCCCCCGCGCGCGGGACACCAGGTCGTCGTAGGTCACCTCACCGCTCATGGTCGTCAACCTATCGAGGCCGCCTCCCACCGATCCTCCGGGGCGAGTTGGCCTCCGGGCGGGTCGGTGCCACCATGACGGCATGACCGACGAGCTCACCCGGGAGCAGACCCCGACCGCCGCCCACATCGAGCTCACCGAGGGCTACGCGGCACACAACTACCACCCCCTGCGGGTGGTGCTGTCCTCCGGCGAGGGCGCGTGGGTGACCGACGTCGAGGGCAACCGCTACCTGGACTGCCTCGCGGGCTACTCCGCGCTCAACTTCGGCCACGGGCACCCGCGGCTTCTGCAGCGCGCCCACGAGCAGCTGGACCGGCTGACGCTGACCTCGCGCGCGTTCTACAATGACCAGCTCGGCCCCTTCGCCCGCGACCTCTGCGCCCTCACCGGCAAGGAGATGATGCTGCCGATGAACTCGGGCGCCGAGGCGGTCGAGACCGCGATCAAGGTCGCCCGACGCTGGGGCTACCTGGTCAAGGGCGTCCCGGACGGCCAGGCCAACATCGTCGCGATGGACGGCAACTTCCACGGCCGCACCACCACGATCGTGTCCTTCTCCACCGACCCGGACGCGACCACCCACTACGCGCCGTACACCGGCGGCTTCCGGGTCGTGCCGTACGGCGACCTGTCGGCCCTGGAGGCCGCGGTCGACGAGAACACGGTGGCCGTGCTGCTCGAGCCGATCCAGGGCGAGGGTGGCGTGATCATCCCGCCCGAGGGCTATCTGCGCGGGGTCCGCACCCTGTGCAACAAGCACGAGATGCTGATGATCGCCGACGAGATCCAGTCCGGCCTGGCCCGTACCGGCCGCACGTTCGCCTGCGACCACGAGGACGTCACCCCGGATATGTACATCCTCGGCAAGGCGCTCGGCGGCGGGCTCTACCCCGTGTCCGCGGTCGCCGCGAACGCCGACGTGCTCGGGGTGATCACTCCCGGCACCCACGGCTCCACCTTCGGCGGCAACCCGCTGGCCGCCGCCATCGGCTCCGAGGTGTGCGCGATGCTGGCCGAGGGCGAGTTCCAGGCCCGCGCGGAGAAGCTCGGCGGCTATCTCGCCGACGGGCTCGCCTCGATGGTCGGCAACGGCCTGGACGCGGTCCGGGCGCGCGGCCTGTGGGCGGGCGTCGACATCGACCCGGGGCTGGCCACGGGTCGCTCGATCACCGAGGCGCTGCTGGACCGGGGCGTGCTGGCCAAGGAGGCGCACGGCCAGACCGTCCGGCTCGCCCCTCCCCTGGTCGCCACGGAGCAGGACCTCGACGTACTGATCGACGCGTTCCGGGCCGTCACGGCCGGCTGACCGCTGCCCCGCTGGGGCGCCAGGCCGCCAGGCCGCCGGGCCGCCGTACTGGAGGTAGCCCAACCACCTCCGGCCCCGCGCTTTACGTGGCCTGGCTACCTCCGTTCGACCGACCGGATCATCATCGACCCCAGCAACACCACCCGCCCCACAAGCCCCGCGCCGCCGTACGACGTCATACGCCCCGGAGAACCGCTTCCCCACTTCGGATGACGTCCCGGGCGCGGGCCGGTCGGGCCGCCGGGCCGCCGTACTGGAGGTAGCCCAGCCACCTCCGACCCCGCGCTTTACGTGGCCTGGCTACCTCCCTTCGACCGACCGGATCATCATCGGCCCCCGCAACAACCACCCCCGCCCCACAAGCCCCGCGGCGCCGTACGACGTCATACGCCCCGGAGAACCGCTTCCCCACTTCGCATGACGTCCCGGGCACGGGCCGGTCGGGCCGCCTGGCCGCCGTACTGGAGGTAGCCCAGCCACCTCCGACCCCGCGCTTTACGTGGCCTGGCTACCTCCCTTCGACCGACCGGATCATCATCGGCCCCAGCAACACCACCCGCCCCACAAGCCCCGCGCCGCCGTACGACGTCATACGCCCCGGAGAACCGCTTCCCCACTTCGCATGACGTCCCGGGCGCGGGCCGGTCGGGCTGCCGGGTGCGCGGCGCTCAGAGCAGCGGGAGGTACGCCGAGAGGTCGGCCCGCTCCCCGGACGCACTGACCTGCGCGTCGGGCCACGCGAGCGACCCGCTGGCGAGCCCGATCCAGGTGTCGGCGTCCATCTCCACCACCGCCGGCGGGGTGCCGCGCGTGTGCCGGACGCCGGGGATCACCTGTGCGGCGGCGTACGGCGGCACCCGCACCTCCACCGACCGGCCGGGGGCGCGCTCGGCGAGCACGGCCAGGAAGTGCTTGACCAGCAGCCGGGTCTGCTCGGGGCTGCGAGGGTCGGCGCCGAGTGCCTCCTCGACCTCGGCGGGGTCGGCCGTTCGCAGTCGGGCGGGCATCGGGTCTCCTCGGGTCGGGATCGGTGCGGAATCGGCGTGGGCGGCCTGGGCTCGGGAGTACCGTCGCAACTTCGGCGCCCGTCGGGGCGTCTTTCATAGTGACCGACGCGGATCGTCCGGTCGGCGAATCAGGGGGAAGACCATGAAGCGGATCATCATCGCAGCCACGGCGACCGCCGGGCTGATGGCGCTCGCCACACCGGCCCTGGCCGATACCTTCAACGGGACGTCCGGCGACGACCGGATCGACGGCACCGCCCAGGCCGACACGATCTGGGGCTACACCGGGAACGACCGGCTGGCGGGGCTGGGCGGGAACGACGAGATCTACGGCGGCCGCGGGGCCGACGAGATCTGGGGCGGCCCCGGTGCCGACTGGCTCAAGGGCGAGCTGGGGCCCGACACGATCTACGGCAGGGGCGGCGCCGACACGGTCGCCGATGGGCGCGCGGCCGACGTCGTCTACCTCGGCGACGGCGACGACCAGGTCTATACCGATCGCGACGGCTCGCCGGACCGGTTCGTGTGCGGGGCCGGCAAGGACACGGTCGCCTATTGGGGCAGGCCCGAGAAGATCGACAGCTGGTCGGGCTGTGAGCGGGTGATCAACTGGGCGCACTGAGCAGGGGCTCACCGAGCCGAGAGCTCCTCCACGGCGTCGACGCACGCCGTCCAGGCGGGCGTGGACACGTCGATCACGCCGAAATGGCCACCGTCCACGACGGTGAGGGCGGCGTCGGCGCCCTGGGCGGCCGCCCGTTCGACGTACCGCTCGGACTGGTCGATCGGCACGATGTCGTCGTCGGGGGCGTGCACGCAGCGGACCGGTACCGCGAGAGGGACCTGCTGCAGCGGGTCCCAGCGCGCGTCGGCCTCGGTGGCGGGGTGGCCGAGGAAGTCGGGTACGGCGCCGTCCCCCAGGTTCGCCCGGTCCGCACCGAGCAGGTCGACCACGCCGCCCTGGGAGACCGCGCCCGTGACCCGCACCCCGGGGTCCGGTCGCCCCGCTGCCCACACCGCGAGGTGCCCGCCCGCGGAGTGGCCCAGGGTGATGACCGTGCTCAGGTCCACGTCCGGGGCGACCTCGGCCAGCCGGTCGATCGCGGTCGCGACGTCCTCGGGGGTCTCCGGCACCCCGCCGCCGTCGCCGACCCGGCGGTACTCCAGGTTCCACACCGTCCACCCCCGGCGCGCCAGGTCCTCGGCGAGCGGGCGGCTCTGGTCGAGGCCGTAGGCGGCCCGCCAGAAGCCGCCGTGGATGAGCACGACGACGCCGCGAGACGAGCCGGAGGGCCGGGTCAGCTCCGCGAACTGACTGGGATGCTCGCCGTAGGCGTGCCGGGTGGTCTCCATGGCGATCGGCTCAGGCCAGGGCCGCCGGCAGGGTCGTCGTCCAGGCCTCGCGCAGCTCGCCCAGCGGCAGCTCGAACTGCCCCTCCACCGTCAGCGCGGGCGTGGCGCTGGTCGAGCCGAGCTCGGTGACGGTGACCCCCATGGCCGCGGCCATGGTCGCGAACGCGTCGTGGTGCTCGTCGTCGACGGTCACCAGCACCCGCGCGGTGGACTCGGAGAACAGCGCGACGAACGGGTCGCCGGGCAGGCTCACCCGGGCGCCCACGTCGTTGCGCAGGCACGACTCGACCAGCGCCTGGGAGAGCCCGCCGTCGGCGAGGTCGTGGGCGCTGGTCAGCATCCGGGCCCGGGCCGCATCGACCAGGAGCCGCGCCAGGTTGCGCTCGGCGAGCAGGTCGACCTCCGGCGGCAGTCCGCCGAGGTGCCCGTGCTCGACCTGTGCCCACTCCGACCCGCTGAGCTCGTCGCGGGTCTCGCCCAGCAGCAGGATGCGCTGGTCGGCCGCGGCGAAGCCGGTGGGCGTGCGCCGGGTCACGTCGTCGATCACGCCGAGCACCGCCACCACCGGGGTCGGGAGGATCGCGGTCTCGCCGGTCTGGTTGTAGAGGCTGACGTTGCCGCCGGTCACGGGCACGCCGAGGGCCTCGCAGCCGTCCTTGAGGCCACGACATGCCTCGGCGAACTGCCACATCACCGCCGGGTCCTCCGGCGAGCCGAAGTTGAGGCAGTCCGAGACCGCGAGCGGCGTGGCGCCGGAGGTCGCGACGTTGCGGTAGGACTCGGCCAGCGCGAGCTGGGCGCCGGCGTAGGGGTCGAGCCGGGCGAAGCGGCCGTTGGCGTCGGTCGAGACCGCGACCCCGAGGCCGGTGTCGGCGTCGACCCGGACCATGCCGGAGTCGCTGGGCTGGGAGAGCACGGTGTTGCCCTGGACATAGCGGTCGTACTGGTCGGTGATCCAGGATTTGTCGCACAGGTTCGGGCTCGCGGCCAGCCGCAGCACGGTCTCCCGCAGCGCGTCCCCGTCGGCGGGGCGCTGCAGGCCGTCCGCACCGGCGGCCTGCAGCTCGTCCTGCCGGGCCGGGCGCTCGAACGGGCGGTGATAGGTCGGTCCGTCGTGGGCCACCGAGCGCGGGGGTACGTCGACCACCTGCTCGCCATGCCAGTCGATCCGCAGACGGCCGGTGTCGGTCACCTCGCCGACGACGACCGCCTCGACCTCCCACTTCTCGCAGATGGCCAGGAACTTGTCCACGTCGCCGGGCTCGACGACCGCCATCATCCGCTCCTGGGACTCGCTCATCAAGATCTCCTCCGGAGCCAGGGAGGAGTCGCGCAGCGGCACCCGGTCCAGGTCGACGTGCATGCCGCCGTCGCCGGCGCTGGCCAGCTCGCTGGTGGCGCAGGAGAGGCCGGCGCCGCCGAGGTCCTGGATGCCGGCGACCAGCCCGGCCGCGAAGACCTCCAGCGTGCACTCGATGAGCAGCTTCTCCATGAAGGGGTCGCCGACCTGCACGCTGGGGCGCTTGCTCGGGCCGCCCTCGTCGAAGGTCTCCGAGGCCAGGACCGAGACGCCGCCGATGCCGTCGCCTCCGGTGCGGGCGCCGTAGAGGATCACCTTGTTGCCGACACCGGAGGCCTTGGCCAGGTGCAGGTCCTCGTGCCGCAGCACGCCGACGCACAGCGCGTTGACCAGTGGGTTGCCGGCGTAGGTCTCATCGAAGACCGCCTCGCCGCCGATGTTCGGCAGCCCCAGGCAGTTGCCGTAGCCGCCGACCCCGGCCACGATCCCGGGCAGGACGCGGTGGGTGTCCTCGGCGTCCAGCGGGCCGAACCGCAGCGGGTCCATCACCGCGACCGGGCGGGCGCCCATCGCGAGGATGTCGCGGACGATGCCGCCGACACCGGTGGCCGCCCCCTGGTAGGGCTCGACGTAGGACGGATGGTTGTGCGACTCGACCTTGAAGGTGACCGCGTAGCCCTGCCCGATGTCGAGCACGCCCGCGTTCTCCCCGATGCCGGCGAGCATCGGGCCCAGGGGCGTCTCCTGGGGCAGCTCGCCGAACTGCTTGAGGTGCACCTTGGAGGACTTGTAGGAGCAGTGCTCGCTCCACATCACCGAGTACATCGCCAGCTCGGCGGAGGTGGGACGGCGCCCCAGGATCTCCCGGATCCGGGCGTACTCGTCCGCCTTCAGGCCGAGCTCGGCCCAGGGCTGGTCCCGGCCGGGGTCGCCCTCGGCGGCGGCGACGGTGTCGAGGCTGGCAGGTTCGCGTGGGGTGGTCGCTTCCGGCACCCGCCCAGCCTATCGGGGCGACGGGCGCCCCGCCGACTCAGCGGCGCTTGCGCAGGCCGCGGACGACCTGGCGGGCGCCGCGCTCGATGTCGCGGTTGGCGCCTCCGCCCCCGCGGGTCCCGCCGGCGGTGCCACGGCCGCGGCCGCCGCCCTGGGCGCTGCGCTTGGCGCTGTTGAGGAGCTTGCGAAGCATGGTTCCTCCTGATGGGGACGATGGCGGCCGGCCCTCCACCGGCCGCCGGAACCCTCGACGCTAACCCCGCCCGGGCCCGCGCCGTACCCCCCGAGGTGTGCCGTCGCCGACGAATTACAGAACAGTAGTTCGATGGAAACCCTGTGAATGGTGTGATTCATGGGCTTAGCGTGACTCCGCTGACCCCCGAACCGACGGAGCCTCCCCATGCGCCTGCCCCGCCTGTCCGCCCTCCTGCCGGCCGTCGCCACGGTCGTCGCGATGACCGCGGCGGTCCCCCCGGCCACCGCGGCCAACCCTGTGACCCCCGGCAACATCACCGGCTACGGCTTCGACCAGTGCGTCGCGCCGGAGCAGTGGAAGATGGACCGCTGGATGGAGCGCTCGCCCTTCCTCGCGGTCGGGATCTACATCTCGGGCAGGTCCCGGGGCTGCCGTACCCAGCCGAACCTCACCCCCACCTGGGTCAGCACCCAGCTGAAGAAGGGCTGGCGGCTGCTGCCGATCACCCTGGGACCGCAGGCCAGCTGCCACCCGAGCTTCCCGCGGTACGGCGACGACCCGACCATCAGCCCCGACCCCGACTCGAACTACTCCAGGGCACGCTCCCAGGGCCGCGGCGAGGCATCGACGGCGGTCCAGGCCGCCTCCAACCTCGGGATCGTCGAGGGCAGCACCCTGTGGTACGACCTCGAGGGGTTCGACATCTCCAACACCCGCTGCCGCGAGTCCTCGCTGCGCTTCCTCTCGGCCTGGACCACGCGGGTCCGCGAGCTCGGCTACGTCTCCGGGGTCTACTCCTCGGCCGCGTCCGGCATCAAGATGCTCGACGACGCGCGCGTGAACCGGCCGAGGGCCTTCGCGCTGCCGGACCGGATCTGGATCGCCCGCTGGGACGGCAAGGCCAACACCTCCACCTCCTACATCCGCTCGGACGGGTGGCTGCCCGGCGGCCGGATGAAGCAGTACCGCGGCGGGCACAACGAGACCTGGGGCGGCGTCACCATCAACATCGACAGCAACTGGCTCGACCTCGGGCGCGGCTCGGTGGCCGCGCGGGAGAGCCACTGCGGCGGGATCCAGGTGAACAAGCGCACCTACCCGCGACTCAGCACCTACAACGACGTCGAGTACCCCAACCACGTCAAGGCGCTCAAGTGCCTACTGAAGGAGAAGGGCTTCTTCGACGGCGCCACGATCAACGGCACCTACGGCCCCGTGCTCACCCGGGCGGTGCAGGCCTGGCAGGCGCGCTACGGCTACCAGCGCACCACTGATTGGCGACCGCGCAACTGGCAGCGGCTCACCGCCCAGGGGCGCTGGCAGACGCTGAAGACAGGATCTGCGGGCAGCTTCGTCCGCAAGGCTCAGCGCAGCCTGAACTCGATGGGCCACAACCTCGTGGTCTCCGGCGTCTACAACGCCGCCACCCGGGACGCCGTCACGGCCTACCAGCGGTCCACGGGCATGACGGTCACCGGCATCGCCGGCACCCAGGTCTGGGACGGCCTGCGCCGAGGCGTGCGCTGAGCCACCGAGGGGGCGGGCGCCCGGGTCAGCCGGCCGCCCGCTCCAGCATCCGGCCGAGCGAGGTGAAGAAGGCCAGCCCGTCGGTGCCGGAGCCGGTGAGCTCCTCGACGCTGTGCTCGGGGTGCGGCATCAGGCCGACCACGTTGCCGGCCTCGTTGGTGATGCCGGCGATGTCGCGCTGGGAGCCGTTGGGGTTGAGGTCCAGGTAACGGGCCACGACCCGACCCTCCCCCTCGAGTCGATCCAGCGTGTCCGCATCGGCGACGTACCCGCCCTCGCCGTTCTTGAGCACGATGGTGATCTCGGCGTCGGCGTCGTAGCCACTGGTCCAGGCGGTGCGGTTGTTCTCGATCCGCAGCCGCTGGTCGCGGCAGACGAAGGTGCGGTGGTCGTTGCGGATCAACGCCCCGGGCAGGAGATGGGACTCGCACAGGATCTGGAAGCCGTTGCAGATGCCCAGCACCGGCAGGCCGCCACGCGCGCCCGCCACGACCTCCTCCATCACCGGGGCGAAGCGGGAGATCGCGCCGCAGCGCAGGTAGTCGCCGTAGGAGAAGCCGCCCGGCAGGACCACCGCGTCGACGCCGGCGAGGTCGCGGTCGCCGTGCCACAGGGCCACCGCGTCGTGTCCGGCGAGCCGGACCGCGCGCCGCGCATCCGCGTCGTCGAGGGACCCGGGGAAGGTCACCACCCCGACCCGCATCAGCGGCCCTCCTCCTCGGCCAGCTCGGCGACCGTGTGCTGCTCGGAGTGGACCTCGAAGTCCTCGATCACCGGGTTGGAGAGCAGGGTCTCGGCCATCGAGGTGACCCGGGCGAGCAGCTCATCGGAGGGCTCGCCCTCGATCTCGAGCTCGAAGCGCTTGCCCTGACGGACATCGGCGACGCCCTCGAACCCGAGCCGGGGCAGTGCGGTCTGCACCGCCTTGCCCTGGGGGTCGAGGATCTCGCGCTTGGGCATGACGTCGACGACGTACCGGGCCACGGACAGCTCCTTCGCAGGCAGGCGGTTCACCCGAAGTCTAGGGCCGCGGCGCAACGCGGCGCGCATCGGGCGAGCACCGGATACGCGCGAAACGCCTCCACCCGGGCTCAGACCAAAGTATGATCCATCTCGGACTCGGGCCTGCCCCTGGTCCGTCCCCTGCCCGCCCCCAGGAGGCACCCATGGCCCGCATCCTCGTGGCCGACGACGACCAGGACATCCGCGAGCTGGTCTGCTTCAAGCTGGAGCAGGCCGGGCACGAGGTGGTCTCCGCCCCCGACGGCAGCAGCGCGCTGGCCCGCCTGGGCGACGGCGACATCGAGATCGCCCTGCTCGACATCATGATGCCGGGGCTGTCCGGCCTGGACGTGCTCACCCGCGTGCGCGCCGACGAGCGGCTCCGGGACGTCAAGGTCATCCTGCTGACCGCACGCTCCCGCGACGTCGACGTGGACGCCGGCTACGCCACCGGCGCCGACGACTACGTCATCAAGCCCTTCAGCCCCCGCGAGCTCGTCCACCGGGTCAGCTCCCTGCTGCAACGGGCCTAGGAGCCGGGCCATGGGCTCCCCCGACGCGGTCGCGCTGCCGACGTACCTCCTCATCGTCTGCCTGGTCGTCCTGTCGGTCACCGCAGTGGCCCTGATCGCCACGATCGTGCTGGCCCGGGTGGCCCGGCTGCGCCGGGACCGGCACCACCGCCGCCTGGAGACCCCGCTGCGCCCGCTGGTGCTGAGCCTGGCCGCCGGGGAGGCCGACGAGGGAGAGGTACGGCGTCTCCTCGCCCTGCGGGGCACCGAGCGCGAGGTCATCGACGAGAGCCTGGTCGAGCTCCTGTCCAAGGTCCGCGGCGAGCCCGCGGCGCAGATCGCCGGCGTGCTGGAGGCGCACGGCCACCACGAGAGGGCCCTGCACCAGCTGGGCGCCCTGCAGCCGTCGGTGCGGGCGCGCGCCGCGTGGACGCTCGGCCTCATGCGCCGCGGCGACGCGCGCGACGCACTCGTCGCCCGGCTCCGCGACCACTCCCCCGCGGTCGCACTGACCGCCGCCCGCTCCCTCGGCCTGCTCGGCGACCCGGCCGCCGCGGTGCCGCTGCTGGACGCCCTGCGCGGCCGGACCCCCGCCGTACCGGCCTGGACGGTCACCGAGGCGCTCACCGCCCTCGGGCACGGCGCCGCCGGCACCCTGGGCGCCGCGCTGGGCGACGAGGACCCCAACGTCCGCGCGGCCGCGGCCAAGACCGTCGCGCTGACCCCTCACTTCGGCCTCGCCGACCCGGTACGGCACCAGCTGCCCGGCGAGGCCGACCCGATCGTCTCCGTGGAGCTCATCCGCGCCCTGGGCGTCGTCGGCCGTGCGACCGACGTACCAGTGCTCTTGGCCTTCAGCCAGGAAGAGCAGGTCACGGTACGCCGAGCCGCCGCCGGCGCGCTGGGCGAGATCGGCGTCGCCGCCGCCAGGTCGCGGCTGGAGGTCATGCTGGGCGACTCCGACCCGCAGGTCGCCGAGGACGCGGCCGTCGCGCTGCTCGCCGCCGGACCGCGCGGCCGCGAGGCGCTGCAGGCCGCCCAGGCACAGGGCGGCGCCGGCGCCCGCGCCGCCGACCTGGTGCTCCGCGGCCGGCTCCCCGTCCTGGAGGTCTCGGCATGAGCGGGCTCGAGGACGTCGCCCGCACCTGGCTCGGCTCGCTGTTGCAGTGGATCGCCATCCCGGTGCTCGTCTACTTCCTGGTGATCAACAGCTCCTACCTGATGCTGGTGCTGCTCTCCATCGGCGAGTTCCGCAAGCACCTGCGCTTCCTCCCGTTCGCCGGTCGCGAGCAGCTGCTCGGGTCGCGGGTGACGCCGGGGGTCAGCGTCATCGCCTCGGTCTACAACGAGGAGGCCGGCATCGAGGCGTCCGCACGCTCGATGCTCTCCCTGCACTACCCCTCGCACGAGGTGATCCTGGTCGACGACGGCAGCAAGGACGACACCTTCGAGGTGCTGCGCCGGATCTTCGACCTGGTGCAGGTCGACCTCCCGATGCCGGACCGGCTCCCGATCCGGGAGCACCCGACCGGCGTCTTCGTGCCGCGCTCGGGGCATGTGCGCCTCACGGTGGTGCGCAAGCCCAACTCCGGGCGCTCGGACTCGATGAACGTCGGCATCAACCTCGCCCGCGAGGACCTCGTGGTCTTCGTCGACGGCGACTCGCTGCTCGACCCCGACGCCCTGCTCGCGGTCGCCCAGCCGTTCGTGGACGACCCGGTGCACACGGTGGCCGCGGGCGGGGTCATCCGCGCGGCCAACGGCTGCCGGGTCGAGGCGGGGCGGGTGGTGTCGGTCGGGATGCCGCCGCAGCTGATCTCCCGGATCCAGGTGGTGGAGTACCTCCGGGCCTTCCACCTCGGCCGGTCCGGCTGGTCCCGCCTCCGCGCGCTGATCCTGATCAGCGGCGCCTTCGGCATCTTCCGGCGCGACGTCCTGCTCGAGGTGGGCGGCCTGGACCCGACCAGCATCGGGGAGGACTTCGAGCTGGTGATGCGGATCCACCAGCACATGCGGCGGCAGCGGCGGAAGTACCGCGTCACCTACGTCACCGAGCCGATCTGCTGGACCGAGGTCCCGACCTCGCTGTCGGTCCTGCACCGGCAGCGCAAGCGGTGGCATCGCGGCCTGTGGGAGACGCTGTGGGCCTACCGGCACATGTTCCTCAACCCGCGCTACGGCCGGGTGGGCATGATCGCCGTGCCCTACTACTGGCTCTTCGAGCTGCTCGCCCCGGTGATCGAGCTCGGCGGGATGGTGCTGATGATCCTCGGCGCGATCCTCGGCCTGATCGACGGCAGCTACCTGCTCCTGCTGCTGGCGGTGGCCTACGGGTACGGCGCGCTGGTCACCCTCGCCGCCCTGGCGGTCGAGGAGTTCAGCTACCACAAGTACGGCAGCTGGCGGGACCTCGGCAGCACGCTGGTGGCCGCGGTGGTGGAGAACGTCGGCTACCGGCTGCTGACCGCCTGGTGGCGGGTCGAGGGCTGGTGGGCCAGCCTCACCGGACGCAAGGCGGTCTGGGGCGAGATGACCCGGACCGGCTTCGGCTCGGGAAGCACGACGCCATGAGGGCGCGCGGGATCCCCACGCTGCGCGGACAGCTCAACCGCCTGCTGCTGGTCGCCGTCGGAGCCGTCGTGGTGCTGGGTCTGGGTGCGGTGCTCTCCCTGCACCAGATCAGCCGCGACCTCTCGGCCTTCGACCAGGAGCTCACGCCACTGGTCGACGGGGCCGCCGACATGCGCGCGGACATGGCGGCCGCCCAGGCGGTCTACCGCGGCTACCTGATCGACCCCAGCCCGGACGTGCTGGTGTGGTTCAACAAGCGCGAGGACGCGGTCCGCACCGACCAGGCCGACGTCGCCCGCTACGGGCGCGGCTACATCCCGGCCGAGGACCTGGAGGCCACCTTCACCGCCCAGGACCGCTGGTTCGCCGAGGCCCGGGCGATGATCCGGCAGCGTGAGGACGGCCGGTCCTGGACCATCGAGCGGTCGAGCCGACTCTTCGAGTCGGTGACCACCGCGCAGGACGACCTGCGGGCGACCATCCTCGCCGAGCGCGCCGAGCACACGAGCGGCTACCGCCGGCTGCTGCTCGTCTCCCAGCTGGGCACGGTCGGCCTGGCCCTGCTCTGCCTGGCGATCGGCGTGACCGTCTCCCGGCGCCTCTCGCGCCGGATCTCCCGGCCGATCCAGGAGGTCGCGGGCGCGGCGATCCGGCTGGCCCAGGGCGACATCGACACGCGGGTGCGGCCGAGCCGTGCCAGCCAGGAGGTGGCCGCGCTCGCGGCGTCGTTCAACACCATGGCCGCCTCCCACCAAAGTCACGAGCAGGAGCGCAACCGGTCGTTCTCCCTGCACGAGCTGACCGGGCACGTCGCCACGGCGCTCGCCGGCGCCGGCTCGGACCAGACCGGCTGGTCCCGGGCGTGCCGCCTGATCGGCGAGGGCCTGGGCCTGGACCGCGTGGTGCTCCTGCGGCGCGGCGAGCTCCCCGGCGAGCATCACCGGCTCGGGGAGTGGGACGCGCCCGGCTCCACCTTCGGACCCGACCTGGACCGGCTCGCCGTCGAGAGCCGGTCCGGCGACGCCGGGGGCCCTCCGCGCCGGCAGGCCCCGCTGGTCGCCTCCGGCTCCCAGGACCTCGCGCAGACCTTCGGCCCGCGGACCGCGGCCGTGGCGGAGCAGGCCGGCGTGGTGTCGTGGTACGTCGGCCAGCTCGCGCTGCCCGACCAGGTGCTGGGCCACCTGGTGATGGTGTCCTCCCGGCCGATGGTGTGGGACCTGCCGACCCGCGGCGCCGCGGACCGCTGGGCGTCCCTGGCCGCGAGCATCGTGGCCGAGGGGTCGGTGGTCGAGGAGCTGCGCCGTCTGGACCAGCAGAAGTCGGAGTTCATGGCGACCACCAGCCACGAGCTCCGCACGCCGCTCACCTCGATCGCGGGGTACCTCGAGATGCTGGCCGACGGCGACCTGGGCGACCTCACCGCCCCGCAGGAGCGCGCCTTCGCGGTGATCGACAGGAACGTGCGCCGGCTGCGCGTCCTGATCGAGGACCAGCTCATGCTCAACCGGCTGGACTCCGGGCGCGCCCAGACCGTGCGCGAGCAGGTCGACGTCGGCGACGAGCTGCACCGGGTGCTGGAGAACCTGCTCCCCCAGGCCACCGACGCCGGCGTCACCCTGGTGACGACCACGCTGGAGTCCGGGCTGCGGATGATGGGCGACCGCGACCAGGTCGGGCGCGCGCTCGTCAACGTGGTCGGGAACGCGATCAAGTTCAGCCCGCGCGGCTCGATCGTGGAGCTCTCGGCCACCCGCGCCGGTGAGCACGTGCGGATCGTGTGCCGGGACTTCGGCATGGGCATCCCGGCGGCCGAGCTGGAGCACCTCTTCACCCGGTTCTATCGGGCGAGCAACGCCACCGCGCGCGCCATCCAGGGCAGTGGCCTCGGGCTGGCCATCGTGCGGGCCGTGACCGAGGCCCACGGGGGCGACGTCCAGGTCGTCTCCCGCGAGGGCGAGGGGACCACGGTCACCCTCACCTTCGCGATGTCCGGACGGCCGGTCAGCTCAGCTCACGCTTGAGGATCTTGCCGGTCGCGGTCATCGGGAGCTCGTCGACGACCTCGACGATCCGCGGGTACTTGTACGCCGCCATCTGGTCCTTGCCCCACGCGACCAGCTCGTCGCCGGTGACCGAGGCGTCCTTGTTGAGGATCACGAACGCCTTGATCTCCTCGCCGTGGCTCTCGTGCGGCACCCCGATCACCGCGGCCAGGCTGACGTCGTCGTGGGTGAGCAGGACCTCCTCGATCTCGCGCGGGTAGACGTTGTAGCCGCCGCGGATGATCATGTCCTTGGACCGGTCGACGATGTAGTACCACCCGTCGGCGTCCTTGCGGCCCAGGTCGCCGGAGCGGAACCAGCCGTCGACGATCGCCTCGTCCGTGGCGTCCTGCCGGCCGTGGTAGCCCTTCATGATGTTCGGGCCTTTGATCGCGATCTCCCCGACCACGTCGTCGCCGTCGGGCAGGTCCTTGCGGACGCCGGGCTCGGGGTCGATCAGCTTCATCTCCACCCCGGGGATGGGCTTGCCGATCGAGCCGACCCGGACCGGCTCGCCCCACACGGAGAAGCTCGCCACCGGGGAGGTCTCCGAGAGGCCGTAGCCCTCCAGGATGGTCACGCCGAAGCGCTTCTCGAACTCCTTGTGCACCTCCACCGGGAGCGCGGAGCCACCGGCGACCGCGACCCGCAGCTGCTCGGCGAGCGCCTTCACGTCGACGCCGGAGTCGTCGAGCGCGCCCAGCAGGCCCCAGTACATCGTCGGGACGCCGGCGAAGAACGTGACGCCCTCGGTGGCCATCAGCTTCAGTGCCGGCTCGGCCTCGAAGCGCGGCAGCATGACGATCGTGCCGCCGAAGGCGAAGCCGGAGTTCATGATCACCGTCTGCCCGAAGGAGTGGAACAGCGGCAGCACGCACAGCAGGGTGTCGGGGCGCTCCGCGTCCGCCCCGAACAGCTCGGAGCTGATCAGCGCGTTGGAGATCATGTTGCGGTGCATCAGCTCTGCGCCCTTGGGCTGGCCGGTCGTGCCGGAGGTGTAGAGGATCACCGCGGTGTCGTCGTCATCGACCTCGGCGGTCTCGAAGGCGGGCGGGTGCGGGGCCATCGCCTGACCCAGGGTCTCCACGCCCTCGATGGGGGAGTCGGCGGACGGGTCGGCGGTGATGAGGAAGAAGTGCTCGCAGCCGTCCGCGCCCTGGAAGCCGGCGTACCCCTCCTCGCCCATCGGCAGCTCGGGCGTGCCCTGGAAGCAGAAGTAGGCGACGGCCTCGGAGTCGTCGAGGTGGTAGGTGACCTCGCGCGCCTTGAGCAGCACGTTGAGGGGTACGACGGTCGCGCCGGCCTTGAGGATCCCGTAGTAGACGATCGGGAAGTAGGGCAGGTTCGGGCAGGTGAGCGCCACCCGGTCCCCCTTCCCGACACCACGGGCGGCCAGCACGTTGGCGACCTGGTTGGCGGCGGCATTCACCTGCGCATAGGTGAGCCGCGTGTCGCCGAGCACCAGGGCCGTGCGGTCGGGGTAGGCCTCGGCGGATCGCTCGAGCAGGCTGGCCAGGTTGGACATGGAGGGTCCTCTCGGTGGCGGGACGGGAGTGGGGCCCCAACCTAACCAGCCGTCGCCGCCGGCGGAAGGCTCATGCGCCAGAACGCCTCAACCGTGGGCGCGCTGCTCCAGCACCTTCGCCGCTCGGCGCAGGTCCGAACGGATGGCGGCCGAGGCGAGCCGGCCGGCCAGCGTCGCGGGCGGCGCCCAGGGCCCGGCTCCGCGGACCACGCCCTCGGCCCGCACCCGGCTGCCGTCATCGGTCGGGGAGAACCGCAGCGTCAGGTCCGCCTCGACCCCGTGCCAGGTGCCGCGCTCGCTCCAGGTGGCGCCGGGCTCCAGGCGGGTGATCTCCATCCGCGGTCGGACGCCGACGACCGTGGTCTCGCGCCAGCGCATCCCGACGTACGGCGCCGCGCGCTCCTTGAGCGTGACCGCGATCAGCGAGGACTGCCACTCCGGCCGGTTGCGCGGGTCGGCGAGGTAGCCGAAGACCGTGTCCACCGGCTGGCCGAAGTCCACCACGGCACCGAACTCGCGGCCCCTCACGCCGCTCCCGTCAGCAACCGGAACGCCTCGGCGTAGCGGCTGCGGGTCCGCTCGACCACCTCGGCGGGCAGCGGCGGGGGCGGCTCCGGCGAGGTGATGGACCAGCCGGACTCGGGCGAGCGCAGCCAGTTGCGGATCACGTCCTTGTCGAAGGACGGCTGGGCGCGTCCCGGCTCCCACTCCTCGGCGGACCAGAAGCGGGAGGAGTCGGGCGTCAGGACCTCGTCGGCCAGCACGATGGTGCCGTCGGGCCGCCGGCCGAACTCCAGCTTGGTGTCGGCCAGGATGATGCCGCGCTCCCGGGCCAGCCGCTCCGCGCGGGCGTAGACCTCCAGGGTCAGCCGTCGCAGCTCCTCGGCGGTCTCCTGGCCGACAGTCGCGACGACCGCCTCGAAGGAGACGTTCTCGTCGTGGTCGCCCAGCTCGGCCTTGGTGGCGGGCGTGAAGATCGGCTCGGGGAGCCGGGAGCCGTCGACCAGCCCGGACGGCAGGTCGATGCCGCAGACGGCGCCGGTCTCGTCGTACTCCCTCAACCCGGAGCCGGTGAGGTAGCCGCGGGCCACGCACTCCACGGGGAGCATCTCCAGCGGCTCGCACACCACGGCCCGGCCCTCGACCTCCTCGGGGACCTCGGTGGAGACCACGTGACCGGGCACCAGGTCGGCCAGCTCGTCGAACCACCACAGCGACATCGCGGTGAGGATCGCGCCCTTGCCGGGGATGCCCGGGCTGAGGATGTGGTCGTAGGCGGACACCCGGTCGCTGGCGACCATCAGCAGCCGGCCGGCATGCGGTCCCTCGTCGATCCGGTAGAGGTCGCGGACCTTGCCGGAGTGCAGGTGGGTGCTGCCGGGCAGCGCGGGCGCCTCGGGGATGTCCAGATCGGGCATGCCGCCGAGCCTAACGGCCGCGCTGGCGGCGGCGCCTCGTGCACGGCCGGTCGACCCGCTCCCTCCTGCTGACCTGCGCGAATGCGCTCGCCTGTGGAGAACTCCGATGCCCGGTCGTGGCGCCGCGCCCGGCCCGGCAGCGTGGTCGAGGAGCCCGGACCCACCGGGACGATGAGGAGGTCGGAATGCTGATCGCGTGGGGCGATGACCTGGTCGGGGCGCGGGCGGCCGCCCTCCGCCGGGGCGTGGACGCACGGACGATGGACGACTACGTCAGCGCGCACCTGAGCCGGGTGGGCGCGTTCCGCGGCGTGCTGGGGCTCTTCCAGGAGCAGTACGCCGCCACGCTGCGCAGCGTGCATGCCGGCCTCCGCGCGGACGCGGCGCGTGCCGGGGCCATCGGTGACGGCTTCGAGGTGTGCCGCCGGGAGCTCTCCGCCGCCGAGGACCGCAGCTCGTCCGCCCTCACCCGGCTGCTGACCTCCCTGGCGGCCGAGGCGGGGGTCACCGCCGTCGAGCGGCTCGGTGGTGCGACAGGTCAGCGGGTGGGTGACCTCGCGGACAGGTTCACCACTCCCGCGGACGTGGCGCGATCCTCCGCGGACGTGATGAGCGCCGGCGACGACCTGGCCTCGACCATCGGCGACGTGGGCGACTACCGGGCTTTCGCGGACGGGGGCTCCCGATGACCATGATGGACGCCGGCGCTTCGATCGCATTGCCGGTCCCCGAGGGCACCCAGGGCCGTTTCATCGACCAGAAGCGCACCGAGTGCGGGCTGCTGATCGGCACCACGCTGGAGGTGGTGCGCCAGCTCACCGGACGCGACCTGCTGCGCGAGATCCTCGACCCCATCGCCGGGGACTTCGACGCGGTCTCGGCGATGCAGCAGGGATGGGGGCACCTCGCGCGTGCCGGCACCGAGGTCGAGCAGCAGTGGGCCGTGCTCTCCCGCGGGCTCGAGCCGGGCTGGTCCGGTCTCGCCGCCGACCGGGCCGGGGAGACGATGGCCGAGGAGCAGCGTCGCGCCGCGCTCCGCTCCCGAGCCGCCGGTCTGATCGGCGAGCAGCTCGGGCATCTGGTGGAGGTGGCGCGCAGCACGACCAACCTGGTGTGTGCCGCGCTCGCGTACGTGGACACCCTCGTCCAGGACCTGATCAAGGACGCCCTGCTCGGCCCGGTGGGCGGCCTGCGTCAGCTGTGGAAGGCCAAGGCCAGGATCCAGCGGCTGATCTCCCTCATCGACCGGGCGGCCGCGGCCGTGGAGGACCTGCTCCGGGCAGCCGTGATCGTCACCCGGGCCCTGCAGAAGGTGCAGGCGTCGATGGACGCGGCCACCGAGGTCACCCGCGGCGCCGGGACGGTCGCGCACGCCGTCGCCGGGAGCTACACCGACGAGACCGCGAACCGCGGCTACGCGCCATGACCACGGCCGGGGAGCTGGAGGCCGCGGTCCGGGAGTCCGCGACGGAGTGCCGGGGCATCCAGGCCCGGCACCGGCTGCTGGCCGACCAGCTGGAGGAGGAGCATGCCGAGGCGCGCGACCGGCTGGACGCCCACGACCGCGAGCGCGCGGCTGCAGCTCGGGCCGGGGACAGCGGCCCGCTCGCCGAGGAGCTGCAGCGCCGACTGGACCGCGGAGACACCACGCTCGCAGGGATCATCGGCGGCGAGGACCCGCACCCGAGCGCCGATCGGGCGCGCGCGGAGTGGTCGGCGACCCTGGACGGCTGGCTGGACGACCCCGGGTTCCCGCGACTGCGCGACCCGGACGTCACCGACCCGCTCGTCCCCCCGGAACGAGCGGGTCGGTGATCGTCGTGCGAGCCGAGTGCGGTCGGGTCAGCGCACCGCCCGCGGGCCGACGTACTCCCTCGGCGTCTTCGGGCCGCGGACCTTGCCCTCGCCGTTCACCAGGGCCGTGCTCTGGGCGAGGGTGTAGATCCCGTGCGCCGCCGCGTCCCCGAGCTGGTCCTGCGAGGTCTCGCTGATGTTGGTGATGTCGTCCTCGGGCGTGTGGTAGTTCGGGTCGTAGATCTCGCCCGCGGTGCCGCCGTAGATCGCGGCCTGCTCCTCGGTCTTCACCCCGTCGGCGCCGCTGAAGAGGCCGCCGGAGGCCACCCCCGCGTCCAGGAACGGGCCGTAGTCGGAGCGGCCGCTGAACGGCGTCTCCTCACTGGCCAGGCCGACGCTGTCGAAGTAGCGGGTGAACATCTGCTCGATCTGGCCGGACCCGTCAGGGCCGTCCACACCGGTGCCCAGCGAGTTGTCCCCGTCGTAGACGAACCGGACGAAGTTCGGCGAGCCGATCATGTCGAAGTTGAGGTAGGCCGCGATGTCATCGAGCGCGGCCGGGTCGTTCTCCTGCAGCTGGGTGACGTAGTGCTCCGCACCCAGCAGGCCGAGCTCCTCCGCACCCCACCAGGCGAACCGCACCTTGTTGGCGAGCTTCTTCTCCTTGGCCAGCTGCTCGGCGATCTCCAGGATCCCCGCCGACCCGGAGCCGTTGTCGTTGATGCCCGGGCCGTCCTCGATCCCGTCGAGGTGCGCGCCGGCCATGACCACGTTGGACGGGTCGCCCTTGGCGGTCTCGGCGAGGACGTTGTAGGTCGTCCGGGTCTCGTTGACGGTGTCGGTGGTGACCCGCGCGGTGGTGCCGGCCGGGTCGCCGAGGTCGACACCGGTGGGGTAACTGAGGCCGAGCACCGGGATCCCGACGGGCTCGCCGAGGGTGCCGTTGATGCTGCCCTCCTCCCCCTCCGTACCCCGGTTGAAGATCAGCGCCGCGCTGGCGCCGGCGGCCTCGGCGTTGGCGGCCTTCTGGCCGAAGGGGCAGGTGCCGCGCTGCATCAACGCGATCGCGCCCTCGGGGAAGCTCGCGAAGTCCTCCGCCTCGCAGCCGCTGGTGCTGGTGGCGCTCGGGCTCAGGTCGGTGTCGACCGCGACCACCTCGGCGGTCACGTCGCCGGAGCCGGAGAAGCTCATGGTCGAGAAGTCGTCGGGTGAGGCATAGGTCGTGGCGTCCGGCGAGACCTGGGACAGCTGCGCGGGCGTGGTCTCGGCGAAGTAGGGGAACTCGAAGGTCTGCACGGTCGGCTTGTAGCCGGCGGCGCGCAGCTTCTCGATCACGTAGTTCATCGACGCCCGGTAGCCCGGAGTGCCGCTGGCCCGGTTGCCGTCGTTGGCATCCGCGATCCGCTGGAAGGCGTTCAGATGCTCCATCTGGCCGGCGAGGGTGACCGCCTCACGGAACTTCCTGGACGCCTGGGCGGGGTCTTGGCCACGCTGGGCGGGAGGAGCGGCGACGGCGGTCGTCGTACCGACCATCAACGCGGTGGTCGCCGCGACGGCGAGTGCTGTCCTGCGGGGTGAGGTGAGGCGCACGAGTCTCTCTTTCCAGAAGGTGATCGGGAGGTCCGGGATCGCCGGCCTCCCGTGATGGGCTGTCGCGCAGCAACCTAGATCAGGTGTGTCATGGGTCACAACAGTCGGAAAGTTCCGTTTCGTGGGAGGGTGCCGAGCATGAGCATCATCAGCAGCGGGCCGCGGGGGGTCTTCCGCCGCAAGCCCATCGACCAGATCGAGCCCGAGGACCCCGACGGCGGAGGCCTGACCCGCGCGCTCGGCGTCGGTCAGCTGACCGCACTCGGGGTGGGCGGCATCATCGGCGCCGGCGTGTTCTCCCTCGCCGGCGCGGTCGCCAAGGAGGACGCCGGGCCGGGCGTGCTCTTCTCCTTCCTCATCGCGGGCATCGCGAGCGCGTGCGCGGCGCTGTCCTACGCCGAGTTCGCCGGGATGATCCCCAAGGCGGGGTCCGCCTACACCTACGGCTACGCCGTCCTCGGCGAGGGCGTCGGCTGGCTGATCGGCTGGGACCTGCTGCTGGAGTACACCGCGATCGTGGCCGTCGTCGGCATCGGAATCTCCGGATACTTCGGCTTCCTCGTCGAACAGGTGGGCATCTCCCTGCCGGAGTGGATGCTCGGCGCGCCGGGCAGCGACCCCTCCCAACCGGGCCGGGTCGTGGACCTGTTCGCGGTGATCCTGTGCCTGCTCATCGCGTTCCTGCTCACCCGCGGGGTGAAGAACGCCGCCCGGGTCGAGTCCTTCCTGGTCTTCCTCAAGGTGGGCGTGGTGCTGCTGATCGTGGCCATCGGCGCGTTCTACATCCAGACCGACAACTACACCCCCTTCCTGCCGTTCGGCTGGAGCGGCGTCTTCGCCGGCTCCGCGGTCGTGTTCTTCGCGGTCTTCGGGTACGACGCGATGAGCACCGCCGCGGAGGAGTCCGCCGACGCGCGGAAGGCGCTGCCGAAGGCGATCCTCATCTCGCTGGCCATCTCGATGGTGCTCTACGTGCTCGCGTGCCTGGTGCTCACCGGCATGGTCAACTACACCGAGGTCGACTCCGAGTCGGCGTTCGCGCAGGCCTTCGCCGACGTCGGTCTGCCGGGTGTCGCCACCCTGATCTCCGTCGGCGCCATCCTGGGCATCGCGACGGTGATGTTCACCTTCATGTTCGCCGTCACCCGGGTGTGGTTCGCCATGGCCCGCGACGGCCTGCTGCCGAAGTGGTTCGCCGCGGTCGACCGCAAGCACCACGTGCCGACCCGGGTCACCTGGATCGTCGGCATCGGCTCGGCGCTCATCGCCGGCTTCACCCCGATCGCCGAGGCGGCCGAGCTGACCAACATCGGCATCCTGCTCGCCTTCGCCGTGGTCTGTTCCGCGGTGATCGTGCTGCGCTACCGCTCCCCGGAGATCGAGCGCGGCTTCCGCACGCCACTGATGCCGTGGATCCCCCTGCTCGGCGTCGCGTCCTCCATCTGGCTGACGACGTACCTGACCGCGCTGACCTGGGAGCGGTTCGCCATCTGGTTCGGCCTCGGCCTGGTCGTGTACGCCCTCTACGGCTACCGCAACTCCCTGGCCAACCCGAACAGCCCCCGCCACCACTGACACCCGCCGACTCGGCGGATGCGTGGGGGTGTCAGGGGGTCAGGAGGCGCGGGCGCCCGCGAAGCCGGCGCCCATCACCAGCAGGCGCACGGTCCGCTCGGCGGCGTCGGCCACCAGCTCCGAGGCCTCGGTCACCGCGCGCTCCAGGTCCATGGGGAGCGGGATGATGCCGACCACCGCGCCGATGCCGATGTCGTGCACGGCGCTCGCGCCGTCCCCGATGGAGCCGGCCAGCGCGATGCAGGGGCGGCCCGCCGTACCGGCCCGACGGGCGACCTCGGCGGGGATCTTCCCGCGAGGGGTCTGGAAGTCCACCGCCCCCTCGGCGGTGAAGACCACGTCGGCGCGGGCAATGGCCCCGTCGAGGTCCAGGCCGCTGAGCGACTCGTCGAGGAGTACGTCGAACCGCGGGCGCAGCCTGGCTCCGCACACCGCCGCGAGGGCGGCACCGAGGCCGCCTGACGCGCCGGTCCCCGGGCCGGTGGCGACGTCGAGCCCGAGCCGGTCCAGGGTGTCGCCGCACGTGTCGGCCAACAGCGCCGCCCACTGGGTCAGCGCGGCGTCCAGGGTCTCGACCTGCTCGGGCGTGGCGCCCTTCTGCGGACCGAACACCCGCGCCACGCCACGCTCCCCGGTGAGCACGTTGTGGATGTTGCAGGCGACCTGGATCTCCACGTCGGCCAGCCGCTCGTCCAGCCCGGACAGGTCGAGGCTGGCGGCCTCGGCCAGGCCCGCACCTCCCTCGGGCACCTCGGCTCCGGAGGCGTCCAGCACGCGGCCCCCCAGCGCCCGGACCAGCCCGGCCCCGCCGTCGCTGGTGCCCGAGTCGCCGCAGCCGACCAGGATCCGGGTCGCCCCCTCGTCCAGGGCGGCGCGGACCAGCTCGCCCACGCCGTACGTCGTCGTGGACGTCGGGTCGCGCAGGTCCGCGGGCACCAGGCGGAGCCCCGCCGCAGCGGCCATCTCCACCACGGCGGTGCCGGAGGCGGGACCGCCCAACAGGGCCAGGTGGCTGTCGACCGGATCGCCGACCGGGCCGGTGACCCGGACCGGGACGACCCGGCCGCCGGTGGCCTCGGCCAGGCTCACGGCGGTCCCCTCGCCGCCGTCGACCAGCGGCATCACCTCGGTGACGGCGCTCGGGAGCGCTCGGCGGATGCCGCGGGCGATCGCGTGCGCGACCTCGGTGGAGTCCAGGCTCTCCTTGAAGCCGCTGGGGGCGATGAGGAAGCTCTGCGGGACGACGGTGGGCATGGTTCTTCTCCTTCGGGACGGATGGGCTCAGAGCGGCAGGCCGAGGTGCGGCCAGACCAGGAGGCTGAAGGCGACGACCAGCGCCGCCGAGACCGGCGCCAGCACGAGGCTGAGCCGGCGCAGGTCGCGGGCGGAGTACGTCGGCACGTCCTCGACCGCGGCGAACATCGCGACCGGCTTCGCCGACGCGGGCAGGGTGTGGCAGAAGCCGGCGGCGGCCGTGGACGCGAACGCCGCGGCGACCGGGGAGACCCCGACGGTGGGGGCGAGCGCGACCACGATCGGCACCAGCACCGCCGAGCGGGCCGAGCGGGACTGGATCATCAGGTGCGCCGCGGTGGAGAGCACGACCACCATCACGATGAAGCCGACCGCGGAGGTGATGCCGAGGCGGGTCAGCAGGCTGGCGGCCAGCCAGTCGGCCGCACCGGAGGTGATGAGCGCGTCGCCGAGCGCCAGGGTCGCGGCCATGAAGAGCAGGAGCGACCACGGGACCTGGCGTAGGCCGTCCTTGAGCTTGGTCGAGCCGAAGCGGGGCGAGGCGGTCACCAGGGCGCCGATGAGCGCCACGATCGCGGGGTGGATCCCGTGCAGCGACTGGGTGCACCACAGCACGACCACCGTGCACAGGATCATCGCCGCCCGGGTCTCGGCGACGGTCAGCGGACCGGTCAGGGGCGTCTCGGAGACCGCGGCCAGCTCCTCGATCCCCACCCGGACCGGCTGCCGTCGCTCCGCACGGTCGAGGAAGAGCAGCAGCACCAGCTCGGTCGCGAGATGGCTGCTCACCACCGCCAGCGGCAGCCCGAGGACCAGCCACTCCGCGAAGTTGAGGGTCTCCCCCGTGGCGGTCTGCAGCACCTGCACGGTCACCAGGTGGGCGCCGGCCCCGAGCAGCGAGCCGACCGCCGACAGCAGGATCACCGTCGGGAAGATCAGCGCCAGGGCGCGGACCGCACGTGCCCGCTCCGGCCCCAGGACCCGCGCCAGGGCCAGGAAGACCGGCAGCGCCAGCGCGGCCCGGCCGGAGGTCGCCGGGATGGCGAACGTGGTCACCACGAGCGCCCCGGTGACCAGGTGCGCGAGGCCGCGCAGGGTGTGGGCGCCGGTCATCAGCCACGCCGCGGCGCGGGTGGCCAGACCGGAGGTGGTGACACCGGCGGCGATGACGAACGCGGAGACGAGCAGCCAGATGGTGTCGTCGCCGAGCGTGGCGAAGAGCCGCTCGGTGCCCAGGACGCCGGTGATGACCAGCGCGGTCCCCGCGACCAGCGCGACGAAGGTGTCGTCGAGGTCGGTGAAGGCCCAGGCCCACACGGCGGCGAGGAAGGTCAGCAGGGTCACCGTGCCCGGCGTGGTGAGGGTGGTGACCTCGCCGTCCACCCCGACGACGCGGTCGTCGGCGACCAGCACGATGACGGCCAGCAGCAGCGCGATCACCGCCCCGACGAGCGGCGTGCTCCGCCACCACGACGGCCGCGCGGTGCGGCGCTCCTCGGGCCGCTCCCACGTGGGCGGCTGGGTGCGGTACTCGGTCCCGAGACTCATGCGTCCTCCTTCGCGGGTACGGCGATCCCGAAGACCGCCCCGGGCCGGCCGTCGGCGACGAACGCCGAGCCACCGTGCGCGTCGGCGACGGCGCGGACGACCGCGAGTCCCAGGCCGAGGCGGGTGCGGTCATCGTCGTCGTGGGCGAACCGGCTGAAGAGCCGCTCGGCGTGCTCCAGGTCGACGCCGGGGCCGACGTCGCGCAGGGCGACCTCGAGGTGCGCCGTACCGTCCTGCTCGGTGCGACGCACCGACCACTCCACGCGGTCGCCCGCGGTCGTGTGGTCCGCGGCGTTCTCGGCGATCTGCCGGACGGCGAGCAGCAGGCGCGCCGGGTCGAGGTCGGCGCTGACGTCGTCGACGCCGGTGCAGACCCACGCGCGGTCGGCGACCCGCGGGAGCTCCTGACGCAGCGCGTCGGCGATCTCGCCGGAGGTGACGGTACGGCGGGCCAGGAACCCCGGGCGCTCGGCGCGGGCCAGGGTCCGCAGGTCGGCGAGGACCTCCTCCATGCCCTCGAGGTGGTGGGCGACCGCCGCGACCGCGGCCCGCTCCTCCTCGGTGCGCGGCTGCACCCGGCTCAGCTCGCGGCGGGAGCGGGTGATCGGCTCGCGCAGCTCGAAGCCGGCGCCGTCGACGAAGCGCTGCTCGGTGGCGATGGCGTTCTCCAGCCGGTCCAGCAGCCCGTTGATGGTGCGGGCCAGGTCGGCGAGGTCGTCCTCGCCGTGCACCTCCAGCCGGCGGCCCGGGTCGTCCTCGGTGATCCGCTGGGCGTCGCGCTGCATCAGCCGCAACGGCCGCAGGATCCGGCCGGCCACCACCCAGCTGACCAGGCTCGCCAGCACCAGCACGACCACGGAGACGCCGCCGAGCAGCCGGACGACGCGGTCCGCGGCCTGCTCGGCGGGATCGACGAAGATCGCGACCACGAAGCGGCCGGCCGCCTGCCCGGACCCGTCGACGAGGTCGACCTTGCCCCAACGCACCGCGCCGGCCGGGGTCTCCATGATCCCGCTGGGCCCTTGCAGGGTGCGGGCCATCGCGTCCGGGTCCTCGGCCAGGTCGTAGCCGTCGACGACGGTCCCCGGACCCCGGTTCTTCAGCACGGTGCCGTCGGGCAGCTGGGCGATCAGGTACTCCCCCTCCGCGGGCCGCTGCCGGGACAAGAAGAGCTCGACCAGGGCCCTGGAGGAGCCGAAGGGCTCCGCCGTACGCGGGTCGCGACCGTCGCGCGCGAGGTCGCGGAACTCCTCGAGCTCCTGGGTGACGTCGGCGTTCGCGTCCTCGGCCACCTCCGCGCGCAGCGTGGCGCTGACGGTGGTGGCGACCGCCACCAGACCGACCAGCGTGGTCAGCACGAGCCAGCCGACGATCCGCCAGCGCACCGGCACCCGAGACCCGCGCGGCTCAGTCATCGGCGGACTCCGCCGCGTCAGGTCCGGCCTGCGACACCCGGACCGGCGTGGGGTCCGTGACGTCCGGGGCTCCCGGCCGCGCGGCCAGGGCCTGGCTGGCGAGGGCCAGCAGCACGGGTACGGCGAGCAGCCCGATGAGCACGAGCACGCGGGCGGCGGCGGGGTGTCGAGACATGCCCCCTAGGCAACGCAGCCACCATGAGTCTCAGGTGAGGCTCAGATGAGGGGGCGCTCATGCTTCGCCCCGGGCCCTCTCCCCCGCGCGGCGGAACGACGTGGCCTGGCTACCTCCCGTCAGGGGGCCGGGAGCGTCAGAGGATCTCGCCGGGGGCGTACGACGCGGCCTCGGGATAGCGGGAGACGACCTCGCCCACCCGCCGGACGACCGCCTGGGTCTGCGCCACCGCGGCGCCGGTGAACTCGATCGGCTCGGCGACCAGCGAGTCGATCTGCTCCCGGGTCAGCCCGAGCCGCTCGTCGGCGGCGAGCTTGGCGAAGACGTCGTTCTCGGCCTGCCCCTGGCGCATCGCGAGCGCCGTACCGACCGCCGCCTCCTTGATCGCCTCGTGCCCGGCCTCGCGCCCGACGCCGTTGCGGACCGCGGCCATCAGCACCTTGGTCGTCGACAGGAACGGCAGGTAGCGGTCCAGCTCGCGCTGGATCACCGCGGGGAACGCGCCGAACTCGTCGAGCACGGTGAGGAAGGTCTGGAAGAGGCCGTCGGCGGCGAAGAAGGCGTCGGGCAGGGCGACGCGGCGTACGACGGAGTCGGAGACGTCGCCCTCGTTCCACTGGTCGCCCGCGAGCTCGCCGACCATGGAGAGGTAACCGCGCAGCACGACCGCCAGACCGTTGACCCGCTCGCACGAGCGCGAGTTCATCTTGTGCGGCATCGCCGACGAGCCGACCTGGCCCTCCTTGAAGCCCTCGGTGACCAGCTCGTTGCCGGCCATCAGCCGGACCGTGGTGGCCAGGTTGGACGGCCCGGCGGCGAGCTGCACCAGCGTGGAGACCACGTCGAAGTCCAGCGAGCGCGGGTAGACCTGGCCGACGCTGGTGAGCACCCGGTGGAAGCCGAGGTGCCGGGCGATCCGCTCCTCGAGGTCGGCGAGCTTGGAGGCGTCGCCGTCGAACAGGTCGAGCATGTCCTGCGCGGTGCCCATTGGCCCCTTGATCCCGCGCAGGGGGTAGCGGGCGAGCAGGTCCTCGAGCCGCTCCAACGCCACCAGCAGCTCGTCGGCGGCGGTGGCGAAACGCTTGCCGAGCGTGGTGGCCTGGGCGGCCACGTTGTGCGACCGGCCGGCCATCACGGTCGTCTCGTGCTCGGCGGCCAGCCGGGCGAGCCGGGCCAGCGCGGCCACGGCCCGGTCACGCAGCAGCTCGAGGGACTGGCGCACCTGCAGCTGCTCGACGTTCTCGGTCAGGTCGCGGCTGGTCATCCCCTTGTGCACGTGCTCGTGGCCGGCGAGGGCGTTGAACTCCTCGATCCGGGCCTTCACGTCGTGCCGGGTGACCCGCTCGCGCGCGGCGATGGAGTCCAGGTCGACCCGGTCGATCACGGCGCGGTAGTCGTCGATCACGCCGTCGGGTACGTCGACCCCGAGGTCGCGCTGCGCCTCCAGCACGGCCAGCCACAGCTCCCGCTCCAGGGTGATCTTGTGCTCCGGCGACCAGATGCGCGCGAGGTCGTCGGCGGCGTAGCGGCTGGCAAGGACGTTGGGGACGGTCACGGACGCTCCTCCTGGACGACGGCTCCCTCGACGACGCCGAGGGGCTCGGCGGCGATGTCGCGCCGCCACTGGGCACCGGGGAAGGAGATCGCGGCGATCCCCTCGTAGGCCTTGGCCCGCGCGTCGGCGACGTCGTCGCCGGTCGCGGTCACGGTGAGCACCCGGCCGCCGGCGGTGACGAGCGCGTCGCCGTCGCGGGCGGTGCCGGCGTGGATGACCTCGACGTCCGGCTCGTCGACCAGCGTCTCGGTGCCGACGATGACGTCGCCCTTCGAGGAGCCCTCGGGATAGCCCGCCGAGGCCATCACCACGGTGACGGCGGCCCCGTCGCCGAACTCCGGCGGGGGTACGCCGTCGAGCCCGCCGGTCGCGGCGGCGAACAGCAGCTCACCCAGGGGCGAGGTCAGCACCGCCAGCACCGGCTGGGTGTCGGGGTCGCCGAACCGGCAGTTGAACTCGATCACCCGCGGCCCGTCGCCGGTGAGCGCGAGCCCGACGTAGAGCGTGCCCGCGAAGGGGGTCCCCCGCCGGGCCATCTCGTCGAGCGTCGGCTGGACCACGTCGCGCAGCACGTCCTGGGCGACCGTCTCCGGCGCCCACGGCAGCGGGGTGTAGGCGCCCATGCCGCCGGTGTTCGGCCCGCGCCCGCCGTCGAAGATCCGCTTGAAGTCCTGCGCGGGCTGCAGCGCCCGCGCCGTGCTGCCGTCGCACACCGCGAAGATCGAGAACTCGGGCCCGTCGAGGAACTCCTCGACCACCACCCGCTCGCAGCCGGCCGCGTGCGCGAGCGCCTCGTCGCGGTCCGCGGTCACCACGACGCCCTTGCCGGCGGCGAGGCCGTCGTCCTTGACGACGTACGGCGACCCGAGCTCATCCAACGCCGCCGCGACCTCGTCGGCCGTGGTGCACGTCCGGGCCCGGGCGGTGGGGACCCCGGCCGCGGCCATCACGTCCTTGGCGAACGCCTTGGAGCCCTCCAGCATCGCGGCCTCCCGGCCCGGGCCGTAGCACGCGACCCCCGCGTCGCGGACCACGTCGGCGACCCCGGCCACGAGCGGCGCCTCGGGCCCGATGACGACCAGGTCGGCGCCGATCTCACGGGCCAGCGCGGCGACCGCGTCCCCGTCGAGGATGTCGACCTCCCGCCGGGTCGCGACCGCCTCCATGCCCGGGTTCCCGGGGGCGACGTACACCTCGCCCACCGACGGGTCGCGGGAGAGCGCGAGCGCGAGCGCGTGCTCGCGGCCGCCGGTGCCGATGACGAGGGGCCTCACGTTCCGCGATCCTATCCGCGCCCCGCTGTCGCAGGTCCCGCCGGCCAGCTTCCGGTGGTCGAGCGCCGGTCTCGCCGGTCGAGCCCCGCTCTCGGTGGTCGAGCCTGTCGAGACCACCCCGCGTCAACAACCGACCACGTTCACTCCGCGGCCGTGGTCTCGACAAGCTCGACCACCGAAGAGCAAGCCGACCAGCGAAGAGCCGTGGTCTCGACAAGCTCGACCACCGAAGAGCAAGCCGACCACCGAGCGGCCGTGGTCTCGACAAGCTCGACCACCGAGGAGCGGGGCTCGACCGGCGACGAGGGCGTCAGGCCTCGGGGTGGACCACGACGGTCTGCTCGCGGCCGGGCCCGACGCCGACGGCCCAGATCCGGGTGCCGGACATCTCCTCCAGCGCACGCACGTAGGCCTGCGCGTTCGGCGGCAGGTCCTCGAACGTGCGGCAGCCGGAGATGTCCTCCCACCAGCCGTCGAGGTACTCATAGATCGGCGTGGCGTGGTGGAACTCGGTCTGGGTCATCGGCATCTCGTCGTGCCGCACCCCGTCGACGTCGTAGGCCACGCACACCGGCACCTGCTCCCAGGAGGAGAGCACGTCCAGCTTGGTGAGGAACAGGTCGGTCAGCCCGTTGACCCGGGTGGCGTAGCGGGCGATGACCGCGTCGTACCACCCGCACCGGCGGTCGCGGCCGGTCGAGACGCCGACCTCGCCGCCGATCTTCCACAGCTTCTCGCCGTCCTCGTCGAACAGCTCGGTGGGGAACGGCCCGGAGCCGACGCGCGTGGTGTACGCCTTGATCACCCCGATCACCCGGTCCAGCCGGGTCGGCCCGACACCCGAGCCGGTGCAGACGCCGCCGGCGCTGGCGTTGGAGGAGGTGACGAAGGGGTAGGTGCCGTGGTCGACGTCGAGCATCGTCGCCTGGGCGCCCTCGAAGAGGACGGTCTTGTCCTCGTCCAGGGCGCGGTTGAGCAGCAGCCCCGTGTCGGCGACCATCGGCCGCAACCGCTCGGCGTACCCCAGCAGCTCCTCGACGACCTGCTCGGCCTCCACCGCGCGGCGGTTGTAGACCTTGGCCAGCACCTGGTTGCGCAGCTCGAGCGCGCCCTCGACCTTCTGCGCGAGGATCTTCTCGTCGAACAGGTCCGCGACGCGCAGGCCGAGGCGGTTGACCTTGTCGGCGTACGCCGGCCCGATGCCGCGCCCGGTCGTGCCGATCTTGTTCTTGCCCAGGAAGCGCTCGGTGACCTTGTCGATCGTGGAGTGGTACGACGCGATCACGTGCGCGTTGGCCGAGACGACCAGCCGCTCCTCGACATCGGTGACCCCGCGCTCGCGCAGGCCGTCGAGCTCGCGGAACAGCGCCTCGGGCGAGACCACGACGCCGTTGCCGATCACGCTGGTGGCGCCCGGCGTGAGGATCGCCGAGGGCAGCAGGTGGGTGGCGAACCTCTCGCCGTTCACCACGATGGTGTGGCCGGCGTTGTGGCCGCCGCTGGTGCGGACGACGTAGTCGATGGTCTCCTGCGAGGCCAGCAGGTCGGTGGCCTTCCCCTTGCCCTCGTCGCCCCATTGGGCTCCGAGCACCACGATCGCGGGCATCCCAGCCCCCTCCGTCTGGTCAAAGAAGCGACCCCGGGCACTCTCGCGCGCCGGGGCCTCGTGCGACCTCACGCTACCAAACGACGCCAGTTAGCCTGATCGTTGTGGACCCACTTCTCGTGATCACCAATGCCGACGCCGGCACCGCCGACCAGGAGACCCTGGAAGAGGGGCTGGAGATCCTCCGCGACGCCACCGACGTGGAGGTGGCCGCCACCTCCAGCCCCGGCGAGCTGGACGGGGTGCTGCACCGGGCCGGTTCCCGGCGGATCGTGGTGGCCGGGGGCGACGGATCGCTGCACGCCGTAATCGCCTCGCTGCACCGCCGCGGCGACCTGGAGAAGGCCGTGGTCGGCCTGCTGCCCCTCGGCACCGGCAACGACTTCGCCCGGTCGATGGAGGTTCCCCTCGACATCAAGGACGCCGCGCGGCTGATCCTCACCGGCGAGGTGCGGCCGGTCGACCTGCTCACCGACGACGAGGACGGCGTGGTCGTCAACAACGTCCACGTCGGCGCAGGGGCGCAGGCCTCCCGGCGCGGCGCCCGGTGGAAGAAGCGGCTCGGGTCGATCGGCATCGGCAAGGTCAACCTGGGCAAGCTCGGCTACCCGATCGGGGCCTTCCAGGCCTCGTTCATGCCGCCCTCGGTGCGCCTGCGGATCGAGATCGACGGGGAGGTCGTCAACGACCTGGACCAGCCGACCCTGATGGTTGCCGTCGGCAACGGCATCTCGGTCGGCGGCGGCGCGGAGCTCACGCCCGACGCGGACGCCGAGGACGGGAAGGCCGATGTGATGATCTCCCGCGCCGTGGGCCCGATCTCCCGGTTCGGCTACGTCCTGGACATGGCCCGCCGCCGGCACCGCGAGCGCGACGACGTGCGCTACCTCCGCGGTCGCGAGGTGCGGATCTCCGGCGAGGAGTTCTACGCTGCCGCGGACGGCGAGATCGACGGCCCGCTGCGCGACCGGAGCTGGACGCTGCACCCGCACGCCTGGTCGATGATCCTCCCGTGAGACGGGTCCTGGCCGCCTGAGAGAATCGGCGCCATGGCTCGAGGACGCAAGCAGCAGGGTGCTCCCCACGACTGGGTGACGCGCGCCGCCGACGACGCGGTGCGGCACGCCGGCGAGGGCAAGCCGGTGACGGTCTCCTCGGGCGCCTCCCCGTCGGGCCCGGTCCACCTGGGCAACCTGCGGGAGTTCCTCACCGTGCACTTCGTCGCCGACGAGCTGCGCCGGCGCGGGCTCCAGGCGCGCCACCTGCACGTGTGGGACGACTACGACCGCTTCCGCAAGGTGCCGGCCGGCGTCCCCGCGGAGTGGGCCGAGCACATCGGCCGCCCGCTGACCGCCGTACCCGACCCCTGGGGCTGTCATCCCAACTGGGCCGAGCACTTCAAGGCGCCGCTGCGCGACGCGCTCACCGCGCTCGGGGTGGAGATGGAGGAGATCTCCCAGACCGAGCTCTACGGCAACGGCACCTACCGCGAGCAGGTGCTGACGGCGGTGCGGCACCGCGACGAGATCGACGAGGTGCTGGCCCGCTACCGCACGAAGAAGCCGGTGCAGGCCGAGACCGACCAGGAGGCCGAGGCGCTGGCCGACTCGGTGGCCGACGAGGAGGACCCCTCCGGCGCGACGGCGCTCGAGCGGTTCCCGTTCAAGCCCTACTGCCGCACCTGCGGGCGGGACACGACCACGCTGACGTCCTACGACGACGAGACGACCGACCTCGCCTACACCTGCGACTCCTGTGGGCACTCCCACGTCACCAACCTGGCCACGCAGGACGAGGGCAAGCTGGTGTGGAAGGTCGACTGGCCGATGCGCTGGGCGTTCTACCACGTCGATTTCGAGCCCGCCGGGATGGACCACGCCACCCCCGGGTCGTCCTTCACCGTGGGCCACGAGCTGGTGGAGAGGATATTCGGGATGCCCCGGCCGGCGTGGTTCGGCTACGGCTTCGTCGGCTTCGCCGGGGTGCAGAAGATGTCCTCCTCCGCGGGCGGCGCTCCCACGGCGACCGACGCGCTGGAGGTGCTGGAGGCCCCGGTGCTGCGGTGGCTCTACGTCCGCCGCAACCCGCGCCAGACCTTCGACATCGACTTCGGCCCCGAGGTGATCCGGCTCTACGACGAGTGGGACGCGCTCGGTCGCAAGGCCGCGGACCCGGAGAGGCGGGACGCCGCCGTGCTCGCCCACGAGCGGGCCGCCGCGACCGCCGCCGGGCCGCTGCCGGCCCCCGAGGTCGTCGTGCCGTTCCGCCTGCTCTCCTCCGTCGCCGACATCACCGCGGGGTCGCCCGAGCACATCTCCCGGATCGTGGCCAGCTCCGGCTTCCCCCACGACGGCGTCGAGGCGCTGGAGCCCCGGCTGAGCCGCGCGAGGGGCTGGGTCGCCACCCGCCCCGAGGACGAGCGCACGACGGTCCGCGAGACCGCCGACGCCACGGCCCTCGAGGCGCTCTCCCCGCAGGAGTCGGAGTGGCTCTCGCTGCTGCTGCAGGGGCTCGCCGGGCAGGACGAGCTGGACGTCGAGCACGTCACCTCGCTGGTGTACGGCGTGCCCAAGCTGGCCCGCGGCCTGGGCCTCGACGACGCCCCGACCGAGGAGGTCAAGGCGGACCAGAGGGAGTTCTTCCGGCTGCTCTACCACCTCCTCGTCGACGCCGAGCGCGGCCCGCGACTGCCCACCCTGATCGTGGCACTGGGCGCCGACAAGGTCCGGTCGCTGCTCTCGGTGTGACGCGCCGGGGCTCGCCCGCCGTCGTACTGTTCGGTACGTCGGGCCGGGCTGGTCTCGACGGGCTCGACCAGCGAAACGGGCTCGACCAGCGAAACGGGCTCGACCAGCAGAACGGGCTCGACCAGCGCACAGGACCTGACAGATGTCATGCCCGGTCCGGGAGGAACCCACCCGGACCGGTGAGCCGGCGCACTACTGACGAACGCCGGTCGGCCGGAGAGTGGAGCCATGACCACTCCCACCCAGCACTCCCCCGCCGTCGAGGCCGTCGGACTGCGCCGCAGCTACGGCTCCGGCGACGAGACCCACGAGGCCGTCCGAGGCATCGACCTCACGGTGGAGCGCGGCTCCATCACCGCGCTGCTCGGCACCAACGGCGCCGGCAAGACCTCCACCCTGGAGGTGATCGAGGGCCTCGCGCGGCCGACCGGCGGCGCGGTGAGCGTCCTCGGCCTGGACCCGTGGAAGGACCGCGCCGAGGTGCGTCGCCGTACCGGCATCCTCCTGCAGGACAGCGGCTTCCCCGCGGACCTGACCGTCCGCGAGACCCTCGCCTACTGGTCCGACACCGTCACCGGCTCGCGGCCGGCGGACCGGACCCTGGCGATGCTCGACCTGACCGAGCGCCGCGACGTGCGGGTCCGGGCGCTCTCCGGCGGCGAGACCCGCCGGCTTGACCTGGCCTGCACGCTGGCCGGCGACCCCGAGCTGGTGTTCCTCGACGAGCCCAGCACCGGACTGGACCCGCAGAGCCGGCGCCGCGTGTGGGACCTGATCCGCGAGCTGAAGGCGGCCGGCACCACGGTGCTGATGACCACCCACTACCTCGAGGAGGCCGAGGCGCTGGCCGACCGGATCGCGATCATGCACCGCGGCCGGATCGTCCGGGACGGTACGCCGGCCCAGATCACCGCCGACCAGCCGGCGACCGTCCGCTTCGGCACGCCCGCACGGCCGCTGCCCGAGCTGCCCGGGATGGTCGACACCGGCGCCGACGGCGGCCTCACCGTGCTGCACACCCGCGACCTGCAGGCCACCCTGCACCGGCTGCTCGCCTGGGCCGCCGAGACCGGCACCGACCTGGACCGCCTGGACGCGCGTACGGCGACCCTGGAGTCCGCCTTCCTGGCGATCGCCCGCGACGACCACGCCACCCCGACCACCGACCTCACCACCGCAGGAGCGACCCGATGACCACCGCCACGGCCACCACGACCGCCCCGCGCCCGACCACCGCCGCGGGCCGGCTGCTCACCCTGACCCGGATGAACGCCCGACTGCTCACCCGCAACCGGCTGACGCTCAGCTACGCCTTCGTGATGCCGCTGCTGCCGCTCCTGCTCGCCCTCGCGGGCGGCGGCGAGCCGACGGACACCCAGGTCGTCAGCACCGTCGGGGCCTGCCTGATGACCGCACTGCTGTTCTCCGCCTACTACAGCGCGCTCTCCCTGACCGTCACCCGCCGCGACGAGCTCGTGCTCAAGCGGCTGCGGACCGGCGAGGCGACCGATCGCGAGATCATCGGCGCCATGCTGCTGCCGGGCATCGCGATCGTCGTGGGGGTGACCGTGCTCATCGCCCTGATCGGGCCGGTGTTCGACATCCCCCTCCCCGACAACCCCGCCCTGGTGGTCGCCGGCGCGCTGGTCGCGGCCGTCTGCTTCGCCGTACTCGGCCTGTGGACCGCCGCCTGGACGCCCACCGCCGAGGCGGCCCAGCTCACGTGTCTGCCGATCTTCATGCTCGGCTTCGCCGGGCTGTTCTTCGAGCTGATGCCCGACGCGGTGGCCCGGGTGGCCGAGTACACCCCCGGCGCGGCGGTCGTGAGCCTGATGGACGCCGGCTGGGTCGGCGGCGGCGCGAACGTCGTCTCGGCGCTGCTGGTGCTGGTCGCCTGGACCTTCGCCGCCGTCGCGCTCGCCCGGCGCGGCATGCGGTGGGAGCCGCGCGCCTGAGCCTTTCCCGCAACTAGGGTCGGACCGACACGAGAGGAGGCGCGATGCGCTGGAGCTACCGCGGGCTGGGCCAGGCCGACCGGGTCGAGCTCTACACCCAGCAGAGCTTCGTGGTGCTGCTCTGGCTGATGCCGGCGGCCTTCGTGCTCCCCGTGCTCGGAGGCGCCGGGCTGCCGGGTTGGCTCCTGGCGTTCCTCGTGACCATGGCGGTGGCGACGGCCGTGGAGCTGCGCTTCTTCCGGGATTGGCGCGAGCCCGGCCCGCTCGAGCAGGCGCTCCTGGTCGGGTCCGCCCTCGTGGCGGCGGTCGTGCTGCGCTCCTCCGACCTGGTCGGGTACGACGCCCGCGCCGTCGCGATGGCGCTCGTGTGGGCCGTGGTCTGGCCCCTCGCCGGCGCCCGGGGCACCCTCGCCATCGCCCGCCTGCTCGGCGTCGCCGCGCTGGTCGGCGGCATCGGCACCAGCGCCCAGAGCCGCGCGGCGTGGTGGGTCGACGCGTCCGCCGGAGCGATCGTGGCGCTCTTCGTCACCGCGTTCAGCCTCTTCACCGTGCGGCTGTCGGTCTGGATCGTGACCGTCGTGCGGGAGCTGGACGAGGCGCGCGAGGCCCAGGCGTCGCTGGCCGTGGCCGAGGAGCGGCTGCGCTTCTCCCGCGACGTCCACGACGTGATGGGCCGCCAGCTGTCCACCATCGCCCGCACCAGCGAGCTCGCCGCGACCCTGGCCCGCCGGGGCGACTCGGCCGGAGCCGCGGACCGGATGGCGGAGGTGCAGGGGTATGCCGACGAGGCGCTGCGGGAGGCCCGCGAGCTGGCCCGGGGCTACCGCGCCCCCACGCTGGAGCAGGAGGTCGCCGGCGCCCGGTCGCTGCTGGAGGCCGCCGGGATCACTGCCGACCTGGACGTCGCGGGCGTCCCCGAGGACTGGCAGGAGGCGGTGGCGCTGACCATCCGCGAGGGCGTCACGAACATCCTGCGGCACTCCCGGGCGACCGCCGTGCGGGCGAGCTGGGACGGCCGGGTGCTGGAGCTGGCCAACGACGGCGCCGGGGCGCCGGGTGGGCCGGGGCAGGGACTGACCGGACTGTCGGAGCGGGTCGAGCCGCACGGGGGGCGGATCGACACGACCCACGACGCCGGTCGGTTCCTCCTCCGGCTCACCATCCCGGCCGCCGCCACCGCCGCGGAGGCGCGCGCGTGACCGATCCGATCCGGGTGCTGCTCGCCGACGACGAGACGCTGGTCCGCACCGCGCTGGCCCAGCTGCTGGACCTCGAGGCCGACCTGACGGTCGTCGGCCAGGCCGGGTCGGGCCCGGAGGCGCTCGCGGTCGCCCGGCAGCAGCAGCCCGACGTCGCCCTACTCGATCTGCAGATGCCCGCACCGGACGGGATCGCGGTCGCCGAGCAGCTCGGGCGCGACCTGCCCGGATGCGGCTGCGTCATCGTCACCAGCCACGGCCGGCCCGGGCACCTCAAGCGCGCCCTCGCGGCCGGCGTACGCGGCTTCCTGCCCAAGACCACCTCCGCGCATACCCTGGCCGAGGTGGTGCGGACGGTGCACGGGGGTGGCCGGTTCGTCGACCCGCAGCTGGCCGCCGAGGCGATCGCGGCCGGCGACAGCCCGCTCACCGCGCGCGAGGCCGACGTACTCGAGCTCGCCGCCGACGGCGCACCCGTCGACGAGATCGCCCAGCGGGCCGCGCTCTCGCCCGGAACGGTGCGCAACTACCTCTCCAGCGCGGTCACCAAGCTCGGCGCGAGCAACCGGCACGACGCCTGCGCCCGGGCTCGCGCGCAGGGCTGGATCTGACGTCAGCCGAGCAGCGCGGCGTAGGCATCGGGGCTGGAGTCGCGCAGGAAGTCCGCGCAGCGCTGCTCCTCGTCGGTCTCGCCGATCGCGCCGGCGGCCTGGGCCAGCAGGGCGAGGCTGGTGAGGAAGCCGCGGTTCGGCTCGTGGCTCCACGGCACCGGGCCGTGACCCTTCCAGCCGTTGCGGCGCAGCAGGTCGAGCGAGCGGTGGTAGCCCACGCGCGCGTAGGCGTAGACGGTGACGTCGTCGGCGCCCTCGTCCTGCGCGGCGCGCGCCAGCGCGGCCCAGGCGACCGGGGAGGCCGGGTTGCGGCGTACGACGTCCATCGGGGCATCGCCGGACGCCAGCTCCGCGGCGGCCGGGTCCTCGGGCAGCCTGGTCTCCGGCGGCTGCGCCATCAGGTCACGGTGATCCATGCGCCCACCCTAGGGCTCCGGTGGGTGCGGTGTCGGCGGCCGGGTGTTCACTGGTCCCTGTGACCGCCGCACCGACGACCTGCGCCACGGACGAGACGATGGCCAACCCGTGGCCGGCCCTGCTCGCGCTGTGTCTCGGCTTCTTCATGATCCTGCTGGACACGACCATCGTGACGGTGGCGACCCCGGCGATCATCGGCGACCTCGGCGCCCAGGTGAACACGGTCGTGTGGGTGACCAGCGCCTACCTGCTCGCCTATGCCGTGCCGGTGCTCATCACCGGGCGGCTCGGTGACCGGTTCGGGCCGCGGCGGATCTACCTGATCGGGCTGACGATCTTCACCCTCGCCTCGCTGTGGTGCGGGCTCACCTCGACCATCGAGGGGCTGATCGCGGCGCGGGTGGTGCAGGGCCTCGGCGCGGCGCTGATGACCCCGCAGACGATGTCGGTCATCACCCGGATCTTCCCGCCCGAGCGGCGCGGCAGCGCGATGGCGCTGTGGGGCGCCACCGCGGGCGTCGCGACCCTGGTGGGCCCGATCCTCGGCGGGGTGCTCGTCGACCACCTGGGCTGGGAGTGGATCTTCTTCATCAACGTCCCGGTCGGCGTGGTCGGCGTGGTGCTCGCCTCGCGCCTGGTGCCGCGGCTGGTGACGCACGCGCACCGCTTCGACTGGCTCGGGGTGGCGCTCAGCGGGGTCGGGATGTTCCTGCTGGTCTTCGGGCTGCAGGAGGGCCAGCAATACGACTGGTCCACCATCGCCGGCCCGTTCACGGTGTGGCGGCTGATCGTCGCGGGGCTGGTCGTGATGGTGCTCTTCGTGCTCTGGCAGTCGCGCAACCGTCAGGAGCCGCTGGTCCCGCTCTCCCTGTTCGGCGACCGCAACTTCTCGGTCTCCAACGTCGCGATCGTCACGGTGAGCTTCTCCTTCACCGCGATGGGTTTCCCCCTGATGCTCTACGCCCAGCTGGTCCGGGGGTGGTCGCCGACCGAGTCCGGCCTGCTGCTCGCGCCGATGGCGGTCATGTCGATCCTGCTGGCGCGGCTCTCGGGGTCACTCACCGACCGGCTGCACCCCCGGATCCTGACCGTCGGCGGCTTCGTGGTGCTCGGCGGCGCGCTGCTGCTGGTCTCCTCCGTGCTCACGCCGACCACCCCGCTGTGGGAGCTCCTCGTCGGGTTCGCCCTGATGGGAGCGGGCAGCGCGTTCCTGTGGGGTCCGCTGGCGGCGAGCGCCAACCGCAACCTGCCGCCGCAGCGGGCGGGTGCCGGGTCGGGGGTCTACAACGCCACCCGCCAGGTCGGCGCGGTGCTCGGGTCCGCGGCCATCGCCGTGCTCATGGACGCCCGGCTCTCCGCCAACGGGCTGGACTTCTCCCCCAGCGGCGGGCACGGCACCCCCGCGGCCGCGCTGCCTCCCGCCGCGGCCGGCGCCTTCACCGAGGCGATGGCGCAGTCCCTGCTGCTCCTGCCCCTGGTGCTCGCGCTCGGCCTGGTCGCGGTGCTGTTCTTCCAGACCCCGCGCCACCTGCTGGCCCGCTGACCCGACTCGGGGTCGACTCGCGCGCCGGCCTCGTCGTACCCGCCCCCGAGCCCACCCCGCATCAGCTGAGCCGGCCGTCCTCCAGGTGCACCACCGCGTCGGCGAACGACTCGAGCGCGGGGTCGTGGGTGGCGACGACGACCGTCGTGCCCTCGTCCACCACGAGCGCCCGGATCAGCTCCATCACGCTGGCGCCGGTCTCGGAGTCCAGCTGGGCGGTGGGCTCGTCGGCGAGCAGCAGCGGCGGCCGGCTGGCCAGGGCACGGGCGATCGCGATCCGCTGCTGCTGGCCGCCGGACATCTCGTCGGGCCGCTGGCGCGCGTGGCCGGAGAGCCGCACCCGGTCCAGCAGCTCGCTCACCCGGGCGTCCCGGTCGGCGGTCGGCACCCGGGTGATCCGCAGCGGCAGGCCGACGTTCTCCTCAGCCGTGAGCAGCGGCAGCAGCGCGAAGTCCTGGTGGATCACCCCGACGGTGCTCCGCCGCAGCTCCACCAGCTCGGCGTCCTTGGCACCCGTGACGGCGTGCCCGGCCACCTCGATGGTGCCCGAGTCGGGCCGGAGCAGCCCGGCGATCAGCCGCAGCAGCGTCGTCTTGCCGGCACCCGAGCGCCCCTTGAGCACGACCAGCTGGCCCTCGTCCACGGACAGGTCGACGCCCCGCAGGGCGTGCACGTCCTGCCCACCGTGGCCGTAGGTCTTGTGCAGGTCGCGGACCCGGATCATCGGTTCTCCTCCGGCCAGATCTGGATGTGGTCCTCGACCAGCTCCACCCGCACCCGGCGCTGCAGCCCGAGCGCGGTGACGAAGTCGGCGGGCAGCTGCAGCCGCCCCGCCCGGTCGAGTACGGCGAACTCCTCGGAGACCACGTGCCCTGCCTCGGCGCCGTCGCGGCGCAGCGTCTCCGAGGAGGTGCGGCCGTCGCGGATGGCCACGGTGCGCCGTACCTCCCCCGCGACCGTCGGGTCGTGGGTCACCACCACGACGGTGGTGCCGTGCTGCTCGTTCGCCTGCTGCAGCGCGCCGTAGACCTCGTGGCTCTCGGAGGTGTCCAGCTCGCCGGTGGGCTCGTCGCAGAACAGCACCTCCGGCCCGTTCGCGAGGCCGACCGCGATGGCCAGGCGCTGCTGCTCACCGCCGGAGAGGTCGGCGGGGCGGCGGTCCGCGCAGTCGGCGATGCCCAGCTGCTCCAGCAGCTCGGCGGCGCGGGAGTCCCGCTCGGCCCGGCCGGTCCCGGCCAGCCGCTGCGGCAGCGCGACGTTCTCCAGCCCGGTCAGGTAGGGCACCAGGTTGTCGGTCGCCCGCTGCCACACGAACCCGCAGGTGCGGAGGCGGTACTGCCGGCGCTCCCTGCGGCCCATGGTGAGCAGGTTGTGCCCCGCCACGACCGCCCGGCCGGCGCTGGGGGTGTCCAGGCCGGAGAGGATGTTGAGCAGGGTCGACTTGCCGCTGCCGGAGGCGCCGACGATGGCGACCAGGTCCCCCCGGTCGACATGCAGGTCGAGGCCCTGGAGGGCGACGACCTCGACGCCCTTGCGCTTGTAGATGCGCACGAGGCCCTCGCACTCGATCTGCGGAGTGCCGGTGTGGTCGACCGGGGTGGCGACGGCTGTGGTGGTCATGGGGTCTCCGATTCTGCCGGGTCCGGGCGGCGGGGCCGCACGAGCAGCGCGGTCGCGACGGTGACCAGCACCAGGGCCACGACCAGCGCGAGGAGAGTCAGGGGCGCGAGGCGCACCGGGAGCGAGACCGTCGGGGCGGCGAGGGCCGCGGGGTCGAAGGCATGGCCCGCGACCACCGCGAGGGCGACGCCGGCCACGGCGGCGGCCAGCGCGACGGCGCCCACCACGGGGACGATCGCCAGGGCGGCGGCGCGGCGGATGTCGCGCACTCCGGTGCCGAGGGTGCTCAGCACCCCGGAGGTACGCCGCCGCGCCGGGCCGCCCAGCACCACGACGAGCGTCAGCGCGACGAGGCCGAGCACGCCCCCGGCGAGCGCGGCCGACATCAGCACCCGACGGGTCCGCTGGACCGCGGGCGAGGAGAGCGCCTCCTCGGTGATCCGACTGCGGGAGAGCACCTCGGCCTGGGGGTCCCGCTCGCGGACGATCCGGGCGACCGCGGCCGGGTCGGGGTCGCCGGAGACGAGCGCGAGGTCGAAGGTGTCGGCGGCCCGGCCGGTGGCCTCGCCCATCGCGTCCAGATCGACGATGAGGAAGGGGTCCTCGCCGGTCAGCCCGGGGATCCCGTCGACCCGGTCGACGGCGCGGATCGTGGCGTCGCCGTAGGTGAAGCGCACCGTGGAGTCGCCGTCGAGCTGCAGCCCCGGCGAGGCGACGACCTCGAGCACGTCCCCGCGCGGCCGCGGCATCTCGAGATCGCCGACCGCCGGGTCGAGCACCCGCTGCAGACGCGCGGTGTCCGCGGCGATCAGCTGGACCTTGCCCAGCCCCTCGGGGGTCTCGACGGTCGCCTGGTCGTTGAGCAGCACGGGGACGACGGCGCCCGCGCCCGGGAGCCGCCCGACCCGGTCGAGGGCGTCCGCGCGCAGCACGCTGCTGCGCACCGAGACGTCGGCGACGGCGGTCTCCCAGCCCGCCCGCTCGGCACCCGCCTCCAGGGTGTCGTCGGCGGCGAGCGCCAGCACCCCGGTGGCCAGCGCGAGGACGGCGGCGACACACGCCAGGGAGGTACGGCGCACCACGTCGCCGGCCTGGGCGAGCGCGACCATCCCGACCAGCGAGCGGCCGCGTGCGGCGGTCCGGCCGACCGCGATGAGGAGCGGTCCGAGGAGTCGTACGGCGATCACCGCGGTCGCCGTACCGATGAGGACCGGGAGCGCCAACACGATCGGGTCCCGCGCGCCCACCGAGTCGTCGGCCCACACGAGCAGCACCCCACCGACGGCGAGGACGACCACGACCAGCTGGAGGGCGTCGACGAGGACGGTGCGGATCAGCCCCGTGGAGGCCGGCACCGCCTGGGCGACGGTGATGACCGCGACGCAGGCCAGCGCCGCGGCAGCGGCCACGACGAGGTCGCCCAGCCGCACGGGGCCGGGCAGAGCGGCGGCCAGTCCCACGAGCAGCAGCCCGGGCAGCACCCAGAGCACCGCCTCCACGGCGGCCCGGACGCCGAGCCAGGAGGTCGAGGCGCCGCGCGCCCGCATCACGGTGAGCACGGCCTGGCGCCGCTCGACCAGCAGCAGCGCGGCCGCCCAGAGGACGACGAGGAGGCCGGACGCCACGCCGCTGAGGACCAGGGTGAGCACGCCGTCGCTGGCGCGCAGCGAGGTGACGACCCCGGACGCGGTGTCGGCGAGGCCGGTCGCGGCCGAGGCCCCGGTGGAGGGCACCACCTCGGGCCAGGACTGCAGCCGGGTACGGCGGAGCTGCTCGACCAAGCCGGGCACGGCCTCGGCGTCCGGCGGCCGGGCCAGGTCGAAGCTGTAGCGCAGCATCGGGTCCTGCGGCCAGGTCGCCCCGAAGACCGTCTCGGGGTCGGCGGCCAGCGCGGTCGCCCGCACCAGGTTGACCTCGGGGAGCACCGAGATCGACGGTGCGCGGGTGGCCGGCACGTCGTCCAGCGCGGTGGGCGCCTCGCCGCGCGGGCGGAAGGTGCCCACCACCCGCAGGATGGTGGACTCGCGGGGCGAGAGGTCCAGGCTGGAGCTGGACGGCTCGGCCCACGAGCCGACCGGAAGGTCCAGTGCCTTCGCGGTCTCCTCGTGGATCAGCACCTCGACGACCGCGGCGGTCGCCGGGCCGTTGCGGTCGCGGGCCACGGCGTCGGGCAGTCGCCGTACCGTCGCTCCGGGACGCGGTTGGCGTCCGCTCACCAGGTCGACGAGCGAGGTCATCTCGGGGAAGCCGGCCACGGAGAGGTACGACGGCTGGGCGCTGCGCGCGGGCAGGATCTTCAGCGCCTGCTGGTTGGTCATCGCCACGGCACGGGGGCCGGACAGCAGCCGCCGCACCTGCGGGGAGATCGCCGCGCGCACCTCGGCACCGCCGCCCGCGGGCAGCCCGTCGGCGTCGACGCCGGTGTAGTCGACCTGCAGCTGGGAGGCGGTGTGGCCGGCGCGGTCGAAGGCGCCGCGGGCCAGGTCGTCGGCGCTGGTGCGCAGCCAGGCGGAGGAAGCCCCGGCGGCCACCGTGGCCCCGCTGCACAGGAGCACCAGCAGGAGCACGATCGCGCTGGGGCGGATGCCCGGGCGCCTCCGGGACGCGCGATGCCGGCCGGTCGTCATCGGCCTCCCTCCTCTCCGAGGCCGGGGGCCAGGTCGCGGCGCACGAGGAACCGGAGCGCCAGCACGGGCAGCAGCACGATCGCCAGGGTCGCGGCGAGCACCCACGCCCACGGCACCAGCAACTCGGGCGCCGGCACCAGGGGGCCGCCGTCGGTGCCGAGCACCAGCGAGGACAGGGTGACCGCGGCGACCGCGGCGCCGGCCAGCAGGCCCGCGAGCAGGCCGGTACCGCCGGCGAGCCCGAGCTCCCAGGTCAGGGCACCGGAGAGGAGGCGGCGGTCGCCGCCGGCGACCGCCACCATCCGGGCCTGGGCGGCGCGCTCGCGCCGGCGGAGCAACAGGACCGAGCAGAGCACCAGGACGCCGACGACCGTGGCGCCGAGGGCGGTGAGGGCGAGGACGTGGCCGAGGGCGGTCCCGCCCGTGGCCGGGTCGTCCTCGAGCTGGCGGAGCACGCCGTCGCGGGTCTGGGTGCGGGCGGCCAGGTCGGGCCGCTCCGCCAGGGCCGCGGCGACACGGTCCGGGTCGCGCGCATCCAGCCACCACTCGGTCGGCGGGTCCAGTGGCCCGCCGGCCGCCTCCAGCGCGCCCGCGTCGACCAGGACGCCGCCGTACCCGTCGGGGACGGTGCGCACGAACGGGACGAGGGCGGCGAGCTCGACCTCGGTCGAGCGGCCGAGCACGCTGAGTGTGAGGGTGTCCCCGAGGGACAGCCCGGCCGCGCTCGCCAGCGGCTCGGTCATCGCGACGGGGACCGGGCCGTCCCCCTCGGAGGCCAGCCGCCGCCACGGCAGCGGGTCCTCGGTGCCGACCAGTGCCTCGGCGGTGGCGGCGTCGAGGTCCACCGCCACGGCGTCGGCCCCGAGGTCGTCGACGAAGGTGGTGCTCCGGCGGACGCCGGTCACCGCGGTGACGCCGGGCAGGTCGCGCAGCGCATTCGCCTCCGCCTCCTCCCCCGCCCGGGTCGCCGACGGCGGCGCGGTCACCCGCACGTCCGCTCCGGCGACGTAGTCGGCCCGTGCCACCCGCGCCTGGGCGGTGCTGTCCCGGACGATCAGGGCGAAGGCGACGCTGCCGACGGCCAGCGAGACGGCGAGGACGAGCGGGACGGTACGGCGGGCCGCGCGGGCGGCCAGCAGCGACCCGAGGACCGCGGCCGTCCCGCGACGGTCCAGCAACCGCGCCAGCCCGCGCAGCAGGAACGGCGCCACGACGGCCGCGGCGAGCACGGTCACGGCGACCAGGACGAGCGCCGGGCCGGCGACCACCAGCGGGTCGAGACCGGTCGCACCGGAGGCGACCCGGTCGGCGTAGCCGCGCAGCGTGACGACACCGAGCACGCCGAGGATCGCCACCAGCATGAGCAGCGCCACCTGGGCGGTGAGGCGGCGCCGACGCTGCCGCTGCGGGTCGAGCTGCTCGCCCCGGTCGCCTCCGAGGGCTCGCAGGAGCGCGGGCGCGGAGAGCGCCACGGCGCAGCAGAGGGCCGCGACGGCGCTGGCGACCCACGCCGACGCGGACAGCGGCGGGCGGACGTCGCCGATCCGGATCGCGACGCTCGCCAGCAGCGGCCCGAACGCGGCGGCAGTGCCACAGATCAGCAGGTTCTCCAGCACGGTAGGGCCGATGAGCTGGCGGCGGGTGGCGCCGCGCGAGCGCCACAGCGACTCCTCCTCACCGCGGACCTCGGCCAGTCCGGCGGCGACGAGGACCAGTCCGGCGAGCGCCACCAGCACGAGCATCGCCACGGGGGCGAGGAGCAGGCCGCGCAGCACCGCGAGCTCCTCGGTGCGGTCGGCGATCGCCTCCCGCAGCCCCGACTCCGCGCTCACGCTGGCCGGGATGTCGGCGTCGACGACCTCGATGGCGTCCAGGGCCTCGGCGACGCCGTCGGAGAGCTGGGGAAACCGGTCGGCCGACAGGCTGAGGCTGGGTACGGCGCGCCAGGCGACCTCGGAGTCGGTGCCGGCGACGGCGGGGAACGCCTCCGGTGCGACCAGCAGCGCGGTGGGGTCCACCGTGCCGAGGGCCCGCTCGTCGTCGGCGGCCCAGGTGCCGACCACGGTCGCGTCGACGGTCCCCTGGCCCAGCCGCCCGGTGAGGCGCAGCCGGTCCCCCGGCTCCGCCGTACCCTGCGGCGCGAGGACCTCGAGGCGGTCGGGGCCGTCGGGGCCGGCCCGCGGCGCCCGCCCCGCGCCGATCACCGGATCGGCGCCCGCGACGGCCGCGAAGACGACGGGGGCGTCGGGGGCGTCGGCCCCCCGGGGAGCCCCACCGGCCCGGTCGAAGGTCCCCGAGGCCAGCGCGGTGACGACCGCGCCGCCCTGGGCGACGACCGGCGCCAGAGCGTCGCGCACCGCGCGGTCCTGGGCGGCTGGGTCGTCCTCGTCGTAGGTCGAGGTGACCGTCACCGTCGTGTCCTCGGGCGGCAGCGCCGACAGCGAGGAGGTGAGCGCCTGCTGGGAGATCAGTCCCAGGCTCGACCCGAGCCCGGAGACGAGCGCGCAGACGATGAGGACGTTCACCGCGACCGCGACCACAGGGGCCGGGTTGGAACGGGCGCGGCGCAGGACCAGAGCGGCTAGCGCCCCCATTCCACACCACCCCCGGGCCTGATCACCCGGAAGAAACTACCTTCCCCGAGGGGTGACCCCCGGGATGTCGGGGCTCAGGCCCCCAGGGAGTGGCCGGCGGAGCGGAGGTTCTCGCAGGCCTCGACCACGCGGGCGGCCATGCCGGCCTCGGCCTCCTTGCCCCAGGCGCGGGGGTCGTAGGCCTTCTTGTCGCCCACCTCGCCGTCGACCTTCAGCACGCCGTCGTAGTGGGTGAACATGTGCCCGGCGACCGGCCGGGTGAAGGCGTACTGGGTGTCGGTGTCGACGTTCATCTTCACCACGCCGAAGTCGACGGCCGCGCTGATCTCCTCCGCGGTCGAGCCGGAGCCGCCGTGGAAGACCAGGTCGAAGGGCCGCGCCGACGCGTCCTTGCCGAGCGCCTCGGCGGCGGCCTCCTGGGCGGCCTTGAGGATCTCCGGGCGGAGCTTGACGTTGCCGGGCTTGTAGACGCCGTGCACGTTGCCGAAGGTGAGCGCGGTGAGGTAGCGGCCGTTCTCGCCGGCGCCGAGCGCCTTGACGGTCGCGATGGCGTCCTCGGGCGTGGTGTAGAGCTTGTCGTTGATCTCGTTGGCGACGCCGTCCTCCTCGCCGCCGACGACGCCGACCTCGATCTCCAGCACGATGTGCGCCGCGGCGGCCTTGGCCAGCAGCTCCTCGGCGATCTGCAGGTTCTCCTCCAGGGGTACGGCGGAGCCGTCCCACATGTGCGACTGGAACAGCGGGGCCTCGCCCCGGCCGACCCGCTCGGCGGAGATCTCCAGCAGCGGGCGGACGAAGCCGTCCAGCTTGTCCTTCGGGCAGTGGTCGGTGTGCAGCGCGATGTTGACGGGGTAGCCCTTGGCGACCTCGGCGGCGTAGGCGGCGAAGGCCACCGAGCCGGTCACCATGTTCTTCACCGACGGGCCGGAGAGGTACTCCGCACCGCCCGTGGAGACCTGGATGATCCCGTCGGACCCGGCGTCGGCGAAGCCGCGCAGCGCGGCGTTGAGGGTCTGGGAGGACGAGACGTTGATGGCCGGGTACGCGAAGGAGCTCTCCTTGGCGTTGTCGAGCATCTGGGCGTAGATCTCGGGCGTGGCGATCGGCATGGGGAAAGACTCCTCGGCAGTGCGTCAGGGTGCACGCTCAACCCTAGTGGCTACCGATGAGTCGCCTGCAGTCTCGTCCGGCTGACAACCTTCAAGGCGCCGGGTCGGGTCACTCCGCCCGGAAGCCGCTGACGCCCTCGACCTCGCCCTGCTGCTCGTCCACCGACTCGACCTGCGCGCCGGACGGACCCTGGCGCATCCACGCCACGAGCTCCGCGACCTGCTCCGGCTCGCCCTCCAGGTGCGCCCGCACCGAGCCGTCCGGCTCGTTGCGCACCCAGCCCCGGACGTGCAGCCGCTCGGCCTCCTGCTGGGTGGTCCAGCGGTACGACACGCCCTGCACCATGCCGCGCACCACGACGTCGCGCGCGATGTCCGACCTGTTGTCCATGCCGCCAGGGTAGGCGGCACGCAGCGGCCGCCACGGCACCCCGAAGGGTGCGCGGGGCCAGCCGGCTACTCGGCTCGCGTGAGCACGTCCAGGAACTCGTGGTTCACGAACAGGATCTCCCGGCCGACCTTGACATCGCTGAGCAAGCCGGCTGTCACCAAGGCATGCAGCCACGTTGAGGCTGTCTGCCGCGACACCCCACATCGGTCGGTCACAGTGCTGATCCGGCAGTACGGCTGCTCGAAAAGCACGTCGAGGAACTGTGCATCCCGACCACCCGGGGTGGCCGCGCGAGCCCGCTCGGCAATGTCGTTCTGGCACGTGCGGATGGACGCGATCTTGCGCGTGGCTGACGTTGCAGATTCGCGCACGACGTCAAGGATGTAGAGGATCCACTCGATCCACGCGCCCTCGGCTGTGACGGCCCGTAGCAGGCGGTAGTAGTCGTTCTTGCGCTCGATGATCGCTCTGGACAGGTAGAGGATCGGGTCGTCCAGCAGCCGCGCCTCGATCAACATCAAGATGTTCAGGACACGTCCCGTGCGCCCGTTGCCGTCGTGGAACGGGTGGATGGCCTCGAACTGGTAGTGGGCTACGGCCATCCGCACCAGCGGATCGAGGTCGTCGCCGGCGTGGACAAACCGCTCCCAGTCGGAGAGTTTGTCGCGAATGACGTCGGCACCCTCCGGCGGCGCGTAGACGATCTCGCGCGTCGTTGGGTTGGCGATCCGTGTGCCGGTGACCGCGCGGACGTCCATGTCTCGACCGTGGAGCTCTGCACAGACCCGCACCGCCGTCGCTGCAGTCAGCGGCCGAGACCTGATTGCCTCGACGCCAGCGAAGAGGGCACTCCGGTACCGAAGGGCCTCCTTTGTGGCGTGATCGCCCCCACCGGACTCGACGTGCTTGAACAACTCGTCGGCCGTCGTCACGATGTTCTCGATCTCGGAGCTCGCTTGCGCCTCAAGCAGCGGCACCGCGTGGATCAGGATGGTGGGATTCGGGAGGAGCCGTCGCGCTTGGGCGAGCGTCGCCAACGCGGTTCGTGCCTCGACGGTCGCCTTCAGGACGGCCTTGGGCTCAAGATCGATGCCGTCCGGGGGCAACGGCGGCAGGTCGTTGAAGGGCACCTGAGGACTCCAGGACATGTGTCGGCTCCTTCAACGCATTCCGGTAACGTGTTAACAATTCTCAAAAAATCCAACATGTCGCGGAATGTGTGGGCGCTCCCACCTCGGGCAGCCGCCTCCAGCCCTCGGCTCTAGCCGCGCCAGGCCCCACCCAGGTCGGCGTGCTCGCGCACCCAGGAGTGCATGGCGATGGCGGCGGCGGCCGAGGCGTTGATCGACCGGGTCGAGCCGAACTGGGCGATGGAGAACGTCCCGTCGCAGGCCTCGCGCGCCTGCGCCGACAGGCCCGGCCCCTCCTGGCCGAAGAGCAGGCAGACCCGCTCCGGCAGCACGGTGGTCTCCAACGGCCGGGAGCCGGGCAGGTTGTCAATCCCCCACAGGGTCGCCGGCTCCGGCAGCGCGTGCAGGTAGGCCGCGAGCGCCGGGACGTCCTCGTGGTGCCGCACGTGCTGGTAGCGGTCGGTCACCATCGCGCCGCGCCGGTTCCACCGCCGGTTGCCGACGATGTGCACCTCCGCGGCGAGGAAGGCGTTGGCGGTGCGCACGATCGTGCCGATGTTGAAGTCGTGCTGCCAGTTCTCGATCGCCACGTGGAAGGCGTGCCGCCGGGTGTCGAGGTCGGTCACGATCGCCTCGACGCTCCAGTAGCGATAGCGGTCCACGACGTTGCGCCGGTCGCCCTCGGCGAGCAGCGCAGCGTCGTACTCCTCCCCCTCCGGCCACGGCCCCTCCCACGGGCCCACGCCGACCTCCGGCGGGCCGTGCGGCATCGGGTCGTACGGCGCCCGCTCCTTACGCTCCACGCCCCGCACCCTAGACGCGGGCCGGTCCCCGAGGCGCCTCCGGGCGGCGGTTAGGCTCGCGGGGTGACGTATCCTCTCACCACGCTCCTGGTGCCGCTGCTCCTGGGGATCGAGTGGATGGACCCCAACTGGCTGCTCGACCAGTTCGGCACCGAGCTGTTCTGGCTGAGCCTGGCCATCGTGTTCGTCGAGTGCGGCCTGTTCTTCCCGCTGCTGCCCGGCGACACCCTGCTCTTCGCAATGGGGCTGTTCATCGCCACCGGCCAGATCGACCTCTTCCCGGGCAGCCCCTGGCTGGAGCTGCTCGCGGCGCTCGGTGCCCTCACGGCCGCGGGCTTCCTCGGCAACGTCACGGGATACGAGATCGGACGGCTGATCGGCGAGCCGCTCTATGCCCGCGACGGGCGGATCATCAAGCGGAAGTACTTCGACCAGACGACCGCGTTCTTCGACAAGCACGGCAACAAGGCGCTGGTGATCGGCCGGTTCGTGCCGTTCGTGCGCACCTACGTCACCGTGGTGGCGGGCGTGACGAAGATGGAGCGGCACCGGTTCTTCCTCTGGAGCCTCATCGGCGCCGTGCTGTGGGTCGTCTCGATCACGCTGCTCGGCTTCTTCCTCGGCGACGCGTTCCCCGCGCTGGGCGAGCAGATCGACAAGGCGATCATCCTGATCCTGGCCTTCTCGGTCATCCCGATCGCCTGGGAGTGGTGGCGGCACCGCCGCACCAACGCCCCGGAGGCCGCGGACCGCGACCACGACGGCGTGCCGGACCGCGACATCACCGGGCGGGACACCACCCGGGACTGAGCCCGTCCCGTGCGGGCAGCACTCAGGCGCGTACGGCGTCCAGCTCGGCCTTGGTCAGCACTGGGCGCACCGCGAGCTGCACGTCGGCCAGCGGGTTCTCCCCCTCCGGGGAGCGGTCGATCGCGCACACCACCGTGTCCACCACCGCACCGCGCTCACGCAGGGCCCGGGTCGCGTCGCGCACGGCGCCGCCGGTGGTGATGACGTCCTCGATCAAGGTCACCCGCCGGTCCTCCACGTCGGGGCCCTCGGCCAGCTTGGCGGTGCCGTACTCCTTGGCCTTCTTGCGCACGAACAGCGCCGGCAGGCCGGTGCGCGCGGAGAGCGCGGTCACGATCGGGATGCCGCCGAGCTCCAGACCGCCGAGCAGCTCGGTGCCGTCGGGGATCAGCCCCACCATCTGGTCGGCGACCCGGCCGAGCAGGGCGGGGTCGGACTCGAAGAGGTACTTGTCGAAGTACTCGCTCGCGACCTGGCCGGACCGGAGGGTGAACTCCCCGGTCAGCCGGGAGCAGGCGTCGATGTCGGCGGCGAGGCTGGGGTCCGTGCTGCTCACGTGTCGCACCCTAGCCGGGGTCGTCCCCGGCCGGGCTCAGGGGTGACTCGGGGTCGGGTTCAGCGGCCTTCCCGATTGGCCGGCTCCGGGCGTTTCCGACACTCTGGAGGCCATGATCCTCGTGGAGTCCCTCACCAAGAAGTACGGCGCCTTCACCGCCGTCGACGACATCACCTTCACCGCCCAGTCCGGGCGCGTCACCGGCTTCCTCGGGCCCAACGGCGCGGGCAAGTCGACGGCGATGCGGGCCATGGTCGGCCTCACCCGGCCGACGGCCGGTAGGGCGACGATCGACGGGAAGGACTACACCTCCCTGGGCAACCCCGGGCGCGAGGTCGGTGTCCTCCTGGACGCCTCGGCGCAGCACAACGGCCGCACCGGCCGGGAGATCCTGTCCCTGTCCGCGGCCACGATGGGGCTGCCGAAGCAGCGGGTGGCCGAGATGATCGCCCTGGTGGGTCTCACCGACGAGGAGGCCGGGCGTCGGGTCCGCAACTACTCCCTCGGCATGCGACAGCGGCTGGGCATCGCCGCGGCCCTGATCGGCGACCCGCGGGTGCTGATCCTCGACGAGCCGGCCAACGGCCTGGACCCGGCGGGCATCCGCTGGATGCGCGACCTGCTGCGCGGCTACGCCAACCGGGGCGGGACGGTGCTGCTCTCCTCCCACCTGCTGCACGAGATCGAGGTCATCGCCGACGACCTGGTCGTCATCGGGCGCGGCCGGATCGTCGCCCAGGGGACCAAGGAGGAGCTGCTCGCCGGAGCCGGCACCCTGGTCCGCACCCCCGACGCGGACGCGCTCGCCACCCAGCTGGCCGGCCAGCAGATCAGCGCCACCCCCGTCGACGGGGGCCTGCTGGTCGACGCCGACCCCGCCGCCGTCGGGCAGGCGGCCCTGGAGGCCGCCGTACCCCTCACCGAGCTCCGGCCCGCCGACGGCGCCGGCCTGGAGGACATGTTCCTCGAGCTCACCGCCGACACCGCCCGCGAAGGAGTCTCCGCATGAGCGCCACCACCACCGTCACCACCTCCCCCACCTCGCCGGCCGTCGCCGAGGCGCCGGTCCCGTTCGCCCGGCTGGTCAAGGTCGAGCTGCGCAAGATGTTCGACACCCGCGCCGGCTTCTGGCTGATGGCCAGCATCGCGATCGTCGCGCTGCTGACCTGCGCCGGGGTGATCCTGTTCGGCAACGACAGCCTGCTGAGCTTCAGCACGTTCTCCGCCGCGATCGGCACCCCGATGGCGATCATCCTGCCGGTGATCGCGATCCTCGCCGTCACCAGTGAGTACAGCCAGCGCACCGCGCTGACCACCTATGCCCTGGTCCCGAACCGGGGCCGGGTGCTCGCCGCCAAGCTCGCCTCGGTCGTCCTGGTCGGCGTCGTGGCGATGCTGGTCGCGATGGGCATCGGCGCGCTCAGCAACGTCGTGGGCGCGGCGATCAACGGCATCGACGCGGTCTGGAACTTCAGCCTCGCGGCCTTTGGGAAGGTGATCCTGGCCAGCGTGCTGAGCATGCTGATCGGCTTCATGCTCGGCGTGCTGCTGCGCAGCTCGCCGGCCGCGATCGTGGCCTACTTCGTCTACTCCTTCGTCCTGCCGACCGTCTTCGGCGTGCTCGCGGCCTTCCAGGAGTGGTTCGCCGACGTGCAGCCGTGGGTGGACGTCAACTTCGCGATCACCCGGCTCTACGACGGCTCGATGGGCGCCGAGCAGTGGGCCCAGCTCGGGGTGACCAGCCTGATCTGGCTGTGGATCCCGTTGGCCATCGGCTCCTGGCTGGTCATGCGGTCGGAGATCAAGTGACCCGCGACTAGGGTCGGTGGCATGCAGCCACACCACGTGCAGCGCCTGGCCGGGGTCGGACAGAGCATCTTCACCGAGATGTCCGCCCTGGCCGTCCGCACCGGCTCGGTGAATCTCGGCCAGGGCTTCCCGGACGCCGACGGCCCCTCGTCGGTGATCGAGATGGCGGTCGAGGCCGCCCGCACCGGGCACAACCAGTACGCCCCCGGTATCGGGACGCCCGAGCTGCGCCAGGCCGTGGCCGCGCACCAGCGCGAGCAGTACGGCATGGAGCTGGACCCCGACACCGAGGTGATCGCCACGACCGGCTGCACGGAGGCGATCGCCGCCTCGATCCTCGGGCTGATCGAGCCCGGGGACGAGGTGGTGCTCCTGGAGCCGTACTACGACTCCTACGCCGCGATGCTGCAGGTCGCGGGCGCCGTACGCCGTCCCGTGACGCTGCACGCACCCGACTTCCGGCTGGACCTGGACGCGCTGCGGGCCGCGGTCACCGACCGCACCCGCTTCCTGCTGCTCAACACCCCGCACAACCCGACCGGGACGGTGCTGAGCCGAGAGGAGCTCTCGGCGATCGCCGAGCTGGCGATCGCACACGACGTCACGGTGATCACCGACGAGGTCTACGAGCACCTGACCTTCGACGACCGGGTGCACGTGCCGATCGCGAGCCTGCCGGGCATGTTTGAGCGCACGCTGACCCTCTCCAGCGTCGGCAAGTCGTGGTCGCTGACCGGGTGGAAGGTCGGCTGGACCAGCGGGCCGGCGCACCTGGTCGCCTCGGCGATGAACGCCAAGCAGTGGCTCTCCTTCACCTCCGGGGCGCCCCTGCAGCCGGCCGTGGCCTATGCCCTGGAGCACGAGGTCGACTTCACCCGGAAGCTCGCCGCGGACCTGCAGCGCGGGCGCGACCTGCTCTGCGAGGGGTTGCGGGCAGCGGGGCTCTCGCCGACCGTGCCTCAGGGGACGTACTTCACCTCCACCGACATCTCCCACCTCGGCTGGGAGGACGGTCTCGCCTTCTGCCGCGCCCTGCCCGAGCGGGCCGGCGTGGTGGCGGTGCCGATGCAGGGCTTCTACGACACCGACGCCGGGCGGCACCTGGTGCGCTGGGCGTTCTGCAAGGACCCCGCCGTGCTGGAGGAGGGCGTGGCCCGGCTGACCCGGGCCGATCTCGCCCGTTGAGCCCCGGCTGATGAGCAGCCGTTGTGGTGCCACCCGCACCACAACCCGGTGCACGGGCGTGGTGCGGGTGCTCGGAGAGTGGGAGCGTCAGCCCTGGTAGGGAGCGCCGTACTGCTGCTGTTGCGTGCGACCCTTGAACCAGTCACCGGCACCGCCGACGAAGAGCAGCACGATCACCGCGATGGCCGCGAGCGTCCACAGCGCGGGGACGAGCGCAGCGATCGAGATCAGCGTGAGAATCGCGCAGACGCCCGCGCTGATCACCAACAGGATCCTGGCGGCGTTGGAGCGCCGCAGCACCATGACGCCCAGGATCACCGCGATGATCGACCACACGGTCAACACGGCCAGAGTCGCAAGGATCACCCCGGAGATCTGGTCGTAGGTGACCTGGTCCTCCAGCGCGCTGTTCACGTTCGGGTCGTTGCGCATCGCGTCCAGCATCGGCTCGCGAGCCACCACGACGCCGATCATGCTCAGTCCCAGCATCAGTGCGGTCAGCCCGGACAGGACGATGGTGATCCAGCCGGCTGCGGTGACGGTGCCGGGACGCTGGTCGGGCGAGGCGTAGCCGTAGCCCGGCTGCTGACCATAGGGCTGCTGGCCGTAGGCCGGCTGCTGGCCCTGCCCGTAGGAGGGCTGGCCGTAGGAGGACTGGTCGCCGTAGGCCGGGGGACGACCCTCGGCAGGCTGGTCGGGGCCGGGCTGCTGGCCGTAGGGGTTCTCGGGCGGCGGCTGCTGGTTGCTCACGGCACCATTGGATCACGAGTACGGCGATCCGCGCGGCTTCTCCCCCGGGTCCACGCCGCGACCTCGGGACGGACCAGCAGCACCACGGTGATCACGCAGGCCAGAGCGACGACCAGCAGCATCGGGTTGACCACCCCCAACGCCACCGAGGCCACGCCGGTCACGACCGCGAGCACGATCAGCGTGATCCGGCCCCACTCGGCGCCGCGCAGCGTGGCATAGGCGGCGACGACCCCGGCGGCGCACCACAGCGCGACCACGCCCAGCATCACCGCCAGGGTGAGGACGAGCTGGTCCCCGGTGATCCCGGCCTCGCCCAGCGCCGGCTCCTGGCGCTGCATCGTCTCGACCATCCCGTCGGTGTCGCCGAGCAGCATCGTCAGGGCCGCGACCACCAGGCCGAAGGCGCCGGCGGAGAACACGCCGGCGAGCAGGCAGGCCCGCACCAGCGCCCCGGGACGGGTCCGCTGTGCGAGCGAAGGACGCTGCTCCCCGCGAGCGGCGGGGGCGTCGAGGGCCGGGGTGGTTCCCTCCGGTCGCCGCTGGCCCGGGTCGGGCGCCGCCCATCCCGCGTCGGGCGTGGTGGGCCGGTCCGGCCGGCTCCACGGATCCTGGGCGCTCGGCGCACTGGGCTCCTCGGGGGGCTCGGGCGGCACGTAGTCCTTGCCGTCGTACCAGTCCCGCGAGGGCTGCAGCCACAGCATCATCGCCGCCACGGCGAGCAGGGTCGGCGCCAGGCCGCCGAGGACGTAGCCGGTGAGCAGCACCGGGACGGCGAGCACCGAGAGGACCAGCCGCGCGGTGCGGTCGCGCCGCATCGCCCAGATCGCGAAGACCGCGGCGCCGCCGGCGGCGGCCGCTCCGACGATCGCCGCGACCCGGTGGGTCTCGCGCATCGCCTCCAGGCCCATGCCGGCGGAGCTGAACGGCGGCTCGCCCAGCCGGCGGCGCAGCTCCTCGGTCGTCTCCAGGCTGCCGATCGCCGCCACCGTCTCCCAGGAGTTGAGCACGGTCACGATCCCGGACAGGATCACCAGCCAACCGAACATGGTGACCTGCGGGGGACGGAGACCCGGGCTCTCGGGGGAGGTACTGCTCACGGCCTCATTGTCTCAGCCGGGACAACGCCGGAGCAGATAGGTGTCCATCACCCACCCGGCCTCGGCACCGGCCGCCGCGCGGGCGGCGAGGACCTCCTCGGCGACCTCCCGCAGCGCGCCCGCGACCAGCCGCTCGGACGCCGTCCCGAGGTTGGCGCCCCACCAGACCTGCCACTCCCCCGGCAGCTCGCGCGCGCGGAAGCCCCCGTCGAGGAAGACCACGAGCTCGTCGTGGGTCTGCGCGTCCGCGGCCAGCCGGCGCCCGGTGGTCACCAGGAACGGCCGGCCGACGCCGTGCAGCACCAGGCCGTGCCGGGCCGCGAGCAGCTGGATCGCGGAGATGCCGGGGAGCACGTCGACCGCGAGCGGCGTCCGCTCGGCGAGCTGCTCGGCGATCCGCAGCGTGGAGTCGTAGAACGCGGGGTCGCCCCAGACCAGGAACGCCGCGTCGCCCGGGCGCTCCTCGAGCACCTCGAGGTAGGCCGCCACCCGGGCGGCGTGCCAGTCGCGCACAGCCCGCGGATAGTCGGCCGGGTCGTCGCGGTCCCGCTCCGGGTCGGGTACGGCGACCAGCGGGACGCCGTACTCCTCGCACAGCGCGCGGCGCACCGCCAGCAGCGGGTCGTCGGGGCCCTTGTCGGCGGCGATGACGTAGTCCACCGACGCCAGGGCGGCGGCCGCCTCCCGGGTGAGGTGCTCGGGCGCGCAGCCGATCCCGACCACCCGGAGCCGGCGCATCAGGCCTCGGCCCCCCGGTCCTCCAGGTCCCCCTCGACCGAGAGGTAGACCTCGCGCATCCGGTCCATCACCTCGGGGTCGGGCTCGGCCCACAGGCCCCGCTGGGCGGCCTCGTCGAGCCGCTCGACCATCCCGCGCAGCGCCCACGGGTTGGCGTCGCGAAGGAACTCCTGGGTGGTCTCGTCCAGGACGTAGTCCCGGGCGAGCTGCTCGTACATCCAGTCGTGCACGACCCCGGCCGTGGCGTCGAACCCGTAGAGGTAGTCGACCGTCGCGGCCAGCTCGAACGCGCCCTTGTAGCCGTGCCGCCGCATCGCGGCAATCCACCGCGGGTTGACCACGCGGGCCCGGAAGACCCGGGCGGTCTCCTCCTCCAGCGAGCGCGTCCGCACCGCGTCGGGGGTGGTCGAGTCGCCGACGTAGGCGCGCGGCGCGGAGCCGGTGAGCGCGCGCACGGTGGCGACCATGCCGCCGTGGTACTGGAAGTAGTCGTCGGAGTCGGCGATGTCGTGCTCGCGGGTGTCGATGTTCTTCGCCGCGACGGCGATCCGGCGGTAGGAGGAGCGCATGTCGTCGTGCGCCTCGCGCCCGTCCAGCCCGCGGCCGTAGGCGTAGCCGCCCCACTGGGTGTAGACCTCGGCCAGGTCCCGGTCGTCGCGCCAGTTGCCGGCCTCCATCAGCGGGAGGATCCCCGCGCCGTAGGCGCCCGGCGCGGACCCGAAGATCCGGGTCGTCGCCCGCCGCTCGTCGCCGTGCTCGGCCAGGTCGGCCTGCGCGTGGGCGCGGACGAAGTTGGCCTCGGCGGGCTCGTCGAGCCCGGCGACCAGGCGTACGGCGTCGTCCAGCATCGCCACCACGTGCGGGAACGCGTCGCGGAAGAAGCCCGAGATGCGCACGGTGACGTCGATCCGCGGCCGGCCGAGCTCGTCGAGGTCGATCACCTCCAGATCGGTGACCCGCCGGCTCGCCTCGTCCCACACCGGGCGCACGCCCAGCAGTGCCAGCACCTCGGCGATGTCGTCGCCGGAGGTCCGCATCGCGCTGGTGCCCCACACGGACAGGCCGACGCTGCGCGGGTGCTCGCCGGTCTCGGCGACGTGCCGCTCCAGCAGCGAGTCGGCCATGTGCACGCCGGTCTCCCAGGCGAGCCGGCTCGGCACCGCGCGCGGGTCGACGGTGTAGAAGTTGCGCCCCGTCGGGAGCACGTTGACCAGGCCGCGGAGCGGGCTTCCGGACGGCCCTGCGGGCACGAACCCGCCCGCGAGCGCGTGCAGGGTGTGGTCGATCTCGTCGGTGGTCCGGGCCAGCCGCGGCACCACCTGCTCGGCGGCGAAGGTGAGCAGCCGGGCCACGTCGGGGTCGGCGTCCGGCTCGAGATCGCCGACCACCTCCTCCACCGCGGCCGGGTCCCAACCCCGCTCCTCCAGCGCCTCCACCAGCGCTCGCGCTCGCTGCTCGTGCGCGTCCACCTCCTCGCTGGTCGAGCCCCCCTCGCTGGTCGAGCCTGTCGAGACCAGCCCCAGCGCCGCCCGGAGGCCGGGCAGCGCCCCCGCCGTACCGGCCCAGACCTGCGCGGCGCGCAGGATCGCCAACACCAGGTCGACGCGTACCTGGCCGGTGGGCGCCTGGCCAAGCACGTGCAGCCCGTCGCGGATCTGCACGTCCTTGATCTCGCAGAGCCACCCGTCCACGTGCAGCAGGAAGTCGTCGAAGTCGTCGTCCTCCGGGCGGTCGTCCAGCCCGAGGTCGCGGTGCATCTGCGCGGCCTGCATGAGGGTCCAGATCTGCGCGCGGACCGCGGGCAGCTTGGCCGGGTCCATCGCGGCGATGTTGGCGTGCTCGTCGAGCAGCTGCTCCAGACGGGCGATGTCGCCGTAGGACTCCGCGCGCGCCATCGGCGGCACCAGGTGGTCCACGACGACCGCGTGCGCGCGACGCTTGGCCTGCGCGCCCTCACCCGGGTCGTTGACCAGGAACGGGTAGATCAGCGGCAGGTCGGCGACCGCGGCGTCGGTCGCGCACTCGGCCGACAGCGCCGCGTTCTTGCCCGGCAGCCACTCCATCGAGCCATGCTTGCCCAGGTGGACCACCGCGTCGGCGCCGAATCCGCCGGTCTCGGGCGTGGCCCGCAGCCAGCGGTAGGCCGCCAGGTAGTGGTGGCTCGGCGCGAGGTCGGGGTCGTGGTAGATCGCGACCGGGTTCTCCCCGAAGCCGCGCGGCGGCTGGATCAGCAGCACCACGTTGCCGGCGCGCAGGGTGGCGAGCACCAGCTCCCCGGCGTCGTTGACGAAGAGCTCGCCCGGCGCGTCCCCCCACGCCTCGGCGACCTGGTCGCGCAGCGTCTTGGGCAGGTCGGCGGTCCAAGCGGCGTACTGCTCGGTGGTGATCCGCACGTGCTGGTCGGTCAGCTGGGCGTTGGTCAGCCACTCCTCGTCCTGGCCGCCGGCATCGATCAGCGCGTGGATGAGCGCGTTCCCCGCCTCGGTGACCTCCGTCCCGTCGGCGTCCGAGCCCACCCCCTCGCTGGTCGAGTCCACCCCCTCGCCGGTCGAGCTTGTCGAGACCCGATCCAGGATCCGGGTGACGGTGTTGTCGCTGCCGAGGTCGTAGCCGTCGGCCCGCAGCCGCTGGAGCAGGCGTACGGCGGAGACGGGGGTGTCCAGCCCGACCGCGTTGCCGACCCGCGAGTGCTTGGTCGGGTAGGCGCTGAGCATCAGCGCGACCCGCTTCTCCGCGTTCGGCACGTGCCGCAGCCGCGCGTGGTGTACGGCGATGCCGGCGACCCGGGCGCACCGCTCGGGGTCGGCGACGTAGCGGGGCAGCCCCTCCTCATCGAGCTCCTTGAAGGAGAACGGCACCGTGATGATCCGCCCGTCGAACTCCGGGATCGCGATCTGGGTGGCCGAGTCCAGCGGCGTGACGCCGTCGTCATTGGCCTCCCACTCCTCCCGCGAGGAGGTGAGCGAGAGCGCCTGCAGCACCGGGACGTCGAGCTCGCGGATCCGGGCGACGTCCCACGACTCATCGTCACCGCCGGCGCTCACGGCCGCCGGCGTCTGCCCGCCGGCGGCGAGCACGGTGACGACCAGCGCGTCCAGGGTGCCCAGCGCCTCGATCAGGTCGTCGGGGGCGGCGCGCAGCGAGCCGGCGAAGACCGGCAGGCCGACCGCCTCGCCGGTCGCGTCCACGGCGTCGGCGAGCGCGTGCACGAAGTCGGTGTTCCCGCTCGCCTCGTGGGCGCGGTAGTAGAGGATCCCGACCCGGGCCCTCCCCTCGGTGGTCGAGCCGCCCTTCGGTGGTCGAGCCCGTCGAGACCACCCCCACGCGGGCAGCGCCTCGGGCGGCTCGAAGCCCTCACCGGTGAGCAGCACGGTGTCGGAGAGGAAGGCGTGCAGCTGGGCGAGGTTCCGCGGGCCGCCCTCGGCGAGGTAGCGGTGCGCCTCGGCGGCCACCCCGATCGGGACGGTGGAGACCTCCATCAGCTCGGCGTTGGGCTGCTGCTCCCCGCCGAGCACCACCATCGGCTTGCCGGTCGCCCGGATCCGGGCGAAGCCCTCGCACAGGTCGTGCGGGCTGCCGAGCAGCCGGGCGACCACCAGGTCGGCGGCCTCGATCGCCTCGGCCATCTCCTCGTGCGCGGGCCGGGCCGGGTTGGCCCACAGGTAGTCGGCGCCGGACGCCCGGGCGCTGAGCAGGTCGGTGTCGGACGTCGACAGCAGTGCGATCCGCACGGTCTCCTCCTCGGGGTTCTCGCCCCTCGTGGTCGGATCCGTGCGGGCCAGTGTCTGGCTTCGCCCACGCGCCGGTTGCGCACGGGCTCACAGTGGCGGAACCGCCCCGGACCTGCACCGGGTTCCTGGGACCGCACGGAGTGGTGCCGCGAGCCTAGCGGTCCTCGCCCTGGGCCGGCTCCTCCGCCTCCAGCCGCGCGAGCAGCAGCGGCAGCACCCGGTGCTCGAGGAGGGGCGCGAGGTCGTCGTACTCCCCCGCGGCGGCCGCGGCGAGCGGAACCCAGCGCACCTCGGCGATCTCGCCGGCCGCGACGGGCTCGGCGCCCTCGGGGAGGTCGGCGAGGAAGGTCGAGGAGCGGACCAGGTGGCCCGGCTCGTTGGCGGCCTCGGCCAGCAGGTCGCCGAGCAGCTCGGGCTCGGCGATCTCCACCCCGACCTCCTCGCGGGTCTCACGGACGGCGGCGTCGGCCGGCGACTCCCCCGGCTCGAGCTTCCCGCCGACCAGCATGAACCGGGAGGTCCCCTCCTTGCGCACGGTGAGCACGGCACCGTCGCGGACGAACGCGACCGCGGAGACCACGAACGGCTCGGGCGCGCCCGCGAGGCGGGCGGCCACGACCTGCGCCGGCTCGTCGGTGGCGAGGCGGTAGCCCGCGCCCGCCCACAGGTTGACCGCCTCCGGGTCGCCGGCCTCGGCCGACGCCCGGCGCAGCGGCGCGGTGAGGTGGTGGATCGCGGGGTAGCCCGACGGCGCCACCGACGTGAAGCGGCGGGTGAAGGCGTTGGCCAGCGCGCGGGCGGGCCGTCCGGAGAACGCCCGGGTCAGCAGCGTGTCCTCACGGTCGGGGTCGGCCAGCGCCTCGCGGTAGGGCGCGGAGGTCCCGGCCTCCGGCGTACGCAACAGCACCGTCCCCACCGACACCGCCTCGGCGCCGGCCGCCAGCAGCCGCCGCACCTGCGCGTGCGTGGCGACCCCGCCGGCCGCCCACACCGGCAGGTCGACCGCCTCGCGCACCTGCGCGACCAGCAGAGCGAGGGGTACGTCGACCAGCGGCACCTCCGGCGTCGTCGTCGCCGAGTGACCCCCGGCGAGGACGCCCTGCACCACCAGACCGTCCACCCCGGCCTGCTCGGCCTGCCGGGCCTCCTCGACCGAGGTGACCGACTGGACGACGACTGTGCCCGCCCCGCGGAGACGGGCGACCGTCTCGGCCGCCGGGATCCCGAAGGTGAAGCTGACGACCGGGACGGGCGAGGCGAGCAGGAGCTCGAGCTTCTCTCCCCAGGCGTCGTCATCCTCCCGCGGCTCCCCGGCGACCTGGCCCAGCTCGGCGGCATAGGCGCGGTAGGACTCCGGGTCGATCGGCACCGGGTTCGGCACGAACAGGTTGACGCCGAACGGCACCCCCTCGGCCCGCGTCTCCTCGATCCGCTCGGCGAGCGCCTCGGGCGTGAGGTAGCCCCCGGCGAGGAAGCCGAGGCCGCCCGCGCGCCCGACCGCGGCCACCAGCGCGGGGGTGGACGGGCCGCCGGCCATCGGGGCGGCGACCACCGGGATGGTGGCGCCGAGGCGGGCGAGCAGACCGGTGGCAGGCAGCGTCTCCATGGGGCGAACGCTACGCAACCCGATGCAACCCTCCCCAGCGGCGTCGTCGCTCCCTAGCGTCGCGGCCAACCACGGCAGCGAAGGAGCCCCCGATGAGCACCACCGCAGCACCCGCGACGATGCGCGCCGCCCGCTACTACGGCAACCGCGACCTGCGGATCGAGGACGTGCCCGTCCCCGACGTGCAGCCGGGCACGGTCAAGGTCCGGGTCGAGTGGTGCGGCATCTGCGGCACCGACCTGCACGAGTTCGAGGACGGGCCCATCTTCGCGCCCACCTCCGACGCGCCGCACCCGATCTCCGGGGAGTCGGTGCCGCTCACCCTGGGCCACGAGTTCGCCGGCGTCGTCGACGAGGTCGGTGAGGGCGTCGAGGGCTTCAGCCCGGGCGACCGGGTCGTGGTCGAGCCCTACATCGTGTGCGGGGAGTGCGAGTTCTGCACGGCCGGCGACTACAACCTGTGCGTGAAGGGCGGCTTCATCGGCCTCTCCGGCGGGGGCGGCGGCTTCAGCGAGTACGTCGTCGCGCCGGCCGAGCGGGTCTACGCGCTCGGCGACCTCTCGACCGAGGTGGGCGCGCTGATCGAGCCGATCGCGGTCGGCTACCACGCCGTACGCCGCTCCGGGATCCAGCCAGGCCAGACCGCCGTCGTATTCGGCGCCGGACCGATCGGCCTGGTGACGATGGCCTGCCTGCGCGCCATCGGGGTCGAGCAGGTGATCTCGGTGGAGATGTCGGCGATCCGCAAGGAGAAGGCCCCCGCAGCGGGCGCGACCCTGGTGCTCGACCCCAGCACGGACGACGTACCGGCGCGGATCAAGGAGGAGACGGGCGGCCTCGGCACCGACGTCGCCTTCGAGTGCGTCGGCCTCTCCCCGGCCCTGCAGGCGGCGCTGGACTCCACCCGCAACGGCGGCACGGTCGTCAACGTGTCGATCTGGGGGCACAAGGCGGAGATCGACATGTTCGGGCTGGTGATGCGCGAGCTGAACCTGATCGGCACCAGCGCCTACTGCGGCGACCACGAGGCGGTGATCGAGCTGCTGCAGCAGGGGCGGATCGACGCCGAGCAGTTCATCACCGGCCGGATCGGCGTCGAGGACATCGTCGACGGCGGCTTCCGCCAGCTGATCGAGAACAAGGACGAGAACGTCAAGATCCTCGTCCATCCCTGAGCAGGCCCCACACGTCACCCATCGCAACGCCCATCGAGAGGACCCCAGCATGAGCAACGTGCACGTCACCGGAGCCGCCCGCGGCATCGGCAGGTCGATCGCCACCCGCCTGGCCCAGGACGGCCACCGCCTCGCGATCTCCGACCTGCCGTCGATGGGCGAGGAGCTGGAGGCCACCCGGGCGTCGCTGCCGGCCGTCGAGGGCGGTGAGCACGTCGCTCTCACCGGCGACGTCTCCGACCCCGACTCGGTGCAGGCGCTGGTGCGGGACACCGCGAAGTCGCTGGGCTCCCTGGACGTGATGGTCGCCAACGCGGGCATCGCCCAGACCAAGGCGCTGCTGGAGGTGTCGCCGAAGGAGTACGACCAGGTGCACGCGGTCAACGGGCGCGGCGTGTTCCTCTGCTACACCGAGGCTGCCCGCCAGATGATCGAGCAGGGCTCGGGCGGCAAGATCATCGGCGCCGCCTCGATCGCCGCGCACAAGGGCTTCCCGCTGCTGGGCGTCTACTGCTCCAGCAAGTTCGCCGTCCGGGCGCTGACCCAGGCCGCCGCGCAGGAGTGGGCCGAGCACGGGATCACCGTCAACGCCTACTGCCCCGGCATCGTGGACACCGCCATGTGGGAGCAGATCGACTCCGACCTCGGCGAGATCAACCACGTCGGCAAGGGCGAGTCGATGGCGGCGATGGCCGCCGGGATCACCCTGGGTCGCGTGTCCACGGGCGAGGACGTCGCGGGCCTGGTCTCCTACCTCGCCGGCCCGGACTCCGACTACGTCACCGGCCAGGCGATCCTCGTGGACGGCGGGATGCTGTTCATCTGAGCGACCGCGCCGACCGGGGGGTCAGGCGCGGGCCAGGATCTCCCCGTTCGGCACCATGAACCAGCCGTCCGGGTCCTCCACCCAGCGGCGCCAGGCGGCGGAGATCGCCTCGAGCTCGGCGCGGTCGGCGAGGCCGGCGTCGAGGATCCGGTCGGTGATCGCCGACTCGAGGATCCGCCGCTCCCACATCCCGCCCCAGTAGTCGCGCTCCGCCGGCGTCCCGAAGCACCAGGCCGTCACCGTGGGCGTCACGTCGGTGAAGCCGGCCTCGTGCGCCCAGGCGAGCAGCCGACGGCCCGCGTCGGGGTCGCCGGTGGTCCGCTGGTGCACCACCCGGATCAGCTCCAGCCACCGGTCCAGCACCGGGTCGGCGGGCCACCAGGCGAAGGTCGCGTGGTCGGCGTCGCGGGCCGCGACCAGGCCGCCGGGCCGGCACACCCGCCGCATCTCCCGCAGCGCCGCCACCGGGTCCGCCACGTGCTGCAGCACCTGGTGGGCGTGCACCACGTCGAAGGTGTCGTCGGCGAACGGCAGCCCGTGGATGTCGCCCACCACGCCCTCGACGCCCTTCAGCCCCTGCCGCTCGATCTCGGCGGTGGTGAGCGCCAGCGCGTCGGGGGTCTGCTCCACCGCGGTCACGTGCGCCACCCGGCGCGCGAGGTCGGCGGTGATGGTCCCGGGTCCGCTGCCGATGTCGAGCAGCCGGGTCTGCGGCGTGAGATGCGGCAGCAGGTAGGCCGCGCTGTTCTCCGCCGTACGCCACCGGTGCGAGGCCAGCACCGCGTCGGCGTGGCCGTGGGTGTAGTCGCTCACGCGGGCACCGTACGGCGCCTCCGGCGGCGGTGTCGCTAGCCTGCTCGTCCCGTGGACCTCTACGACGCGATCAACGCCCGCCGCGACACCCGCGCCGAGTTCACCGGCGAGCCGGTGCCCGAGGACGTGCTGACCCGCGTCCTGTCCGCCGCGCACGCGGCCCCGAGCGTCGGCCTGAGCCAGCCGTGGGACTTCGTGCTGGTGCGCTCCCCAGAGACCCGCCGGGCCTTCCGCGAGCACGTGCTCGCCGAGCGGCAGGTCTTCGCCGACTCCCTGCCACCGGACCGGGCGGCGACCTTCGCCCGGATCAAGGTGGAGGGCATCTGCGAGTCCTCGCTCGGGGTGGTGGTCGGCTACGACCCGACCCGTGGGGGCTCGCACGTCCTCGGGCGGCACGCGATCGCCGACGCCGGGCTCTACTCCGTCGTCTGCGCGATCCAGAACCTGTGGCTCGCCGCGACCAACGAGGGCCTGGGCGTGGGCTGGGTGAGCCTCTACCGCGAGGAGTTCCTCCGCGAGCTGGTCGGGATGCCCGAGCACGTCCGCCCGGTCGCCTGGCTCTGCGTCGGCACGGTCTCCGAGCGGCCGACCGTGCCGGACCTGGAACGCCACGGGTGGCGGCACCGCGCCCCGCTCGCCACTGCCGTCCACGCCGAGCGCTGGCGCGCCTGACACCATTCCGGCATGGATCGCACCCGCGCCGACCGCTGCCCCGGCGTGTTCCGCCCGTGGCCGGCCGACGACGGCGCGCTGGTGCGGCTGCGGACCCCGGGCGGCCGGCTCACGCGCGACCGGCTGGGCGGGCTGCTCGCCGCGGCAAGGGAGTACGGCGACGGCCGGGTCCACCTGACCCGTCGCGCGAACCTGCAGCTGCGCGGCCTCCCCGGCGGCGAGGAGCTCCCCGACGAGGTGGTCGCCGCGATCCGGGCCACGGGCCTGCTCCCCCACCCCGGGCACGAGCTGGTCCGCAACATCCTCGCCTCCCCGCTGACCGGGCTGTCCGGTGGCCGGGTCGACCTGGGGCCGGTGGTCGCGGCCCTGGACGACGGGCTCTGCGCCGACCCCGCGCTCGCCCACCTGCCCGGCCGGTTCCTCTTCGTGCTCGACGACGGACGCGGCGACCTGGTCGACCGGCCGCTGGACCTCGGCCTGGTCGCGGTCTCGGACGTCGAGGTCCAGCTGCGCCTGGGCACCGCGACCTGGGGCCCGGTGGTGCCACTGGCCGAGGCGGTCGACGAGCTCCTGACAGCGGCACGCGACTTCCTCGCCGCACGGGGCACCGGCCCGGACGCGCCGTGGCACGTCGACGAGCTCACCGACCCGCCGGTGGGGCAGGCCCGCGACGAGCGGACCCGGGTATCGGCCGGCCCGCCGCCGTTCGGCCGGGTCGCCGACGGGGTCCGCCATCTCGCCGTACCCGACGGCGTCCTCGAGACCGCCGACGGGCTGCCCGAGCGGCTGGTCGTGACCCCGTGGAAGTCGCTGATCGCGGTCGACCGCTAGCCTGCGCGCCATGCCGAGCACCCCGACGACGCCGACCCGGCCCACCCGCCGGTTCGAGTACGTCGACGACGGCGCCGCGATCTACCGCGCCTCGTTCGCCACGATCCGTGCGGAGTCCCGGCTGGACTCGCTGCCGGCGGACGCGGAGACGGTCGCGGTTCGGATGGTGCACGGGACCGGCCAGACCGACCTGGTCGACGACCTCCGGGTGCATCCCGCCCTGGTGTCCGCGGCCCGCTCGGCGCTGCGCGCCGGGGCGCCGATCCTCACCGATGCGCGGATGGTCGCCTCCGGCGTGACCCGGGCCCGGTTGCCTCGCGACAACGAGGTCCTGTGCGCGCTCGGCGACCCGCGACTGCCCGCGCTCGCCCGGGAGATGGGCACCACCCGATCGGCGGCCGCGCTCTCCCTGCTGGAGGACCGGTTGGAGGGGTCGGTGGTCGCGATCGGCAACGCGCCGACCGCCCTGTTCCACCTGCTGGAGATGCTGCTCGACGGCGCTCCCCGGCCGGCCGCGATCATCGGCTGCCCGGTGGGGTTCATCGGGGCGGCGGAGTCCAAGGACGCCCTGGTCGCCACGGATGTCGGTGTCCCCTGGCTGACCGTGCTGGGGCGCCGTGGGGGCTCGGCGATGACGGCCTCCGCGCTCAACGCGCTGGCCCGTGAGGAGGAGCTGTGACCGGTCATCTGTACGGCGTGGGGCTGGGCCCCGGGGACCCGGAGCTGATCACGCGCAAGGCCGCACGGCTGATCGAACAGGCCGACGTGGTCGCCTACCACGCCGGCGTCGGGAAGCAGTCGAACGCCCGCCGGATCGCGGCCGACCTGATCCCGGCCTCTGCGGTCGAGGAGGAGCTGCGCTACCCCGTCACAACGGGCACGACCGACCACCCGGGTGGGTACACCGGAGCGATGGCCGACTTCTACGCCGACTGCACCGACCGGCTCGCCGCCCACCTGGAGGCCGGCCGCGACGTCGTCGTCCTCGCCGAGGGCGACCCGCTGTTCTACGGGTCGTTCATGTACCTCCACGACCGGCTGGCCGACCGCTTCCCGACCGAGGTCGTCCCGGGGGTCCCGGCGTTCGCGGCCGCGACGGCGGTGCTGCACGCGCCGCTGGTGCGGCAGACCGACGTACTCACGGTGCTGCCCGGCACCCTGGACGTGCCCGAGCTGGCGCGCCGCCTGGCCGACACCGACGGCGCGATCATCATGAAGCTCGGGCGGCGCTTCCCGGGGGTCGTCGAGGCGCTGCGGCAGGCGGGCCGGCTGGAGGGGGCGATGTACGTCGAGCGCGCGTCCATGCCGGCCGAGCGCTGGATGCGGGTGGTCGACGTCGACCCGGCGACGGTGCCCTACTTCTCCCTGATCGTGGTGCCCGGCGACACCCGCCCGTCGGTGGTCGAGCCCCCGTCGGTGGTCGAGCCCCCGTCGGTGGTCGAGCCCCCGTCGTCGGTGGTCGAGCCTGTCGAGACCACCCTCAAGGTCGTCGGCCTCGGCCCGGGCCCGGAGGCGTGGCTCACGCCGGAGGCGAGCGCAGCGCTGGCGGAGGTGGACCACGTGGTCGGCTACGCGCCGTACGTCGACCGGGTCCCGCAGCGCGCGGGCCTGACACGGCACGCGAGCGGCAACACCGTGGAGACCGACCGTGCCCGCCTCGCCCTCGAGCTCGCAGCGCGCGGGGAGCGGGTGGCCGTGGTCTCCGGTGGCGACGCGGGCGTCTTCGGGATGGCGAGCGCCGTCTTCGAGGTGGCCGACGACTACCCGTCCGTCGAGGTCGAGGTGCTGCCCGGCGTCTCGGCCGTGCAGGCCGTGGCGGCCCGCGCTGGGGCGCCGGTGGGCGCGGACTTCGCGGTGATCTCGCTCAGCGACCGGCTCAAGCCGTGGGCGGTCGTGGAGGAGCGGCTGCGGGCGGTCGCCCAGGCCGACCTGGTGTGCGCGGTCTACAACCCCGCCTCCCGGTCCCGCACCACCCAGGTCGCCCGGCTCCGCGAGGTCTTCTCCGAGCATCGGCCCCCGGAGACCGTCGTGGTCGTGGGACGCGACGTGGGCCGCGACGAGGAGTCGCTGACCGTGACGACGCTGGGCGAGCTCGACCCGGCGGCGATCGACATGAAGTGCCTGCTGATCGTGGGCGCGACCTCGACCCGGGTCACCTCGTCGGGCCGGGTGTGGACGCCGCGCTACGTCCGCGACGAGGTGCCGGTGTGACCGTCCACTTCGTCGGCGCCGGCCCGGGGGCGGAGGACCTGCTCACGCTGCGCGCGGCCCGGCTGCTGGCCGAGGCGGACGTGGTGCTCTACCCGGGGACGTACGTCGGCGCCGTCCTCGCCCACTGCCCCCCGACCGCCGAGCTGATCGACACGGCGGTGCTGGATCTCGACCAGATCACCGAGCATCTGGTGACGGCCGCGCGGGCCGGGCGCCGGGTGGTGCGGCTGACCTCGGGCGACCCGTCGCTCTACTCCGCGCTGTCGGAGCAGACCGCGCGGCTCGACGCCGCCGGTGTGGGCTGGTCGGTGGTGCCCGGTGTGCCGGCGTACGCCGCCGCGGCCGCGCTGGTCGGGCGCGAGCTGACCGTGCCGGAGGTGGCGCAGAGCGTGGTGCTCACGCGCACGCAGGCGCGCTCCACCGCGATGCCGGCCACCGAGACCCTGGCGGCCTTCGCCGCCACCCGCGCGACGCTGTGCCTGCACCTGGCGATCACCCGCATCCGGGAGCTGGCCGCCGAGTTGGTCGAGGAGTACGGCGCCGGCTGCCCCGTCGTGGTCGTGTACCGCGCCACCCAGCCCGACGAGCTGGTGCTCCGCGGCACGCTGGCCGACATCGCAGACGCGGTCGAGGAGGCCGGGCTCCGGCAGGCGGCGGTCGTGCTCGTGGGCCCCGCCCTGGCGAGCCCCGGCGGCGAATCCTGGCTCTACTCCGCCGATCGTCCCCGCTGAGTCCGTCGACCCCGGCCTGGTTTGCCGTGTGTTCGCTACACAAGCCGAGCGAGGTCGTCGTAGTCGTAGCCCCGAGCGACCCTCAGCACACTCCGGCGCGCCGAAGCACCTCCAGCGGTGACACGTCAGCGTCGTAACCCAGGGAGCGGTCTTTCGCATCTTCCGGCCCGCGCTCCGACCCGGGCGTGATGACCACCGAAGCGTCGGAATTGCTGTCGGAGGTGTCGGACGGCGTCTCTGTGATCGACACCGATACCTCTGTCGCAGCGCCTACCGCGCGACACCGCTACCAAACTGACAACCAGGGCCGACACGAAGGTAGCGACGAAACGCGCGAGGCTAGCCATGCTGCTCGGTCGCCGCCTGCCACACTGTATCGAAGGTGTCGGCGTCGATCTCGTCTGGGATGAATTCCTCCTGCTCAGCCACTTCCTCGATCGAGGGCATGAGCGTCTCTGAGAGCTGCGTCGACCCCGTCGCTCGCGTCGCGTCTGCAAAGTCCGCGTGGCCGTCACGATAGATCTCGACCTTCCGGACTTCTTCTCCGTTGATGATCTCGCTCAGCAACGTGACAGGTTCGCCATCAAGATCGTGGATCCAAGCCACGCGCATGTATCGCCTCATCAGTTGGCCCCCCAAGAGATAAGGCGCCGGGTGATATCAAGCGGTGCTTCTCCGGGGATCACGTAGACGCCGTCCCTGCCCTTGGTTACGTTCAGCCCCGTTGCGTCGATCTCCACGTAGTTCTTGAACCGCTGGCCTTGGAAGGGCTGACCCAGGAAGCACCTCGAGGTCCTCCGCGCCCTCGCCGTCGGCCTCTCCGTCAGCACCGACGCTCTCGTGTTCAACGAGGATGAGCGCGGTCTCGCCGACGACCAGCTCCGCCTCCACCTCGAAGCGCTCAACCAACTCGACGACGACGAGAAGAACACCGTCATCAACCTCATCGAGTCCATCCTGCTGCGCCACCAAGCCCGCCGACTCGCACGCAGCAGCTGACGGGGATCAGGCGGACTTGCCGGTCTCGTAGACCAGGCGCTCCTGCTTCTCGAAGTCGTGAAGCACGTCGGCCACCGCCTGCGCGGACTGTCCTTCGACGTCGATAGCCAGCAGGCTCGGCGATGACCACTCAATCTGCGCACCCAGTGCCTCCACGGCCTCGACCGTCGCGTCTCGATAGCGGTACAGGGGCCGCTCGAAGTACGCGCGGAAGATACCGCCCCGAGCGGTTCAGGACGCGGCTCAGGACGTACTGTCGACTGCCCTGCGGCGCCGTCTCGACCGTGTCCCCGAGCGCGAGGTCGTAGAGAAAGAACGGAATACAGCAGATCTCAAACTGGTTCTCGCCGACCTGCTTTGCCCACAGTTGCTCGAAGCGGCCGGCCTCCGGCAGAGGCGCATTGATGATGAAATTCGCGCGCTCCCGCCAAACCGGCTCGGCGTGCGTCGAGAACTGCTCTGCAGCGGCGCTCACGGGAGCCCCCACCACAAAGGCGGCCACATACCTTCGAATCCGGGCGGCGGGTTCACTGGGTAGTCCCTGGCACCCTTCGAAGCGTTACCCCACCCACACGTCGTCTGCCCGTTCTCGAACGTCGCATTCCCTCCGCGAGAACGCGGGATTGCGTGGTCAACCTGGGGTCGGTCGGTTTCCATCCGGCAATAGACACAAGTACTCGGGTTCTCATCAAGAACGTCCTGGCGAGTCTTCTGGGAAAATGGCTTGCCGGCAGTCGGGCCACCCTGTGCACCAGCCTTGATCTCGGGTGCTGTCTTTGCGGCAACTTGCGATCGCTGAACGACGACGAGGCCTGCCTCACTGCCGGCGTTCAACCCGGTGACGCCGTGGCTACTCCCTTCGGATCGCACGAACCGAGCAGTGTCGTCGTAGTCGTAGATCGTCGGGGCATTGCGCGCGCCAGTGCGCGCCGAAGAGCCATGCGACTCGTGGTCGAAGGCGTCGTAGGTGGTGTACTCGCAGATGTCCGTGGGCGGGCCACGCCCTGACGCGGCGTCGCTGCCGGGAGCGTTGTAGACCGGTGCGTCGAAGACGTATGTCGCATCACGAAGGCTGGTCGATAACGATACTGCGGTCGCCGGCGACGCGAGCCAACCAAGCACGGCCATCGCCGTGGCCAGCAGCAGGCGCAGGAAACCGCTCATTCGGTAGTCCCGCCGCAGGCGGCCACCAGCGCTCGACACGCGTTCCACAGGTCCTCCGCCGTGGAAAGGTCACGATGCTCAAGCAGCACCACCGCACCATCCGCGACTCGATACGCCTCCAGCTCGCACTCGCCCGAAGCCCAAACCGTCAACTGTCCAGCGGCACCGTCACCTTCGAGCACGAGCCACGCAGATCGCTTCTCAACGTCCGCAGCGCCGAGCTGCGCACGTGCCGACAGTCCTCGTCCGCTGACGGCGTTCCAGTTCTGTGTCCAGTCCACCAAGAGGTCCAGGTAGTTCAGCACGATCCCACCACCACGATGTTGCACGCTGGCACCGGGAACTGAACTGGCGAGCCACGCCGCTCCGCTAGCCGAGCGAGGATGTGGTTCGGACCTGGGATCTGCGCACCACCTGGCCAGCCGGATGGGAAAAGCGAAGTCCGAGGCACGTCGAACTCAACATACTTACTCCCTGACGCCGCCTGCTTAGCGTACGTCGACATGTTCGCCGGATCGGCCACGTGCGTTGTACCGCCACCTCCGACCTGAACCTGACCCGACTTCTGCATCTTGAGGAGCTCGTCGTCACCCATCCAGCGGCCCACACGGGTGAAGTCGTCACCTGCGTTTGCGGCTGCTCGGCTGATGAGTTTGCCTGCACCGTAACGACTGCCGAACGCCATGGAGGCGCTGAGAACGACGTCACCGGCGCACGACCCCTTCGAACAGTTGGTGGCCGCGATCGCCACCCCGGAAGCGGCGTTGACCGCGGTGGCTGTGACGGCGATGCCGCCTGCGACGGGTGCGGCGGGAGCGCAGATCACGATCGAGGTGCAGCCGACGGCAACGACGCTCGCGCCGGTCGCAACATAGCCCGAGACGGTGTTGACGTCTTGGAGGAAGTTGTCCCAGCTGTAGAGACCCAGCGGGTCGGTATAGAGGGCGGGGTTGCCGCTCGCATATTCATAGGCGTCTCCGGTTCCACCTTGGTCTGGGGTGGCGAACGTGGCGGACCCCGGCCTGTATTGGCGGACGCCCATTTGGTAACCACCGGTGCCGAGGTTGGGAGCGCCCGTGTACCTGATCGGCGATGTCGGTCCGCTGCCGGTTATGGAGCGGGCCGAGCCGTAGGGCTGGTAGTCGTAGGACTTGAGGACATTGCGAGTCGCGTTGCGGGTCTGAACGATCGACCCGATGTCGTCTGTGGTGTGGAAGCTGGTCTCCGCGCCAGAGACGGTCGCCACAACCTCCCGCCCGTAGATGAACGCATGTGTAACCCTCGACCCCCTCCGCATGCCCACGAGCTGGGCTGACATCGGGTCGTAGTCGTACTTAGTGCTTGTGCCGTTCCGCGTTGTGGAGACCAGTTGGCCATTCCCGTTGTACTTGTATGTCGTGGTGACGCCACGTCTGTTCGTGCTGCGGGTGATCTGGCCAGCTGCGTTGACGTCGAACTTGGTCCCGCCTTCGACGGAGCGATTTCCGTCTGCGTCGTACTGGAACTCAGTGGTCGCGCCGCTCTGCGTCTGCGTTGCGAGTTGGTCATATGCATCGTAGGTGCGCCTCACGGTTCCCGCGGGTCGTTGCTCGCTGACGATGTTGCCGTTCGCGTCATAGCCATACCGGATGTAGTCCGTCGCGCCATCACACGAGCTGGTCTCGTAGCAGACCGCGGTCAGGCGGTTTCGGGAGTCGAACAGTTGGGTTCTGACGACCCCGGACTTGTCAGCCACCTTGATCGGGTTGCCTTCGATGTCCCGCGTGTACGAAGTGAGTCGGAGCGTGGTTCCCGCGGGGTTCCTCGTCCGAGTGCTTGCCAGAAACCCGTCGCGGGAGAATCTCTCGATCGTGTCCATGCCGTTGGCTGTGGTCCGCGTGATCGAGTTCTTCGCCGTGTCGTAGGCGTATTGCGCTATGACCGTGGCGCCACGTTTGACTTGGCGCAGGCGCCCATCGGGGTCATATGTGTAGGTGACCGCGGTCTGACCGGGCGCAGTCCTGGACGCGAGGCGTCCGTTGTCGTCCCAGGCGTACTTCCACGTATCCGTGCCGCGGAGGACGGTGGTCGGACGATCCAGGGAATCGTACTTGTAGGTCGTCGTGCCCGTTCCGTCGGTCATCGACTTGCGTCTACCCAGCTTGTCGTAGGCGAAACTCACATCCGGGGTGGCGTCGGAGTAGTCGACCTTCGTCAGCAGGCTGCGGATATCCCAGGTGAAGGTCGCCTTCCGGCCGGTCGGCATGCTCGCGGTTCGCCGCCGACCGGCAGAATCATAAGTGAACGACCAGGCTCTGTTGCCCCTCGTCACCGACGTGAGCCGGTTAGCTGCGTCGTAACCGAATGCAGTCACCTGGCCACGCCCGTCGGTGTTCATGCGAACGTTGCCGTTGGCGTCGTAGGCGAAGGACTCGGTCGACCCATCCGGCAGAGTGAGCTGGGTCAGATGACCAGAGTTGTCATAGTGGTAGGTGGTGCGCCCTCCACGCCCGTCGGTGCGGGTCGCTACCCGACCGAAGGAGTCGTAGGTGAACTTCGCCTTGATCCCGCTCGGACCGGCAACCCGCAGCACCCGGCCCGCCGCGTCTCGGCTGTAGGTGGTACTCCACGACCCCGAAGCACCGGCGACGTTGCCCTGGGGTGGTGTGACTCTAGTAGTCCGACCGAAGCCGTCATAGGCGTAAGTGGTCTTGTTCCCCAGTGGAGATGTCCGGCTGATCAGGTCCCCGCTGTCGGCAGCGTAATCGTAAGACCACACCTTCTGGGTGGGGTCCGTGAATGTCTCCAAGTCGAATGTCGAGGGGTCATAGGACATCGACGTCGCCGCAGTGGGCAACGGCGGCGTGACCTTCGTGAGGTTGCGATTGGAGTCATAGCCGAACGTCGTCGTGCGGTTCGCCACATCGACATCTGCGGCCGGTTCGCGAAACGAGCCCGCATAGTCTGTCGTCTCTACCCCACCGCGGGCGTCGGTGCGGCTGGTGCGCCGCAACTCAGCGTCGTAGTCGAATACCGTCTCCTGGCCGCCTGGTCCAGAGACTCGGAACAATTGCCCCTTGCTCGTCCAATCGAAGGTGGTCGTAACGCCCGTGGGGTCCGTCTGCTCGACCAACCATCCGTTCGCATACACATCTTTCCAGCGCCCACCCCTAGGGTCGGTCATCGTTGCGATCGAGCTGGCAGCGTCCCAACCGAACCTGGAGACGTTCCCGTCTCCGTCTTTCTGAGTCGCCACCCGGCCATCACTGCCGTAGGTGAGTTGGACCTGCGGAACGCTGGTCGAGGAGTTGCGAATGGACGACAATCGTCCACCAGCGTCATAGCCGTACAGTATTTCCTCGCCACCCGGCTTAGTGACTTTCGCAAGCCGCCCATCGGCGTAGGCGTAGTCCGTGACTGCAGAGGGCTCTCCAGCTTCCGACCCGAGGGCTGTCACCGAGTCGAGCAAACCCGTCGACGCGTCGTAGACGTACTTCAGCGCTCGACCCGAACTCGAAACCATCGCCACCCGACCGGACCCGTCACGAGTCACCTCGTAAGCACGACCGCTGCGATCAGCGGCTCGGGTCAACAAGCCCGCCCTGGTGAACCTGAGCGACCAGAGGTCTTCGGTTCTCACCGTGAATGTACCGTCCGGCCTCTCGGTCAGCCTCGCCGAGTTCCCGAAAGGGGGCCGCCAAGTGGTTCCGGAGGAGTGACGAAACTCGACGCTCGCACCCTGGCTGGTCCGCCAAGTCACCTGTTCGCCGGGCTCGACCACAAGGGAGTCACTGAACGAACTCGTCCACCCCGCCCCGAGCGGTCCCCGCCGAGTCAGCCCCGAGTCATAGGATCGCCACACATCCAGGCTGCCGCCGCGCACCGGCATGGAGAAGTCCTCATCCGCGTGCGTGAACGCCCCCGTTAACGAGTTCACGGGGTCGCCCTGCATGCCCAGCACCGACTGTCCACCAACTCGATAGCCGGATGGATAGACCGTCGAGGGGAACGAGACCACCGTCCCGTTGTCGAATGCGGCACCGCCTGTGGGGTAACTGGGTCCGACAACATCGAACCTCACGAACAGGTTGCCGAAGTCTCCGCCCTGGACTCGTTTCCCGACGTCGTACTGCGAGCCTGGAGGACACACTTTGGGGATGGCGAGTGCCTTCGCGAAGATGATCTTCCCTGGGGGATCGGTCGCAGTGATAGTGGTCGTACCCGACGCCAGTGGTGGCAAGTACCCGCAGTTGCTGAGCCAAAGCTTGAACGACCAGTCGACGGTCTCCGACGGGGGCTGACACGTGTCACCGGTCTGATCGAAGTACGAGCGGGCAGTAGTGCTCGCGACCTGCCCCGGGGCCACGACGCTGGGAGAGATATCGGCGTCCAGCCGCAGGAAGGAGACGCAGTCCGCCCCGAAGGCCGACGGCGTCGGCGGGTCGCCAAGGACGCCGCCCAAAGCCAGCAAGACCAGCGCCAGAATTCGGGCCACAGAACGACCGGGGTTGCGCATCAGCCATCCCTCCGAGAGGGCCGGCCCATCCGACTCACGATCGAAGAGATATCAGAACGGAGACCACGCAGCCACTCAACCCGCCGGGTCACCGTGCCTCACAACGACGAAAGGAGCGACACGCGACCCGCGCCGCCCCTTTCGCCGCCGTACTGCTCAGGCCTGCTGGGCCAGCCCGAACTGGATGTTGCCCTCCTGGTCGACGCCGGAGTCGAGGACCTTGTCGGCGAGCAGCTCGGCGGCCGAGGCGTCGAGGTAGACGCTGGCGCCGTCCTGCTCGATCGTCTGGTCCTCCGGCTGCGCCTCGGTCGCGGGGCTGACGGACAGCGACTGTCCGTCGGGCTCGACGGCGATCCGGAGCCCCGACAGCTCGGGGTCCTCCTCCGTGAGCTTGTTGACGAGCGTGGTGACATTCTCGGTGAGAGCGAGCACTCGTCTCTCCTTCCGATAGCGGGCATGACCTCTCCACCCTTGCTCGCCGGTGGTGAGCGCACTACCTCCGGTCGGGTGGGGCCACCCAGCACCACTGGGTCACCGTCCGGGCCGGCGCCCAGCCGCGGAAGCTCCCGACCGCGTCGGCCGTCTCGACCGAGATCCGGGTGAGCTCGCCGCCGAGCTCCGCGTGCCGGGCGGCCAGGAGCGCCTCGGTCTCCAGGGTCACCCCGTGCACCACCAGCCGACCGCCGGGTGAGAGAGCCCGCAGACACGCGTCGAGTACGCCGTCCCGCGTGGCGCCGCCGCCGACGAAGACGGCGTCGGGTCGCGGCAGGTCGTCCAGGGCGGCGGGGGCGTGGCCCTCGACCACGGTGAGCCCCGGGACCCCGAGGGAGACGGCGTTGCGGCGGTTCCGCGCGACCCGCTCGGGATGCGACTCCACCGCCACCGCCCGGCAGCCCGGATGGGCGCGCATCCACTCGATCCCGACCGACCCGGCGCCCGCGCCGACGTCCCACAGCAGCTGTCCCGGCACCGGGGCGAGCCGGGCGAGCGCGGCCGCTCGAACGTCGCGCTTGGTCAGCTGCCCGTCGTGCTCGTAGGCGTCGTCCGGCAGCCCCGGCGCCCAGCTGGCGACCCCCTCGCCGTCGATCTCGAGGGCGAGCACGTGGAGCGGCGGCGGGTCCAGGTCCGCGTCCTCCGCGGTGGTCTCCTCCCGGCTCTCCGCGGCGGATCCCAGGTCGCCGAGCACGGTCATCCGGGTCGCCCCGAACCCCGCCTCCTTGAGCAGGACCGCCACGGCTCCGGGCGTCGTCGCGTCTCGGGAGAGCACGAGCACGCGACGCCCGGGCGCCAGCTCCCGCCGTACCTCCGCCGCGTCGGGGCGCGCGACCCGCACCACCGCGCACGACTCGGCCGGCCAGCCCATCCGGGCGCGGGCCAGGGCGGCGGAGGAGACGTGCGGCAGCACGGTGACCGGGATCCCGAGGTCGATCAGGGTCGAGCCGACGCCGGCCACCAGCGGGTCGCCCGAGGCAAGCGCGACCACCGGCGGCTCCAGGGAGGCGAGCAGCTCCGGAAGCCCCTCGCGCAGCGGCGTGGGCCACACGACCCGCCTGGCGGTGATCGCGGTCGGCAGCAGGTCGAGCTGACGGGGCGAGCCGAGCACCGTCGCGGCAGCGGCCAGGGCCTCCCGCGACGCCGGGACGAGGCACTCCCACCCGTCCGCGCCGATCCCGACGACGGTGAGCGGAGGAGGGGCGGCCGGCACGCGGACATGATGCCAGTCGTCGGCGCCGAGTGGCACCGCTAGGGTGGCCTGCGACAAGAGCAGACAGGTGCGAGGTGCCCCGCGAGGGGAGAATCAGGGAAGCCGGTGAGAGTCCGGCACAGGGCCCGCTGCGGTGACCCGCGTCGAGGTGATGCCTCGGCCGCGGGAAGTCCGAAGACCGGCCTCGCACCGCCCCCACGCTGGCGGAAGAGCGGGAGACCCGGATGCCACAGCAGTACCCCTTCACGGCCGTCGTCGGCCCCGACGACGCTCAGGGCGACATGACGCTCGCGCTGCTCCTCGCGGCGCTCGACCCCGGCATCGGCGGCGTGCTGGTGCGCGGGGAGAAGGGGACGGCGAAGACCACGACCGTCCGCGGCCTCGCCGAGGTGCTGCCCCCGATCGCGGTGATCGACGGCGACCGCTTCTCCGTCGACCCCGCCGAGGCGGACTCCTCGCCGGACGCGCCGTTCCCCTCGCCCGTCGTGAGCGAGCGCGGAGTGCGCCTGGTCGAGCTGCCCGTCGGCGCCACCGAGGACCGGCTGCTCGGGTCGATCCACCTGGAGAAGGCGCTCACCGAGGGGCGGGCGGAGTACGACCCCGGGCTGCTCGCGCGGGCGCACCGCGGGCTGCTCTACGTCGACGAGGTGAACCTGCTCCACGACCACCTGGTCGACGTGCTCCTCGACGCCGCCGCGACCGGCCGCGCGCAGGTCGAGCGGGACGGCGTCTCGGTGAGTCACCCGGCCCGGTTCGTGCTCGTCGGGACGATGAACCCCGAGGAGGGCGAGCTGCGGCCGCAGCTGCTGGACCGCTTCGGTCTCACCGTCGAGGTGCGCGCGCCACGCGACCCCGCGCTGCGGGCCGAGGTGGTGCGCCGGCGGATGGCCTTCGACCTCGACCCGGTGGGCTTCGCCAAGGAGTACGCCGACCGCCAGCGCGCGCTCACCGAGCGGATCGCCGCGGCCCGCGAGCTGCTGCCCCAGGTGCCGCTCACCGACGCCGTGCTGCGGCGGATCGCCCGTGTCTGCGCGGGTTTCGAGGTCGACGGGATGCGCGCGGACCTGGTGGTCGCGCGGGCCGCGGTGGCCCACGCCGCCTGGCAGCGCCGTACCTCCGTGCTGCGGGAGGACATCCGCACCGCCGCCCTCCTCGCCCTCCCCCACCGCCGCCGCCGCAACCCCTTCGACGCCCCCGGCCTCGATGAGGACCTCCTCGACCGCCTGCTCGACGAGGACGACCCCGACCCGGACCCCCAGCCCGAACCGGACCCGGACCCGTCTCCCCCACCCGATGCCGAGTCGGCGCCAGTTGACGGCGAGTCGGCGTCAATTGACGCCGACTCGGGGGGAACTAGCGCCGACTCGGGGGGAACTGGCGCCGACTCGGCGGGGCGGGTGGCGGCGCCGGGGGCGACGTACCTCCCCCGCCTCTTCACCGTCGAGGGCACCGGCGACGGCGCCCAGGGGCGGCGCAGCCGTGCCCGGACGAGCACCGGACGGCGGGTCGGCGCGCGGCCGCTGGAGCACGGACCGGGCAGCATCGACCTCGGCGAGACCCTGCGCGCGTCGATCCCGCACCAGGCCGCGCGGGGACGCACGGCCGGGCCGCTCCGGCTCGCGCCCGCCGACCTCCGGGTCGCCCGGCGCGAGGGGCGGGAGGCCAACCTGGTGCTGCTGTGCGTCGACGCCTCCGGGTCGATGGCCGCGCGGCGCCGGATGGAGCAGGTGAAGGGCGCGGTGCTCAGCCTGCTGCTCGACGCCTACCGTCGCCGGGACCGGGTCGGCCTGGTGACCTTCCGCAACCGCGGGGCCGAGGTGGCGTTGGCGCCGACCGGCAGCGTGGACGTGGCCGCGCGGGCGCTGACCGACCTGCCGGCGGGAGGACGTACGCCGCTCGCGGAGGGCCTCCTCGAGGCGGCCGACGTGATCCGCCGGGAGCGGCTGCGCGACCCGAGCCGCCGACCGCTGTTGGTCGTGGTCACCGACGGCCGGGCGACCCAGGGCGAGGACGCCCTGCAGCGCGCGCACGCCGCCGCCGCGCACCTGGCCGCGCAGGAGGTCGGCGCGGTCGTGCTCGACTGCGAGACCGGACGGTTCCGGATGGGGCTGGCGCAGACGCTCGCCACCCACCTGCGCGCCCAGCACGTCCCGATCGGCGAGGTCAGCGCCGCCGCCGTCACCGAGGTGATCCGGAAGGGGGCAGCCTGATGCCGCAGGGCAAGCCGACCGCCGTACCCGACGACGGCCTCACCACCCGGCAGCGCCGCAACCGACCGATCGTCGCGGTCCACACCGGCGACGGGAAGGGCAAGTCCACCGCCGCCTTCGGGCTCGCGCTGCGCGGGTGGAACCAGGGCTTCGACATCGGGGTCTTCCAGTTCGTGAAGTCCGCCAAGTGGCGGATCGGCGAGCAGACCGTCCTCGAGCGGCTCGGCGCGCTGCACGAGGAGACCGGCGAGGGCGGTCCGGTCGCCTGGCACAAGATGGGCTCGGGCTGGTCGTGGTCGCGCAAGGCCGGCTCCGAGGAGGACCACGCCGCGGCGGCCGCCGAGGGCTGGGCGGAGATCAAGCGCCGGCTCGCCGAGGAGCGTCACGACCTCTACCTGCTCGACGAGTTCACCTACCCGATGAAGTGGGGCTGGGTCGACGTCGACGACGTCGTGGCCACGCTCCGCGACCGTCCGGGACACCAGCATGTGGTGATCACCGGACGCGACGCGGACCAGCGACTGGTCGACGCCGCCGACCTGGTCACCGAGATGCGCAAGGTCACCCACCCGATGGACGCCGGCCAGAAGGGCCAGCGGGGCATCGAGTGGTGAGTCTGCCGCGGCTGGTCGTCGCCGCCCCCGCGAGCGGCCACGGCAAGACCACCGTCGCCACCGGGCTGATGGCGGCGCTGCGCCGCGCGGGCCACACGGTCAGCGGCCACAAGGTGGGGCCCGACTACATCGACCCCGGCTACCACGCCCTGGCCACGGGTCGCCCGGGCCGCAACCTGGACCCCTACCTCGTGGGCGAGCAGCGGATCGTGCCACTCCTCCTGCACGGCGCCGCCGGCGCCGACATCGCCGTCGTCGAGGGCGTCATGGGCCTCTTCGACGGTCGGCTCGGCGCCGACGGGTTCGCCTCGACCGCGCACGTCGCGACCCTGACCGGCAGCCCGGTGCTGCTGGTCGTCGACGTCTCCCACGCCTCTCGCACCATCGCCGCGATGGTGCACGGCCTGCGCACCTGGTCGCCCGAGGTCGACATCGCCGGCGTGATCCTCAACAAGGCCGGCACGGAGCGACACGCGGAGGAGGTACGGCGCGCCCTGGGCGACGCCGTACCCGTGCTCGGGGTGCTCCGCCGCGACGACGGCATCGAGGCGCCCTCGCGCCACCTCGGCCTGGTCCCCGCCGAGGAGCGGGCCGACGCGGCGCGAGCGCTGGACCGGCTCGCCGACCAGGTGGCCGAGCGCGTCGACCTGGACGCGGTGGTCCGGCTCGCCCGCGGCGCGCGAGACCTCGCCGGGGAGCCGTGGTCGGCCGCCGAGGCGATCGGCGAGGAGCCGTGCGCGCCCGCGCGGATCGCCGTCGCCGGCGGACGCTCGTTCACCTTCCGCTACGCCGAGACCACCGAGCTGCTCGAGGCGGCGGGCGCCGAGGTCACCACGCTGGACCCGCTGGCCGACCGGGCGCTGCCCGACGGCACGACCGGGCTCTACCTCGGCGGCGGCTTCCCCGAGATGCATGCCGCCGTGCTGGGGGCGAACGCCCCGCTGCTGGCCGACGTACGACGCCGCGTGGCCGGCGGGCTGCCCACGGTCGCGGAGTGCGCGGGGCTGCTCTACCTGTGCCGCAGCGTGCGCGGTCCGGCCGGGGAGCCGGCGCGGATGGCCGGGGTGATCGACGTGGACGCGGCGATGGCCCCGCGGCTCACGCTCGGATACCGCGAGGCGACCGCGACCGGCGACGACCTGCTGTCCAGGTCGGGCGAGCGGGTCACCGCGCACGAGTTCCACCGCACCGCCCTCTCCGGCGAGCCCGCGGGGCGGCCCGCCTGGTGGCTGCCGCAGCGCGTGGCGGCCGGGGTGGCGACGCCGACCCTGCACGCGTCGTACCTGCACGTGCACTGGGCCGGCCACCCGCACCTGGCGCGGCGCTTCGTCAGCCGAGCCGGATGAGCACCTCGCGGGCATCGTGCACCGTCGGGACGCCCGGCGGCGCGGGTGGGCGGCGCACCACGACCACGGGTACGTCGAGCTCGGTCGCGGCCTGCATCTTGGGCCAGGTCCAGGTGCCGCCGGAGTCCTTGGTGACCAACACGTCGCGGTCCTCCAGGACGGCCCGCTCGCCGTCGAGGTCGTAGGGGCCGCGGTCGCGCCGCACTCGCCACCGCGGCGGGAGGGCGAGGTCGGGCTCGTCGACCACCCGGACGAGGACGTCGGCCTCGGCGAGCGGGCCGGTGAACCGGTCCAGCGACTGCCGGCCGGTGGTGAGGAACGGCCGGCTCCCCAGCGCGGCCGCGGCCGCGGCGGCCCCGTCGTGGTCGGCGACCCAGTGCCAGGCATCCGAGCCGGGTACGGCGGCCCAGCCCGGCCGCTCCAGCCGCACCAGCGGGACGCCCGCCGCCGCGCACGCCGCCGCCGCGTTGGCGCTGATGCCCGCCGCGAAGGGATGGGTGGCGTCCACGACGTGGGTGACCCGCTGCTCGACGAGGTGGCGCCGGAGGCCCTCGGCGCCGCCGTACCCCCCGATCCGGACCGGCCCGACGGGCAGCCGCGGGTCCGCCACCCGGCCGGCGAGCGAGGAGGTCACGTCGATCCCGGAGTCGACGAGCAGCGCGGCGAGCTCGCGCGCCTCGGCGGTTCCGCCGAGCAGCAGGACGGTGGGCACGGGGTGAGGCTACGCCGCCGGCGCGTCGTGGCTGCAGCCGTCCCAGCCGGGCCGGTCGCGCAGGGTGATCGACACATGGTCGGTCAGGTCGAGGGTGGCCTCGCCGGTGCGGAGGAACACCATGCCGTGCGGCTCGGTCCAGAGGTATTCCGTCGGGCCGACCCGGCGATAGCTCCACCCGGCGAAGGTCTTGAGTCGATGGTGATGTCGACACTTCGGGACCAGGTTGCAGTCACAGGACGCGCCGCCCTCGCTCGTCGGGACCAGGTGGTCCTTGTCGCATCGGACGGCCCGTCGGTGGCAGTGGGGGAAGGCACAGGTCGGTTGTGCGAGAGCCGCGCGCAGCGCCATCACGTCGGTGACGGTGGTGGCGCTGCTGCGCACGTGCCGGGTGAGGTCGATGACCGGGCGGACGCGGACGTCGGTCTCCGGCCGCGCACACCATGCCGCCACCTGCTGGGCGAGCAGCGTGCGGACGGCCGCGTGGTCGAGGGTCGCGACGGGGTCGGGGCCGAGCAGCGCATCGCCGGTGAGGTGGACGACGAGCTCGATCACGCTCGGCCGGCCGCCGGGCCCCTGGGAGGCGGTGCGGAAGGTCTCGACCGACGCGGTGGGATCGGCGAGCAGCGCGGCAGCCCGGGCCGGGTCGGCCAGCCAACCGAGCGCCTGGGCTCGTCGGACGTCACGCGACTCGACCGGCAGGTCGAGCGCCCGGGCCCGCTCGGCCAGCGCCTTGGCCACCGCGGCGACCGCGTCGTCGAAGTCGGAGAGGTCCTTCCACTCTGCGCGGATCTGCATGGTCGCGATCCCGGTGTGCCCGATGGATGCCTCGTCGAGCTCGACGCCAACGGCGTCCAGGGCCTCCAGCTGCTCGAGCTCGCGCTGCTCGGCGTCGAGGAGCAGCTCGGCCTCGTCGATCCTCTGCTCCAGGCCTCGCTCGCCGATGGTGGCGGCGATCGGCTCGAGCACGCGGTCGAGGTGGTCGACGATGTCCGCGGGCCGGGCGTAGAGCGCGGCGGCGATCCGTCGGGCCCGGAAGGCCTCGATCTCGTGAGCCTGCACCTGTCGCCAGATCCGGGGCATCCGGTGCCGGAGGAAGAGCGCCTCGCGGATCATCCGCTCCCCCGCTGCCGTGGAGGTCCCGAGCGCGGCGGCGAACGACGCGCCGCTCGCCCAGTCGAAGCCCGGCACCCACGCGTCGAGCTCCTCCTCGCCCCACGCTCGCGCACCCTCGACATCGGCCCCCGGTGTCGATGCGGCCATCCACCCCGCGTCCTGGGCGCGCCGGATGGAGCGGCGCTCGGCATGAGGGGAAGGCGACAGCTCCGGGTGGGCGTCAGCCCACTCGACGGCCAGCAGCAGCTCCTCGCACCCGGCACGGCGGCGAGCAGCGCGGACCTCGCGCACGCGCTCCAGCATCGCGGTCGGCGTGACCGCGACGGGAGTCGGAGCGATATCGAGCATGTTTTTGATTATGCTCTCCCATGAGATCCGTTGCCAGAGACTTTGGGATGGACTGTCATCCGGGTCGGGACGGCCACCTAGGCTCGGGCACGTGGCGCGGCGCTCGGAGATCCCCGGTGAGATCCGGGTGCTGGTGGCCGCGGCGTTCGTGATCGCGGTGGGCTACGGCCTGGTCAGCCCCGTGCTGCCGGCGTACGCCCGCAGCTTCGACGTCGGCGTGGCGGCCGCGTCGGTCGTGGTCTCGGCGTTCGCGTTCTTCCGCCTGGTCTTCGCCCCGGCCGGGGGCGCGCTCGTGCAGCGGCTCGGCGAGCGGCCGGTCTACCTGACCGGCCTGCTCATCGTCGCCGCATCCTCGCTGGCGACCGCGTTCGCGCAGTCCTACGCCCAGCTGCTCGTGCTGCGCGGCCTCGGCGGCATCGGCTCCACCATGTTCACCGTCTCCGCGATGGCGCTGCTGGTCCGGCTCGCCCCGCCGCGCCTGCGCGGCCGGGTCTCGTCGATGTATGCCAGCGCCTTCCTCATCGGCGGCATGCTCGGGCCGGTGCTCGGCGGTGCGCTGGCCGGCTTCGGCCTGCGGGTGCCGTTCATCGCGTACGCCGTCGCGCTGGTGGCGGCGGCCACGGTGGTCGCCGTACGCCTCTCCGGGGCCCGGCTCCGCCCGGCCACCGAGTCCGGGGGTGAGCGCGCGCCCATGCACGTGCGGGAGGCGCTGACCCACCCCGCCTACCGGGCCGCGCTCGGGTCCGGCTTCGCCAACGGCTGGTGCAACTTCGGCGTGCGGGTGGCGGTGCTCCCCCAGCTCGTGGTCGCCGTCCACGACGCCCCCTGGGTCGCAGGGGTGGCGCTCGCCGTCGCCGCAGCGGGAACCGCGATCACCCTCCAGCTCGCCGGCCGGGGCGCGGACAGCATCGGCCGTCGACCGCTGATCCTCGGCGGCCTGGTCGTCACCGCGGTCGCGTTCGCGCCGATGGGCATCGCCCACCAGCTGCCGGTGCTGCTCGCCCTCTCCGCGCTCAGCGGCGTCGGCGCGGGCATGGTCAACCCCGGCCAGCAGGCCAGCGTCGCGGACGTCATCGGAACCGACCGGAGCGGAGGCACGGTGCTCAGCACCTTCCAGATGTCCCAGGACGCGGGAGCGATCCTCGGCCCGATCCTGGTCGGGCTGGTCGCGGACGCGGCGGGATACGGATGGGCGTTCGGCGCGACGGCGGCGGTCAGCCTGCTCGCCGTACCCCTGTGGCTGGCGGCGCCGGAGACGCTCCAGCGCTGAGTGGGATGATCGCGACATGCCCCGTCGCGACCATCGCATCGACGTGCCCCTCGACCATGCCGACCCCGGCGGCGAGACGATCGGCCTCTACGCCCGCGAGGTGTGGCGCGAGGGCGGGGAGACGCTGCCGTTCCTCGTCTACCTCCAGGGCGGGCCCGGCTCGGAGAGCCCTCGACCGAACCCGTGGGACCAGCCGGCCTGGATCGACAGGGCGCTGCGGGACTTCCGGCTGATCCTGCTCGACCAGCGCGGCACCGGGCGCTCCACGCCGATCGGCGGCATCGACCGGATCCCCGGCGACACGGTGCAGGAGAAGGCCGAGCGCCTCACCCACTACCGCGCGGACGCGATCGTCCGCGACTGCGAGCTGCTGCGCGAGCACCTGGGCGCGGATCGGTGGAGCCTGCTCGGCCAGTCCTTCGGCGGCTTCACCTCCACGACGTACCTCTGCCTGGCCCCCGACAGCCTCGCCGCGGTGCACATCACCGGCGGGCTGCCGGCCGTCGGGGTGCCCGCCGACACCGTCTACTCGGCGACCTACGCGGTAATGCGGGAGAAGTCGCAGCGCTACTTCGACCGTCACCCCGGCGACCGCGACCGCTTCCGTGCCGCGCTCGACCTGGCCCGCGACGGCGCGATCACCCTCCCCGGCGGCGATCGCCTGACGCCGGAGCTGCTGCGCACCATCGGCAGCAACCTCGGCATGGACGGCGGCGCGGAGCGGCTGCACTTCCTGCTCGAGCTCGACCCGATGGCGCCCGCGTTCGCGCACGACGTGCACGCGCTCCTCCCCTTCAGCGCGCGCAACCCGATCTACACCTTCCTGCACGAGTCCTCCTGCACCGACGGCGGCGCGAGCGGCTGGTCGGCACAGCGGGTCCGGCCCGACGACTTCGAGGCCGACGAGCTGCTGCTGACCGGCGAGCACATCTACCCGTGGCACTTCGAGCAGCGGGGCGCGCTGCGTCAGTACGCCGACCTCGCGGACCTCCTGGCGGCGCACGAGTGGCCCCGGCTCTACGACGAGGAGGCGCTGCGTCGGGCCGACGTACCCGTGGCGGCGTGCGTCTACTACGACGACGCGTTCGTGGACCGCGAGCTGTCGCTGCGCACCGCCGGCCTGCTGCCGCGCGTGCATCCGTGGATCACCAACGAGCACGAGCACAACGGGCTGCGCACCTCCGGCGAGAGCGTGCTGGACCGGCTGATCGGGCTGGCGAAGGGGCTCTGAGGTCAGCGCACCAGGCAGGGCCGCTTGGGGTCGAAGGCCCAGTCGGGCACGAGGTACTGCATCGCCGCCGCGTCGTCGCGCGCGCCGAGGCCGTGCGCTCGATAGAGCTCGTGCGCCTCGGCCACCCGGTCCCGGTCCAGGGTCACGCCCAGGCCTGGCTCGGTCGGCACCCGGATGGCGCCGCCCTCGATCCGCAGCGGGTCGACGGTGAGGCCCTGTCCGTCCTGCCAGATCCAGTGGGTGTCCAGCGCGGTGATCTCCCCCGGCGCGGCCGCGCCGACGTGGGTGAACATCGCCAGCGACACGTCGAAGTGGTTGTTGGAGTGCGAGCCCCAGGTGAGCCCGAAGTCGTGGCAGAGCTGGGCCACCCGGACCGACCCGGCCATGGTCCAGAAGTGCGGGTCGGCCAGCGGGATGTCGACCGCGTCGGTCCGCACCGCGTGCGCCATCTGCCGCCAGTCGGTGGCGATCATGTTGGTCGCCGTCCGCAGCCCGGTCGCGCGCTTGAACTCCGCCATCACCTCGCGACCGGAGAACCCGCCCTCGGCGCCGCACGGGTCCTCGGCATAGGCGAGCACGTCGCCGGCATCGCGCAGCAGCCGGACGGCGTCGGCCAGCAGCCACCCGCCGTTGGGGTCGAGGGTGATCCGCGCGTCGGGGAAGCGCTCGTGCAGCGCGGTGACCGCGGCGACCTCCTCCTCACCGGGCAGCACGCCGCCCTTGAGCTTGAAGTCGGCGAAGCCGTAGCGGTCGCGGGCGGCCTCGGCGAGGCGTACGACGGCCTCGGGGGTCAGCGCCTCCTCGCGTCGCAGCCGCTCCCAGTCGTCGGCGCCGGCCGGCTCGCGGAGGTAGGGCAGGTCGGTGCGGTCGGAGTCGCCGACGTAGAACAGGTAGCCCAGCATCGGCACCGTCTCGCGCTGCTGGCCGTCGCCGAGCAGCTCCGCAACCGGGACACCCTGCGATTGACCGGCCAGGTCGAGCAGGGCGGACTCCAGCGCGGTCACCGCGTGCACGGTGGTGCGCAGGTCGAAGGTCTGCAGGCCCCGGCCGCCGGCGTCGCGGTCGGCGTACGCCGTCGCCACCTCCCGCAGCAGCGAGCGGTAGCGCAGCACCGGCCGGCCGACGAGCAGGTCGGCGGCGTCGGCGATGGTGGCGGCGATCGCCTCGCCGCCCGGGACCTCGCCGACGCCCTCGCGACCCTCGGAGTCGGTGACGATGGCGAGGTTCCGGGTGAAGAACGGGCCGTGCGCGCCGCTGAGGTTCAGCAGCATCGAGTCGTGCCCGGCGACCGGCACGACCTCGACCTTCGCGATGGTGGCGGTCACGTCTCGAGCGTCCCGTCGACGCGGCGGGTCAGGCCCCACGGGTTGGCGTCGCGGACCGCGTCGGGCAGCAGCGCCTCCGGCACGTCCTGGTAGGCGACCGGCCGCTGGAAGCGCTCGATCGCCAGGCTGCCGACGCTGGTGGTGCGGGCGTCGGACGTGGCCGGGTAGGGGCCGCCGTGGACCATCGCGTGGCCCACCTCGACACCGGTCGGCCAGCCGTTGAAGAGGATCCGGCCGACCTTCTCCTCCAGCACGGGCAGCAGCTCGCGCGCGAGCTCGACGTCGCCGTCGTCGTCCGCGTCGGCGTGCACGGTCGCCGTCAGCTGGCCCTCCAGGCCGCGCAGCCGCGGCAGGAGGTCCTCGAGGGCGTCGTACCGCACCACGACACCGGCGGAGCCGAACACCTCGTCGGTGACCGGCACCTCCAGGACGCTGGACTCGACGACCTGCGGGGCGGGGGCGTTCTCGCCGCCCTCGTTGCCCTGCCCGACGACGCGGACGCCGTCGAGCTCGCGCAGGGTGGCGGCGCCGCTGCGGTAGGCCTCGGCGATCTCCGGCGTGAGCATCTGCTGGCCGGTGGCCTCCGCGACCGCCGCACCTGCGGCGCGCAGGAAGGCGTCGCCCGCCTCCCCGGCAGGGAGGAACATCAGGCCCGGGTTGGTGCAGAACTGGCCCGCGCCCAGGGTGAGGCTGCCGACGTACGCCGTGGCGAGCGCGTCGATGTCGGCCCGCTCGAGCGCGCCGGGGAGGACGACGACCGGGTTGATCGCCGACATCTCGGCGGAGACCGGGATCGGGACCGGACGCTCGGCCGCGGTCTGGGCGATGGCGAGACCACCGCGCCGGGAGCCGGTGAAGCCGACCGCGGTGATCCGCGGGTCGCGGACCAGCTCCTGGCCGGTCTCGGTGCCGCCGAGGACGAAGGAGAAGACGCCCGCCGGGAGACCGGCCTGCTCGACGGCCCGGACGATCGCGCGGGCGACCAGAGTGCCGGTGACCGGGTGCGCCGGGTGGCCCTTCACCACCACCGGGCAGCCGGCCGCGAGCGCGGAGGCGGTGTCGCCGCCGGCGGTGGAGAACGCGAGGGGGAAGTTGCTGGCGCCGAAGACGGCGACCGGGCCGAGCGGGACCATGCGCTGCCGGATGTCGGGGCGCGGCAGCGGCTCGCGGTCGGGCATCGCGGGGTCGATCCGGACGCCGAGGTGGTCGCCCTGGCGCACGACGCGGGCGAACATCCGCAGCTGGCCCGTGGTACGACCGACCTCGCCGGTGATGCGCGCCTCGGGCAGGCCGCTCTCGCGGACGGCGGCCTCGATGATCGGCTCCTTGTCGGCCTCGATCTCCGCGGCGACCGTCTCCAGGAAGTCGGCGCGCTGGTCGGGAGTGGTGGTGCGGTAGGTCGCGAACGCCTCCGCGGCGGCCGCGCAGGCGGCGGCGACGTCGGCGGTGGGCTGCTCGGTGCCGGCGATGATGGACGTGGCCTCGGTCATGGGGGAAACCTCTCCGGTTCGGGTCAGGAGACTCGGGTGATGAGCTCGCGCAGGTTGTCCTGCTCCTCCTGGCTCAGGTCGGTGAGCGGCGGCCGGACCGGCCCCGCGGGGCGGCCGATCGCGGCGAGCCCGGCCTTGACGATCGACACCGCGTAGCCGGGGGTCCGGTCACGGATGTCGAGGTAGGGGATCACGAACTCGTTGAGCCGACGGTAGACCTCCTCGCGGTCCTCGGCGCGCACGGCCTCGTAGAACTCGACCGCCCAGCCGGGGAGGAAGTTGAACAGCGCGCTGGAGTAGGTGCTCACACCGAGCTGGAGCAGCGGCAGCGCGAAGGTCTCCGCGGTGGGCAGCCCGCCGATGTAGGTGAGCCGGTCGCCGACGCGGGCGTAGGTGCGGGTCATCTGCTCGACGTTGCCGACGCCGTCCTTGAAACCGATCAGGTTGGGGTTGCGGTCGGCCACCTCGGCGACGGAGACGTCGCGCAGGACCGCGTTGGCCCGGGAGTAGACGACCACGCCGAGGCCGGTGGCGGCGCAGACCTGGCTGACGTGCTCGACCAGGCCGCGCTGGCCCGCCTCGGTGAGGTACGGCGGCATCAGGAGCAGCCCGTCCGCGCCCGCTTCCTCGGCCGCCTGGGCCTGGGTGATCGCGTTCTTGGTGTTGCCGGTGGCCGACGCGATGACGGGTACGGCGCCCGCGACCTCCTGGACCGCCGTACGGACCACCGTGTCGGTCTCCTCCAGGGTCAGGCTGAAGCCCTCGCCGGTGCCGCCGGCGGCGAAGAGCCCGGCGACGGGGTACTCCGCCAGCCAGGACAGGTGCTTGCGGTAGCCCGCCTCGTCGAACTCCAGGTCGTCGGTGAAGTGGGTGACCGGGAAGGACAGCAGCCCGCTCTTGAGCTGGGCGGCCAGGTCGGTGGGGCTGTAGTCGGTCACGTCGCGTTCCTTCACTGGTGGCGGGCGATGCCCACACGCTAGGAACGGTGCACGATGCCTGTCCAAGCCCGATTTTGGATTGGCTGATGCCCTCCGGGTATCACTCCCCACGCCCATCGGCCTCCGCACCCGGGCGGGTGCATTTCTGCACACGGCGCGGGGGCTTTCACCAGGATCGCCCCTCCCGGACGGTCAATCGGCTTGCGTTCGCGCGGCGATGCCGATCACCACGTCATGAACGAGCGACACGTCTTGATGGACGTGCAGCCCGAGATCCACGATCCGCCCGTCTTGTGGATGCCACTCCCGCTCGGGCTGGCTTCGCCCCAGGATCGGATCCAATGCATCGATCGTGGGCTTCCACAGATTCAGCCAGTTCCGACCCGGTCCAGTTGCGAAGGCGATCTGCAGTTGCACGTCACCCTCGGGCAGCTCATCGGCCGTGCTCACGGCGTCGCGGACCTTCTCTTTGTAAGCCCTGGTGTCCGCAGCCACGCTCGTGCGAACGGCATGGACGTCTGCCGGGCTGGAGGTCTCCTCAGCAGGCTCGGCGGCAATGGTTGACACGGCGGCATGACGCTTGGCGCACCAGACCGAAACCAGGTGACCGTTGCGCAACCGGCTCGCCACAGGAAGGCCGTAGTTGTCGAGGTCGGCAGCTGCGTGAAGGGAGCGGCCCGCCGGGAGACCGACGTTCAGTGCCAACGTCCAGGGAGCGCTGTTTGCTGCCGAATCGGCGATGAGCTCCGCCGTGTCGTCCAGATACTCTCTGAGTCTGACTTGGTCCGGGTCCGTGGCCCGATTCCAACTGGAGGGGCGCGGCTCCTTGCGTAGCGCATGCCCGCCAACTTCGGGCCTGCGGTACCAGCGCAGGAAACGAGCGAGAGCCTGCTCGTCGGTACTGCCTGAGACCTGTCGAACCATTACTTGACCTCCGCGGACCGCCCCGACAGTACCGCCTTCCATACTGCAGGCGCCGGATGCCGCCCAGCCGTCTTCACACGGGTCGCGTGGACTCCTCTCCGCTGGTGGAGCTTGTCGAGACCAGTCTTCGTCGGTAGGTGGCTGCTCACGTGCGTCGGGTGAAGCGGACTTTGCCGTGTTTGTCGAGGTGGTGCTGGTAGGCGGGGTCGTGGATCATCTGGTGGTGAGAGGGGCAGTAGAACCGGCCGTCTTTCACGCTGGTGGAGCCGCCCTTCGACCACGGTGTCTCATGATGGGCCTGGCACTTGTCGGCGGGCATGTCGCAGCCCGCGGCGGAGCAGCCGCCGTCGCGGACACCCATGGCGATCCGTTGCGCGGGGGTGTGGAACCGGCGCCGGCGGCCCATGTCCAACACCACCGAGGGTCCGCCGAGGACGATCGGGATGATCCCGGCCTCGCAGGCCAGGCGTCGGGCTTGGCCGGCGGTGATCTTGGACCCGGTGTCCAGGGATGCTGCCTTCAACCCGCCCAGCAGGGTCTCCAGCTCCATGGTCACCACCACGGTCGCGGATATCCCGCCGCTGGTGGGGAGGGTGTCGGCGGGGCGGGACTCGATCAGCTCGCAGAACGCCTCACCCAGCCCCGTGCGCGACAGCGGCCGGTGCCGCTGGGCCTGGACCGGGTCGACCGCACCGTCCACGGCGTCCGCGTCGTGGTCGCTGTGTCCAGCTGCGGGCTGTGCCGGTTGGGTGGTGTGTTTGGACCAGGCGATCGCGTGGACCTGGCGGCGCAGCATCTCCCCCTGCGCCGTGGGGAGGGTGAACCAGCCCCGCATGGTGCCGTCACCGGAGTCCCGGATCCCGAACCCGACCCGCTCCCGCGCGGCGCGCTCTTCGGCCTCCAGACGCTTGGCCTCCTCGGCGTCCGCGGCCGCGGGGTCGACCACCTCCAACAGCCGCCGCCCCAGCACCCGCAGGTCCTTGGCGTCGTGATCGGCCGCCAGGTCCAGCATCCGCTCCGTGGCGGCGGGCAGCACCCACGCCTCCGCATCCTCCGGCACCTGCTCCAACGCCTCGGTGATCGCGCGGGCCTGGTCGGTCAGGATCCGACCCGACTCCAACGCCTCGGCGACCGCGGGGTGGGCCTCGACCTGGGTCGCCAACCGCCGGAGCGCGTGCGCGTCGCGGCGGACCATCCGCATCCGGTGGGCCCACCAGTTCGTCGTCGACGTCGCGCCGGTCTCCAGACCGGTCTCCACCGACTCGGCCTGGCGCAGCACCCGCAACAACAGCGCATCGGCCTGCGCCCGGGCCCGGGTCAACGCCTCCAACACCTCCCCGGCCTCCTCCGCGGCCATGGACCACACCGGCACCCCGGCCGCCTGCGAGAGTTCGGTCTCGATGCGCGCGACCGCAGCGGCCACCGGGTGGCTCGGATGCAGCGGCTTGGTCGACATACCCGGACTCTTCCAGGCGCCACCGACACTCCCACCCGGCAAACGACCCTCATCCACACCGATCCGGGTCACGATCAGGTAACGGGCGCCAAACCGTCCCGACCCGGGTGGTCTCGACAAGCTCGACCACCGACAGCAGCTCGACCACCGGGCGCCCGTGGGCCTCAGCCCGCGACGCTCTCCACGACCCCGAGCACCCGGCGTACGACCGGGGTGACGGCCTCGCGCGACCAGATCGCGTGCAGCTCGACCGGGCGCTCGGGGTCGACGTCGAGGCGGGTGTCGCCGCCCCCGTGGTCGAGCGGGACGAACGCGACCCCGGCGACCCCCAGCGACGCGGCGGAGGCGGGAGCGAGCGCGACGCCCCGGTCGGCAGCGACCAGCAGGATCGCGGTGAGCACCTGGTGCACCCGCTGCTCGATCCGCGGGTGCGCGTTGGCGAGGAACCGCACGGTCAGCTCGTGGAAGTACCGCGACTGGTCGGGGTGATAGCCGATGACCGCCAGCCCCTCGAAGTCGGCCGGCGTGAGCGGGCGGCCCAGCCCGGAGAGCGGCGAGCCCTCCGGCACGACCGCCATGAGCGGCTCGCGCAACACCACCCGCGAGCGCAGCAGCTCGGTGTCGAAGGGCGGCCGGGCCAGCCCGATGTCCAGCTCGCCCCGGCGGATCCCCTCGACCTGGGCGTTGGTCACCCGCTCGGACAGCAGCACGTCCACGTCGGGCAGCTCGGCGGCCAGCCGGCGCAGCAGCGGGCCCAGGAGGGAGATCGCGGAGACGGCGGTGAAACCGATGCGTACGACGCCCGCGGCGCCGGCGTCCACCCTCCGCGCCAGGTCCCCGGCTCCCTCGACCAGGGTGAGCAGGCGGTAGGCCTCGTCGAGGAACGCCACCCCGGCCCCGGTCAGCTCGACCCGTCGGTTGTCCCGCTCCAGCAGCTGGGCACCCACGGTCCGCTCCAGTTTCTGGATCTGGCGGGAGAGCGGCGGCTGGGTCATCTGCAGCCGCTCCGCCGCCCGCCCGAAGTGCAGCTCCTCCGCGACGGCGACGAAGGCGCGGACCTGGTCCAAGGTGAGCACGCCGCGACCCTACGATGCACGACGTATATCAGTCCATGCGAAATCGGGCTTGGACGGGCATCATCGCCCGAACCTAGTGTCGGGCCTCACACCCCTCTCGGGCCCAGAACCCAAGGAGTCCCCGATGCGCAAGCAGCACCTGAGCCTCGCGGCCGTGGCCGCCGCCGCGACCCTCACCCTGTCCGCCTGTGGCGGCGTCGAGACGACCACCGGCGGCGGGGGCGGGGGCGACTACCCGTCCGGCTCGGTGGAGATGTACGTCGGCGCGTCGGCCGGCGGCTCCAGCGACCTGATCTCCCGCGCGGTCTCGACCGGCCTGTCCGACGAGCTCGGCCAGTCCTTCCCGGTGATCAACAACGAGGGCGCCAACGGCGCGCTCGCGGCGGCAAAGGTGCAGAAGGCGGCACCCGACGGCTCGACCATCGCAATCCAGAACGCCTCACTCTTCGCGATCACCCCGCTGGCGGTGTCCCCGGACGAGGTCACCAACCTGGACGACTTCGACGTGGTCGGCGGCGTCTCCCGCGACGACTACGTGATGGTCACGAACAAGCAGACCGGCTGGACCTCCCTGGACGACATCAAGAACGCCGACCAGAAGATCACCTACGGCACCACCGGCGTCGGCACCGGGTCGCAGCTCGCCTGCGCGCTGACCTTCTCCACCGCCGACGTCGACTCCGAGCCGGTGCCGTTCGACGGCGGCTCGCCCGCGCTCACCGCGCTGCTGGGCAACCAGGTCGACACCGCCTGCCTGCAGGTCGGCGAGGCCCGGGAGAACATCGAGTCCGGCAAGCTCACCGCCCTCTCCGTCTTCAGCCCCGAGCGGATCGACTACCTGCCCGACGTGCCCACCGCCACCGAGCAGGGCCTGGACGTCGAGGTCTACCAGTACCGCTTCATGACCACGCCCAAGGGCACCCCCGACGACGTGAAGAGCACGATCGCCGACGCGATGCAGAAGACCTTCCAGACCGACGCCTACAAGCAGTTCAACGAGCAGAACTCGCTGACCCCGATGGAGATCAGTGGCGAGGAGGTCGTCCAGCAGGTCGAGTCGGACAAGAAGCGCTACGCCGACCTGGTCGAGCAGTACGGCATCGACCTGGGCGACGCGAGCTGATGAGCCGGACGAGTGTGAAGGACCGACCGATGAGCAACGAGCGCGAGCGGACCCCCGGCGGCGAGCCGGACGTCCTGGCCGAGCTCGAGGCCGAGGTCGCCCAGGAGCTGGAGGAGCAGCGGCCGCCGGCCGGCGGGCCGACGTACCAGACCGTCGCAGCCCTGGTCACCCTGGCGATCGGCGTCACCGGGTCGGTGCTCTCCTACGGCTACGGCCTCGGCACCCTCCGGGCGCCCGGACCGGGCCTCTGGCCGCTGGTGGTGTCGCTGGTCATCACGGCGCTCTCGCTGGTGCTCCTCGTGACCGGTCGGCGCCTCACCGACGACGAGCGGTTCACCCGGACCAGCCTGCTGCCGCTGGTGGGTGTGCTCACCTTCATCGGCCTCGGCGCGCTCATCCCGGTCATCGGCTTCGAGCTTCCCTCGCTGGCGCTGTGCGTGATCTGGCTGCGCTTCCTCGGCGGCGAGTCCTGGCGCTCCACGATCGTCGTGTCGGTCGGCACCGTCGCGGCGTTCTACCTCCTGTTCCTCTACGGGCTGCGGATCCCGCTGCCCCACCTGCTGTGAGAGGGGGCCGGTCATGACCGCGTTCCTGGACGGCTTCGCCGTCGTCACCCAGCCGGAGAACCTGCTCTACTGCCTGGTCGGCGTCGTCATCGGCATGCTGATCGGCGTCCTGCCCGGCCTCGGCCCGGCCGCCACCATGGCGATCCTCCTGCCGATCGTGGTCACCGTCGACCCGGTCGCGGCGGTCATCATGCTCGCCGGCATCTACTACGGCGCGCAGTACGGCGGCACCATCACCTCGGTCCTGCTCCGCCTCCCGGGCGAGGCGTCCTCGGTGGTCACCGTCTTCGACGGGTTCGCCCTGGCCAAGCAGGGCAAGGCGGGTACGGCGCTCGGCATCGCGGCCATCGGCTCGTTCGTCGGCGCCACCGTCGCGATCATCGCGCTCAGCCTGACGGCGCCGCTGGTCGCCAGCTTCGCGCTGGACTTCGGTCCCGCGGAGTACGCCGCCCTCGCGCTGCTCGGCGTCCTGCTCATCGCCACCATCGGCAGCGGCAACTCGGTCAAGGCGCTCATCGCCGCCGCGGTCGGGCTGCTGCTGGCCACGGTCGGCCGGGACACCTTCAGCGGCGCCGAGCGCTTCACGTTCGACAGCCTGCAGCTGGCCGAGGGCCTGGACTTCGTCGTGGTCGCGATGGGCCTCTTCGGCGTCGGCGAGATCCTCTACAACCTCGAGGAGCGGCACGGGAAGGCGCACGTGCCGGCCACTGTCTCCAACGTGTGGCCCTCGCGGAAGGACCTCAACCAGGCCAAGGGCGCCATCGGCCGCGGCTCGGTCATCGGCTTCTTCCTCGGCGTGCTTCCGGGCGGCGGCGCGGTGATGTCCTCGCTGGCGGCGTACGCCACCGAGAAGCGCACCTCCAAGACCCCCGAGCGCTTCGGCCGCGGTGCGATCGAGGGCGTCGCGGCGCCGGAGACCGCCAACAACGCGGCCGCCACCTCCTCCTTCATCCCGCTGCTCACCCTGGGCATCCCGGCCAACGCGTCGATGGGCATGCTCTTCGCCGCCCTGCTGGTGCTCGGCGTGACCCCCGGCCCGCAGCTGCTGGAGGAGCGCCCGGACCTGTTCTGGGGCGTGGTGAACTCCATGTACGTCGGCAACCTGATCCTGCTCGCGCTGAGCCTGCCGCTGGTGGGCATCTTCGTCCGGATCCTGCGGGTGCGGCCGGCGATCCTGGCGCCGATCACCGTCCTCATCACGGTGCTCGGCGTCTACACGATCAACAACTCCACCTTCGACATCTTCGTGATGATCGCCTTCGGCGTCGTCGGCTACCTGATGAAGAAGACCGGCTTCGAGCCCGGCCCGATGGTGCTCGCGTTCGTGCTCGGCGCGATCCTGGAGGACAACGTGCGCCGCGCGCTGATCATCTTCGACGGCGACCCGCTCGGATTCGTCACCCGGCCGATCTCCGGCACCATCCTGGCGATGTTCCTGGTCGCCGCCCTGCTCCCGCTGCTGCGGCTGGCCCATCTCAGACTGAGGCGCCGTACGTCCATCGCGAGCGCGCCCGAGCGAGAGGAATCCCTGCGATGACCATCCTGATCGGCTACGTCCCGACGCCCGTCGGCGACGCGGCGCTGGAGGCCGGACTGGCCGAGGCGGCCGCCCACGACGAGGCCGTCGTGGTGCTCAACAGCACCCGGCGGGGCCAGCACGTCGACACCGACCAGATCGACGAGGACACGGCGGCCAAGGTGCTCGCCCGCGCCGACGCGCTCGGCGTGCGCGCGAGCCTGGACCAGCCCGAGCATGGTGCGGACCTGCTCGAGGCGTTCACCGCCGCCGTCGAGCAGTACGACGCCCGCATGGTCGTCCTCGGCATCCGGCGCCGCTCGCCGGTCGGCAAGCTGGTGATGGGCAGCGACGCCCAGCGGCTGCTGCTCGAGCTGGACGTGCCGATCCTGGCCGTGAAGCCCGCCCGGTGAGCCCCAGCCGCATCTCCCGGGTCGCGGTCACCCCGGTCGCGTTCGCCGACCCGCCGCTGCTCAACGTGGTGGGCGTGCACCAGCCGTGGGCGCTGCGCGCGGTCGTCGAGGTGCACACCGACGACGGGCTGCTCGGGCTCGGCGAGACCTACGCCGACGAGACCCACCTGGCGCGGCTCACCGCGGTGGCCGAGGCCCTGCCCGGTCACGATCCCTACGACATCCACGGCCTGCGACGGCTGGTCGCCGCCGTGCTCGGGCGGGAGACGGGCGGCGCGGGGGCGTCCTTCGGCGGGATGCTGGACGTGAGCTCGGCGGTGGACACCGTGCACTCCCCCTTCGAGGTCGCCTGCCACGACCTGCAGGGCCGGGCGGCGGGGGTGCCGGTCAGCGACCTGCTCGGCGGCGCGGTCCGCGACCGGGTCCCGTTCAGCGGGTACCTGTTCTACAAGTGGGCCGGCCACCCGGGGCTGGACGCCGACGCCTGGGGCGAGGCGCTCTCGCCGGAGCAGCTGGTGGCCCAGGCGCGGCGGATGGTCGACGGCTGGGGCTTCGGCTCGCTCAAGCTCAAGGGCGGCGTCCTTCCCCCGGACGAGGAGTGCGCGGCGATCGAGGCGCTCGCCGAGGCGTTCCCGGGGATGCCACTGCGGCTGGATCCCAACGGCGCCTGGACCCCGGAGACCTCGGTCGCGGTCGCGGACCGGCTGGAGGGGGTGGTCGAGTACCTCGAGGACCCCACACCGGGGATCGAGGGCATGGCGCAGGTGGCCGCGCGCACCGCCGTACCCCTGGCGACGAACATGTGCGTGATCGCCTTCGAGCACCTCCCGCCCGCGATCGCCGCGGACGCGGTGCAGGTCGTGCTGTCCGACCACCACCTGTGGGGCGGCCTGCGCCGGTCGGCCCAGCTCGGCGGGATCACCGACACGTGGGGGCTGGGGCTCTCGATGCACTCCAACTCCCACCTCGGGATCTCGCTGGCGGCGATGGTGCACCTGGCGGCCGCGACGCCGAACCTCACCTACGCCTGCGACACGCACTACCCCTGGAAGGACCAGGACATTGTCGCGCCCGGGGCGCTCGACTTCGTGGACGGCTCGGTCGCCGTGCCCACCGGTCCCGGTCTCGGCGTGGAACTGGACCGCGACCGCCTGGGGCTGCTGCACGAGCAGTACCTGCGCACCGACGTACGCCGGCGCGAGGACACCGTCTACATGCGCACGGTCGAGCCGGGGTTCACGCCGAACACCCGGCGCTGGTGAGGGATCGGTCTCGACGGGCTCGACCAGCGAAGGCGCGGGCTCGACCAGCGCAAGGGTGGGCTCGCCAGCGCAAGTGTGATGCGATGTGGCGATGGGTTTCCCCGTCACGGTCCTGTGGAGCATCCCGCGCTCGGTCTCGACCTCGTTCGAGCGGATGGTGATCGCCCGGGGCGACCACACCGTGTTCGACGAGCCGTTCTCCCGGCACTACTACTTCGGGCCCGACCGGCAGTCGCCGCGCTACACCGAGACCCTGCCGGACAGCTCGGTCGACGACATCCTGGCCGCGATCGACGACGCCGCCCAGAGCTCGCCGGTGTTCGTGAAGGACATGGCCTACCAGGCGACCGGGCAGCTCACGCCCGAGCGCCTCGCCCAGTGGCGCAACTGCTTCATGGTGCGCGACCCCGCCGCGGCGATCCCCTCGCTGGCGCGGGTCTGGCCGGACTTCACCCCGGACGAGACGGGGTGGGAGGCGCTGGGCCGTGCCTTCGACGTGACGGTCGGGCTCGGGCAGGAGCCGGTCGTGGTCGACGCGGAGACGCTGTGCGCCGACCCGCCCGCCGTCGTCCGCACGTGGTGCGAGCAGATGGACCTCGCCTTCGACCCCGAGGCGCTGACCTGGCCGCCGGGCATGCAGGCCGACTGGGAGCTGTGGAGCGAGTGGCACGAGTCGTCCTCCACCAGCACCGGCTTCGCACCGCTCTCCCCCGCCTCGGGACCTCCCGAGGAGCCGCGCCAGGCCGAGGCGTACGCCCACGCCGAGCCGATCTACCAGCGCCTGGCCGCCCACGCCATCGGCCGGTAGGTCGCCGTACGAAGCCGAGCGTTGCCGCAGTGGTGGGCCACCGTTCGGCGTCCAGTCACCGGAGCGGAGCAGTCTCGTTCTCCCAGCGACCCAGGAGGACCGGATGTCCCGCCACCACGACGACCTTCCCCCGATCGACATCGACCAGTTCCGCGCCGAGACCGAACCCGAGCTCACGGCCATGGGCACCTCGCGCCGCAGCATCCTCGCCGCCGGCGCCGCGCTCGTCGCGGCCGGGAGCACGGGCCTGCCGGCCGACCGGGCCAGCGCCGTACCCCGCGTGCCCGCGGGCGATCCGGCGCGCCTGGACTGGCTGGTCGGCGACCACCACGTGCATACGCAGTACTCCCACGATGCGAAGTACACGATCCGCCAGCAGCTCGACCATGCCCAGGAGTACGGCGTGGACTGGCTGGCCTTCACCGAGCACTCCAACTTCGCGCACGCGGACAAGGGCCTCGCGTCCTCCCTGGAGGAGATCCGAGCGCAGCGGGCGCGTCGCTCGATGCTGATCTTCCAGGGGATCGAGTGGTACATCCCCGCCGCCGAGCACGCCACCGTGCTGGTCGCTCCCGGACCGGAGGCGGCCAACGTGCTGCGCCAGTTCGAGCTCGCCTGGGACGGCAAGCTCAACGGGTGGGAGCGGGCGAACCCGGGGTCACCGGAGGCGCGGGAGTGGGAGGCGAAGGCGGCCGCCGCGATCGCCTGGCTCGGCGACCAGCGACGCCGCGGGATCGTGGACGACGCGCTGATCCTGGCCAACCACCCGATGCGGCTGGGCATCGACTCCCCGCACGAGCTGCGGACGTGGCGCGACGCCGACCCCGCGGTGATGGTCGGCATGGAGGGCGCGCCGGGGTCGCAAGGGTCGGCGATCAGCACCTACGCGCGCCCGACCGACCAGCGGGGCGAGTACACCAACGCTCCCCGGCCCGACTCCCACCCCGCCTACGCCGCCGACATGTACCGCCCTTACGGCGGCTTCGACTGGATGACCGCCACCGTGGGCGGAATGTGGGACGCGATGCTCGCGGAGGGCAAGCCGTTCTGGATCACCTCCAACTCCGACAACCACCTCACCGTCCGCGACACCTACCGGATCGGCGACTACCCCGCCGGGGAGCCCTACGCCTCGCTGCCCAACGAGTTCGACCGCTGGGCGGTCCTCGGCAAGCGGCCGGATCCGGTCGACACCGGGGTGCCGCAGAACGGCTCGGACTACTGGGCCGGGCAGTTCTCCCGCACCCACACCGGGGTCACCGCGCGGTCCTACACCGGCGTGATGGACGCCCTGCGCCGCGGCCGGGTGTGGGTCGACCACGGCCACCTCCTCGCCGGTCTCGACGTGCGGGTCCGGGCCCTCCAGCCGGGTGCGGGGCGCGGCCGCGGGAAGGGCAACGGCCGCGGCTGGGGCAACGCCTCCGGCGGCCCGGGTACGACGCTCGGCGGGCGCCTCCGGGCCCGCCGCGGCCAGGACGTCGAGGTGTCGGTCAACGTCACCACCACCGACTCCCCCAACTTCGCGGGCATCGTGCCCGGCCTCGCGCACGTGGACGTGATCAGCGGTCCGATCACCGGCAAGGTGAGCGACCGCGACACCCTGCGCGCCCGGCAGACCCGGGTGGTCCGCCAGATCGACACCACGGGCCGGCGGGGCACCTTCACCGTGAGCCACGTCTTCACCGACGTGCAGGAGTCCTTCTACCTCCGGCTCCGAGGCTCCGACGGCAACCGCAACGGACCGGGCTACTACGGCGCGCCCGTGGACCCGGCCGGTCCGCTGCGGCACGGCGGCGACCTCGGGGTCGCCGACCCGTGGACCGACACCTGGTTCTACGCCAACCCGGTCTTCGTCGACGTGACCTGAGGGCCCTGCGGCCCCTAGCCGCCGAGCCGGCGTCGGGTGTTCCCCAGGTGCACGCGCATCGCGGCGCGAGCGGTCTCGGCGTCGCCGTCGAGGACGGCGGCGGCGACCGCGTCGTGCTCGCGGCGCACCCGCTCGACGTGCTCGGCGTCGGAGAGGGAGTACGCCGACCCCAGGCGGGTCCGGGGCAGCATGATCATCATCGGCCCCAGCGCGTCCAGGAGGTCGGTGTAGAAGCGGTTCCCCGTGGCGGCGGCGACCGCCCGGTGGAAGGCGAAGTCCGCCTCCACCGCGCCCTCGTGCCCGGCCCGGCCGAGCTCGTCCATCGCGTCCCGGATGGCCGAGTCGTCCCCCGGACCGTGATGGCGGGCCGCGAGCGCGGCCGCCTCGCTCTCCACGCCGAGACGGAAGTCCACCATCGCCAGGACGTCGCGCTGGGTGCGCAGCGCGGAGGCCTCGAGGGTGAAGGTGGACGGCTCGGGCACCGCGAGCACGAACGAGCCGCGGCCGTGGAAGGTCTCCACGAGGCCCTCAGCCCGCAGCCGGGTGACCGCCTCACGGACCACGGTGCGCGAGACGGCGTACTCCTCGGTCAGCTCGGTCTCCGACGGCACCTTCGTGCCCGGCGGCAGGTCGCCGCGGAGGATCTTGTCCTTCAGCCCGTCGACGACGCGCTGGGCGAGCGGTTGGGTCACCCGCCGAAGGTAGCGGTCTCGCGCGTGAGCCCGCGCATCCGCTCGCTCAGCGTGAAGCCGAGGCCGGGACGGTCCGGCACCCACATCCGGCCCTCGCGGATCTCGATCCGCTCCTCGAACAGCGGGTTGAGCCACTCGAAGTGCTCCACCCACGGCTCGGTGGGGTACGCCGCCGCGAGGTGCAGGTGGATCTCCATGGCGTAGTGCGGCGCGAGCGCCAGGCCCGCGTGCGAGGCGAGCGTGGCGAATCGGAGGAAGGGGGTGATGCCGCCGATCCGCGGCGCGTCGGGCTGGACGATGCCGCGGTATCCCGCGTCGAGGAGCGCCATGTGCTCGGGCACCGAGGTGAGCATCTCGCCGGTGGCGATGGGAGTGTCGAAGACCCGTGACAGGTCGGCGTGCCCGACCGCGTCCCACGCGTCCAGCGGCTCCTCGACCCAGACCAGGTCGAGCTCCTCGAGCGCACGGCACATCCGCCGTGCCCGGTCCCGGTCCCACTGCTGGTTGGCGTCCACCATGAACGGGGTGTCTCCGAGGTGCTCGCGCAGCGCGGCCACCCGGCGCAGGTCCTCGCGCCAGTCGGGCTGGCCGACCTTGATCTTGATCCCGCCGATGCCGGCATCGAGGGAGGCGGTGGCCTTCTCCTTGATCTCCTCCACGCTCGCCTGGAGGAAGCCGCCGGAGGTGTTGTAGACCCGGCAGGAGTCGCGGTAGGCGCCCAGCAGCTTGGCCAGCGGCAGGTTCGCCCGCCGCGCCTTGAGGTCCCACAGCGCCACGTCGAGCGCGGCGACCGCCTGGGTGGCGACACCGGAGCGGCCCACCGACGCGCCGGCCCACATCAGCGACTGGTAGACCCGGTCGATGTCGGCCGGGTCCTGCCCCAGCGCCACGTCGGCGATCTCCTTCAGGTGGGCGTACTGTGCCGGCCCGCCGGCTCGCTTGGAGTAGGAGAAGCCCATGCCCCTCATGTCCTGCTCGGTCTCGACCTCGACGAAGAGCAGCACCGTCTCGGTGAGCGGCTTCTGCCGTCCGGTGAGCACCTTGGCGTCGCTCACCGGGCTCTCCAGCGGCAGGACGACGTGGGACAGGGTCAGGCTGCGGATGGCGTCGCGGGTGGTCATGGTGTCTCTCCGGCTCGGCAAACTTGTATGATGAGTGTGCAACTCATCGCATGACTTGTCCAGTCCCGCTTCGCCCCGCCGCCCGAGGAGGGCGCCCCATGACCCCGACCCCGACGCGACGCCGAGTGCCGCGATGGCGCGACGTCGCCCCGTTCCTGCAGCGCCGTCCCCTGGAGCCGGATCCGGTACGGCGGCGCCTGGCCCGGTGCGTGAGCGTGGACGACCTGGAGCGGCTCGCCCGGCGGCGGGTGCCCGGCGCGGTCTGGGACTACGTCGCCGGGGGCTCCGACGGCGAGGTCGCGCTGGTCCGGAACCGCGAGGCGTTCGCCCGGGTCGAGCTGCGCCCCACCGCGTTCGGCATGGTGGCCGACCCCGACCTCGCCACCACGATCCTGGGCCGGCCCGCCGCGCTTCCGGTGGTGCTGGCGCCGACCGGCTACACCCGGCTGTCGCACGAGTCCGGCGAGCGCGCCGTGGCCGCGGCGGCCGCGACGGCGGGGGCGCCGTACACCTTGGCGACCTATGCCACGACCTCGATCACCGACGTCGCCCGGGCCGCACCGGAGGGGCGGAACTGGTTCCAGGTCTACCTGATGAAGGACCGCGCGGTGACCCGCGCGCACCTGGCGGAGGCGCGGGCGCAGGGCTTCGAGGCGGTGATGATCACCATCGACACCACCGTCACCGGGCTCAAGCGCAAGGACCGGCTCAACGGCTTCGCGATCCCGCCGCGGTTGACCGCGCGCACGCTCGCCGGGATGGCGCGGCACCCACGGTGGGTCGCCGACATCCTCACCACCGAGCCGCTGCGGTTCGCGACCTTCCCCGACGGCTCTCCCTACAGCCGGTGGGGCGCGTCGAACGAGCTGCGCGAGCAGGCGATCCGCCCCTCCGACATCATCTGGCTGCGCGAGCAGTGGGACGGTCCGGTGATCGTCAAGGGCGTCCTCTCGGTGGCCGACGCGCTCGCCGCGGTGGAGGCCGGCGCCGACGCGGTCGTGGTCTCCAACCACGGCGGCCGGCAGCTCGACCGGGCGCCGGTGCCGCTGGAGCTGCTGCCCGAGGTGGTGGACGCGGTCGCCGGCCGCGCGGAGGTGTACGTCGACTCCGGCGTCTGCTCGGGCGGGGACGTCGTGGCGGCCCTCGGCCTGGGGGCGAGGGCCGTCCTGCTCGGGCGCGCCTACCTCTACGGCCTCATGGTCGGCGGCGGGCGCGGCGTGACGCACACGCTCGACCTGGTCGCCGCGGAGATGCGGCGGGCGATGGGCATGCTCGGCACGCCGACGGTGGCCGACATCTCCCCCGCGCACGTGCGGCTGCGGGACCGATGAGGTCAGCCGACCGGGGTCACCAGCTCGCCACGCTCGAGGAACGCGCCGACGTTGTCGAGGACCAGCCGCCCCATCGCCTCGCGGGTCTGCGTGGTAGCACTGCCCACATGGGGCAACAGCACGACGTCGTCGCGGTCGAGCAGCGCCTCGGGCACGTGCGGCTCGTCGGCGAAGACGTCCAGGCCGGCCCCGGCGATCCGGCCGTCCTGCAGCGCGGCGACCAGGGCCTCCTCGTCGACCACGGACCCGCGGGCCACGTTGACCAGGTATCCCTCGGGGCCGAGCGCGTCGAGCACCGCGGCGTCGACCAGGTGCTCGGTGCCGGCGCCGCCGGGGGTGAGCACGACGAGCACGTCGCTCCACTCGGCCAGCCCGGTCGGGCTGTCGTGGTAGGTCCACGACGCGTCCTTGGGGCTGCGCGAGTGGTAGGCGAGCTCGGCGCCGAAGACCTGCAGCCGCTCCGCGACCGCGGTGCCGATCCGGCCGAGGCCGAGGATGCCGACCTTGGCGCCCCGGACGTCGCGGGTGAGCGGGAACCGCTCCCCCGCCGCCCAGGCGCCGCGCCGCACGAAGCGGTCCGAGGCGCTGGCGCCGCGCAGCACGTCGATGACCAGGAAGACCGCGAGGTCGGCGACCGCGTCGTTGAGCACGTCGGGGGTGTTCGACACGACGACGCCGCGACGGGAGGCCTCCTCCACGTCGACGTTGTCGTAGCCGACGCCGAAGTTCACGATCGCCCGGAGGTCCGGCAGGGCGTCCATCTGCTCGGCACCCGCGGGAGCGCCGCCGCCGACGACGGCGACCTGCACGCCGGCCGGGTCGGAGAGGTCGTCGAGCCGCGGGGCGCCGTACCGCTCCTGCAGCCACTCGCGGACGAAGGGCATCAGCCCACCCAGCTGGACGACTCGGGTCTGGTTGCTCACCCCCTCATCCTGACGGCGCGGGGCAACCACCGTCCACGGGGGGCCCGATGGGCCTGCTGACCGGCTTCCTGACGATCCTGGTGGCGATCGCGGTGGGCGCCGCGCTCGCGCACACCGGCATCCTCAACCGCGACTCCCAGCGCACCCTCGGCGAGATCGCGTTCTTCGTGGCCACGCCCGCGCTGATGATCGTGACCATCGGCGACGTGCGGCTGCACGCCGCGGCGGGGAACCTGATCGCGTCGGGCGGCTCGCTGGCCGTCTGCTTCGTCGCCTACGTCGTGATCGCGCGGCTGCGCTGGCGGGTGGACGTGCCGAACCTGCTGGTCGGCGGGTTGGCGTCGTCCTACGTCAACGCGGGCAACCTGGGCATCGCGATCGCCGCGTACGTCGTCGGCGACATCACCGTCGTCGTCCCGACCCTGCTGCTGCAGATGCTGCTGGTCCAGCCGGCCGCGCTCGTGGTGCTGGACCGCCACACCGGCCGCGGCGACGGCGTCCGCGCGGCGCTGCGCCGGCTGCTGATGAACCCGCTCACGGTGGCCGCCGTCATCGGCCTGGTGCTCGCGATCACCCGCTGGCAGCCGCCCCTGCCGGTCATGGCGCCGCTGGAGCTGCTCGCCGGGGCCGCGATCCCGATGATGCTGATGTCCTACGGCGCGGCCCTGCGCCTGAGCCCGCCGGTCGGTCGCGCCGGCCACAACGGCGAGGTCGCGCTGGCGAGCGTGCTGAAGTTGGTCGTGATGCCGCTGGTCGCGTGGGCGATCGCCGTCTCCCTCGGCGTCGAGGGGCGGGCGCTGCTGGGCGTGGTGATCACCGCCGCGCTGCCGAGTGCACAGAACATCTTCCTGCACGCCACCCGCTACCGGGTCGCCGAGGACGTGGCCCGGGAGACGATCCTCATCACCACCCTCGCCTCGCTGCCGCTGGCACTGGTGATCGCACTGATGCTCGGTTGAGCGCATCCCATTTCGGGATTCATTGCGCTAGCGTGGGGTGATGAGCACCCAGATCGCCGTACGGCTTCCCGACGAGGTGGTGACGTTCCTCGACCGCAGCGTCGCCAGCGGGCGAGCGCCGAGCCGCGCCGCCCTGGTCGCGATAGCTGTCGAGCGGGAGATGCGACGGCAGGCCGCGCAGCGCGACGCCGAGCTCCTGGACGAGGCTGGCGCGGCCGACGACCTCGACGACCTCGTCGCCTGGTCGGCCGCGAACGCGGTCACCGAAGGCTGAGGATGCGCGAGATCTGCCTCGCGAGCCTGGACAAGACCCGGCCGGTGGTCGTGCTCACTCGAGAACCGGCTCGCCCCGCCATGACCAAGGTGACGGTCGCACCGATCACGTCGACGGTGAAGGGCCTGTCGAGCGAGGTGCCGGTCGGGGTCCACAACGGACTGGACGACGCCGGCGCGATCTCGGTGGACAACGTGGTGACCATCCCGGTCCACCTGCTCGGTCGCACGCTCGGGTTCCTCAGCGCCGAGCAGGAGCGTCAGCTGGCGGCCGCGATCGTCCTGGCCTACGACCTGGAGATTCCTCTGCTCGGCTGACCGCGGGCAGATCCGCTCCCGGAGCCACCCTCAGACCGTCGGCAGCCAGTCCACCCGGCCGGCGAGGGCGGCGTACCCGACGAACGCGCCGACGTCGAGCAGCGTGTGCGCGACCACGAACGGCAGCACCCGTCCCCAGCGGTGGAAGAGCCAGCCGAAGAGCAGCCCCATCGCGACGTTCCCGACGAAGCCGCCGAGCCCCTGGTAGAGGTGATAGCTCCCGCGCAGCAGGGCCTGCAGCGCGATCGAGGTGGGCACGCCGAAGCCCAGCCGCTGCAGCCGCAGCTGGACGAAGCCGAGCACGACGAACTCCTCCAGCACCGCCGCCTCGAGCGAGGCGAGGACGAGCACGGGCACCTGCCACCACTGCGACGGAAGGTCCTGGGCGACGACGGTGAGGTTCGTCCCGAGGGCGTACGTCGCCAGGTAGAACACCACCCCGACCGAGCCGACGCCCGCCGCGAGCAGGGCGCCCCAGCCGAGGTCCGACCAGCGCGCCCAGCCGCCGCCGCGAGCCCACACCTCGCGCAGCCGGGATCCGTCCCGGACCAGGAAGTAGCCCGCCAGCGCGACCGGCACCACGCCGAAGGCGATCCGCAGCAGCTGGTAGGTCAGGTCCAGCCACGGCCGGTCCGGCGCCAGCGAGGAGTTCATCGTCGCCGCCTGCTCCGACAGTGATCCGGGCGCGGTCAGCGCGGCGACCAGGTCGACGATCGAGTAGACGGCCGACCGCCCCAGAGACAGCAACAGCACGAGCCAGAGCTCGACCCAGAGCATCGCCCGGGTGAGCTCCGGCCCGTGCCGGTGCTCGGATGCGGTCATCGCCGCCAGATTAGGCGAGCAGCGCCAGCCCCTCGCCGTCCGGCTGCCGCTCGACGGTCACCGTGCCGCCGTCGGCCACCTCGCCGGAGATCAGCATCTTCGCCAGGTTGTCGCCGATGGCGGTCTGGATCAGCCGCCGCAGCGGGCGGGCGCCGTACGCCGGGTCGTAACCTGTCTCGGCCAGCCACTCCTTGGCGTCGTCGGTGACGTCGATGCCGATGCGTCGCACCGCGAGCCGCCGCTCCAGCAGCGCCAGCTGCAGGTCGACGATGTGGGTGAGCTCGTCGGGGCTGAGCGCCTCGAACATCACGATCTCGTCCAGCCGGTTGAGGAACTCCGGCTTGAAGGAGGCGCGGACCACCGACATCACCGCCTCCCGCTTCTTCTCCGCGTCCAGGTCCGGGTCGACCAGGTAGTTCGAGCCCAGGTTGCTGGTGAGGATCAGGATCGTGTTGCGGAAGTCGACCGTGCGGCCCTGTCCGTCGGTCAGCCGCCCGTCGTCGAGCACCTGCAGCAGGATGTCGAAGACCTCGGGGTGGGCCTTCTCCACCTCGTCGAGCAGCACCACGGAGTAGGGGCGCCGGCGCACGGCCTCTGTCAGCTGGCCGCCCTCGTCGTAGCCGACGTAGCCCGGGGGCGCACCGACCAGCCTCGAGACCGCGTGCTTCTCGGAGTACTCGCTCATGTCGATCCGCACGATCGCGCGCTCGTCGTCGAAGAGGAAGTCGGCCAGGGACTTGGCCAGCTCGGTCTTGCCCGTGCCCGTGGGGCCAAGGAAGAGGAACGAGCCGAGCGGACGGTTCGGGTCCGAGATGCCCGCACGCGAACGGCGTACGGCGTCACTCACCGCCTGCACCGCCGAGCGCTGGCCGATCAGCCGCTCGCCGATGACCTGCTCCATCTCCAGCAGCTTCGCGGTCTCCCCCTGCAGCATCTTGCCGGTGGGGATCCCGGTCCAGGACTCCACGACCTCGGCGACCTGCTCGGCGCCGACCTCCTCGCCGACCAGCGGCTCGGTGGTCGCGTTCTCCTCCTCGGCGCGCTCGGCCGCGGCGATCTGCTTCTCCAGCGCGGGGATCTGGCCGTACTGGATCTCGCTGGCCCGCTCGAGGTCGCCCTCGCGCAGATACTTCTCCTGCTCGATCTTCAGCTGGTCCAGCTGGCGGCGCAGCTCGCCCTCGCCCTGCAGCGACTCCTTCTCCCGCTCCCAGCGGGCCTCGAGAGCGCGCAGCTCCTCCTCGCGGTCGGCCAGGTCGGCCTGCAGCACGGCGAGCCGCTCCTTGGAGGCGTCGTCGCTCTCCTTCTGCAAGGAGAACTCCTCCATCTTGAGCCGGTCCACCTGGCGGCGGAGCTGGTCGATCTCCTCGGGGGAGGACTCGATCTCCATCCGCAGCCGCGAGCTCGCCTCGTCGATCAGGTCGATCGCCTTGTCGGGCAGCTGGCGGCCGATGATGTAGCGGTCCGACAGCGTCGCGGCGGCCACGAGGGCGGCGTCGGTGATCCGCACGCCGTGATGCGCCTCGTACTTCTCCTGGATCCCGCGCAGGATCTGGATGGTGTCCTCGACGCTGGGCTCGCCCACGAAGACCTGCTGGAAGCGGCGCTCCAGCGCCGGGTCCTTCTCGATCCGTTCGCGGTACTCGTCCAGCGTGGTCGCACCGATCATGTGCAGCTCGCCGCGGGCCAGCATCGGCTTGAGCATGTTGCCGGCGTCCATCGCGGAGTCGCCGCCGGCGCCCGCGCCGACGACCGTGTGCAGCTCGTCGATGAAGGTGATCACCGAGCCGCTGGCGTCCTTGATCTCCTCCAGGACCGCCTTGAGCCGCTCCTCGAACTCGCCGCGGTACTTCGCGCCGGCGACCATCGCCGCCAGGTCCAGGCTCAGCAGCCGCCGGCCCTTGAGGCTGTCGGGCACGTCGCCCGCGACGATCCGCTGGGCCAGCCCCTCGACGACGGCGGTCTTGCCGACACCGGGCTCGCCGATGAGGACGGGGTTGTTCTTGGTCCGCCGGCTGAGCACCTGGATCACCCGGCGGATCTCCGCGTCGCGTCCGATGACCGGGTCGAGCCGGCCCTCCTCCGCGGCGGCGGTGAGGTCGACGGAGTACTTCTCCAGCGACTCGTAGGTGGACTCGGCGTCCTGGCTGGTGACGCGGCGGTTGCCGCGGACGGCGGTCAGCCCCTCGCGCATCCCGTCGGCGGTCAGGCCCGCGTCCTGCAGCACCTTCTGGGCGCTGGAGTCGACGGTCGCGAGCGCGATCATCAGGTGCTCGGTCGCGACGTACTCGTCCTTCATGCCCTGCGCGAGGTCGATCGCGCTGGCGAGGACGCGGGTCAGCGAGGCCGAGGCCGCGGGCTGCTGGACGGTCTGCCCGCTCGCGCGCGGCAGCCCCTCGAGCACCCGCTGCGCCTGCGCGGTCAGGGCGGCGGCGTCCACTCCCAGCTTGGTGACCAGGGTGTGGGCGGTGCCGCCGTCCTGCTGGAGCAGGGCGACGAGCAGGTGGATGGGCTCGGTGCTGGAGTTGCCCGCGGTCGTCGCGGACAGCTGGGCAGCCTCGATCGCCTCGCGGCTGCGGGTCGTGAACTTCTCGGCGCCGAACTGGCTCACCGGCATGGCTCCTTCTGGCTAGGTCTGTCGAAATCGTCGAAGTCTGGGGACCACTGTGGTCTCACTTGTCTTCAACGCGCCAGAAGTTGAGTCGATTCCCCTCAAGTTTGGATTTCTTCGGCGAGGTCGGTGTCAGGAGGCCTTGCGTCCGTATCGCTGTCGAGCCGCCTCGCCGCTGGTCCCGACAAGTGCCCCGATCGCCGCCCAAGCCATCCCCGCCTCTCGTGCGGCTTGGACCGCCTCAACGAGATGACGCTCGGCCTCCGAACGCTCCGCGACGGCCGCGCGCAGCAACGTGACGACCCGGACGTCGAGCTCGTCGGCCGGAGCGGGCTCGTAGGACTCAAATCGCGCAGCGAGCTTCTCAGCGTGCTCCAGGATCTCTTCGACTGTTCTCGGCATGGTCATCACCTCAGAAACTTCTCGCGTGCCCTCATCGCATGGACGATGACATCCGTCAGGTCACCGTCTACATAGCCGACCTCTAGGAAGATCGCCGCCCGGTTGGGACCGACGATCATGGTGAACCCATCCCCCAGGCAGGATCTCAGCCTCCTGCAGTCGATGCTTGAGCGCAGACGCCGCAATGATGGGCTCACGCATAATCCAAGTTAACTTGTTGACCAGGCTCGGTCAAGGTCCCTCGCACCACAGCCGGCGACGCCCCACCCGTGCGAGAGTGACCTCATGCCCGACGAGCCCTGGCTGGTGGTCATCGACGCCCAGCGGATCTTCGCCTCGCCCGACAGCCCGTGGGGGTCGCCGATGTTCCCCGGCATCGTGGAGCCGGTACGGCGCCTCGCGGCAGCCCACCGCGGCCGCACCGTCCTCACCCGGTGGGTCGCTCCGGAGCCCGAGCGCGGCAGCTGGGCGCCGTACATGGACGCGTGGTCCTTCGCCCGCAAGCCCGCCGACGACCCGCTCTTCGACCTCGTCGACGAGGTCGCGGACCTGGCCGACCACGTGGTCACCGTGTCCACCTTCGGCAAGTGGGTGCCCGAGCTCGTGGCGATCACCGGCGAGACGCCGCACCTCGTCATGGCCGGTGTCGCCACCGACTGCTGCGTGATCTCTACCGCCCTGGCCGCCGCCGACGCGGGCGCCACCATCAGCCTGGTCGCCGACGCCTGCGCGGGCAGCACGCCGGAGAACCAGGCTGCCGCGTTGGCGGTGATGGGCCTCTACCCGCCGCAGATCACCGTCACGACCACCGACGCGGTGCTTCGATGAGCCGGGTGATCCACACCGGCCAGGCGCTGGTCGACGTCGTGACCGAGGTGCCCGCGCTGCCCCGGCGCGGGCAGAACGTGATGGCCGCCTCCGCGCGGAGGTACGCCGGCGGGGCGGTCACGACGCTGCTCGCCGCCGCTCGCTTCGGCGCGACCTGCGTGCACGCCGGGGCGCACGGCACCGGCCCCAACGGCGACCTGGTGCGGGAGACCCTGCGCGCGGAGGGAGTCACGCTGTCGGCCCCGCCCGTCGAAGAACAGGACACCGCGACCTGCGTGGTGCTGGTCGAGCCGTCGGCGGAGCGCACGTTCGTCACCGCGCTGGGTGCCGAGCGCGAGGTGAGCGCCACGTCCTTCGGGACCTCGCAGCCCCAGGCCGGGGACCTGGTGTGCGTCACGGGGTACACCCTCGCGCTGGAGCGGACCCGCGAGCCGCTGCTGTCCTGGCTGGCGTCCCTGGACCCGGGTGTGGTCGTCGTGCTCGACCCGGGCGCCGCCTTCGCGGCCCTGCCGGACGACGTACGCACCACCATGCTCGAGCACACCGACGTCTGGACCAGCAACGCCGAGGAGGCCGCCGACCTGCTCGCGGCTCTCGGGCGTCCGCTGCCCGAGGGCGCCGACACGATGGCCGCGCCCGCCGAGCTGATCGCCCCGTTGCTGCGGGGCAACGCGGTGACGATCGTGCGGGACGGGGCCGAGGGCTGCGCGGTGCACGTGGCCGGCGAGACCACGGTACTGCCGGGCTACCGGCAGACGCCGGTGGACACCAACGGCGCCGGCGACACGCATACCGGCGTACTCACCGCCGAGGTCGCACGCGGCCGCGACTGGGTCGAGGCCTCCCGGCGGGCGAACGCCGCCGCCGCGATCAAGGTCACCCGCCGCGGCCCCGACACCGCCCCCACGGCCACCGAGGTCGAGACCTTCCTCCGCGACCACTGACCCTCGCCACCACCAACTGCCCCCTCCCCTGCCGAGTCGGGTGAGTTGTCAGTTGGTGGCGGTCTCCTGGTTCTGCCGCTGGGTGATCCGGATCAGCAGGACCAGCGAGGGCAGGACGAGGAGTACGGCGAGGACGACCACCACGATCAGCGCCTGGAGGGTGGCGTCGGCGCCGGCGGCCTCGGAGACGGTGAGCTCGTCGACGAGGAACCAGGGGTACTGCCCCGCGCCCCAGCCGGCCACCACCGAGGCGACGGCGATCACCGAGGCGACCCGCGCGAGCGCGAAGGCGCGGCGGAGGAGGAACAGCAGCGAGGCCACCCCGGCCAGGAAGGAGAGCACGATCAGCGGCGCGCCGGTGGTCAGCAGACCGTCGCTGAGCGTGGGCGCGTCGTGCATCACCGGCACCAGGCCGGCGAAGACCACGGCACCGGTGACCACGCCGACGATCAGCGAGCGCCGGCGGAGCACCTCGGTCAGCTCGGTCTCGTCGGCGCCGGCCGCGTCCGCGGTGAGGAAGACCCCGGCCAGGAACGCGCAGGTGCCGACCGCGATCACGCCGCCGAAGAGCGAGGTGGGGTTGATCCAGGAGGTCCACAGGTCGCCGTACCCGTCCGCGGGGACGCGGCCCGAGGCGATGCCGCCCGCGACGGTGCCGAAGAAGAACGGCGTGACGATCGAGGAGGAGGCGAAGACGACGCCGAACAGCCGCGCCCGGGAGAGCGTGTCGGCGTACTTCCGGAAGGCGAAGCTCGCCCCGCGCAGGACGATGCCGAGCAGCGCCAGCAACAGCGGCACGAACAGCGTGGTCATCACGTCGGCGAACGCGCGCGGGAAGCCGGTCCACCAGACCACCAGCACATAGATCAGCCAGACGTGGTTGGCCTCCCACACCGGGCCGATGCTGTGGTCGATCCGGGTGCGGATCGCCGCGCCGCGCTCGGCTCCGCCCGCGGTGAGGTCGTAGAACCCGGTGCCGAAGTCGGCGCCCGCGAGCACGGCGTAGATGATCACGCCCGCGAAGAGCGCCGCGGCCACCACCAGCTCGAGACTCACGACGACACCGCCTCCTCGGACCGGTCCGGTCCATAGGGACTCGGCAGGTCGTTCTCCCCGGACCGCCAGCGCCGCGCCATCGAGCGCAGCACCACGGTGGCCGCGATCGTCATCAGGGCGTAGATCGTCAGGGTGATCCCGAAGATCCACCACAGCCCGCCCCGCTCGGTCGCGGCGTCGGCGGTCTTCAGGTAGCCCTGCACCACCCACGGCTGACGCCCGACCTCGGTGGCGGTCCAGCCGGCCTCGAGCGCGACGACCGCGAGCGGCCCGGCGAGTACGGCGGCTCTGAGGAACCACCGGTTCTCCAGCAGGTCGCGCCCGCGCCGCCGGGCGATCCAGAAGACCAGCACGCCCAGCGCGAGCGCCGAGCCGATCGCGATCATCGTCTGGAAGGCGTAGTGCGGAAGGTTGACCGGTGGCCGCTCGTCCTCCGGGATGGTGTCCATCCCGCGCACGGGCTCGGTCAGCGAGTCCTCGGCCACGATCGAGCCGACGATCGGGATGTCGATGGTGTAGCGCGCCTCGCCGTCGACCCACCAGCCGCCGATCCGCAGCGGCGAGGGGCCGTCGGTGGTGGTGTCGGCCATCTCGAAGGCGGCGAGCTTGGCCGGCTGCCGCTCCCCCATGCCGATGCCGAGCACGTGGCCCATGACCGGCTGGACCAGCGCGGCCACACTGGCGAACGCGAACGCGACCAGGAAGCCGGTGCGGTGGTGGTGGTCGCGGCGGCCGCGCAGCATGCCGACGGCGTAGACGGCGGCGACCAGGAACCCGACCACCATGTAGGCCGCGACCCACATGTGCCCGAACTGCAGCCAGGCGTGGGTGCTCAGCAGCGGCGCCCACGGGTTCACGTCGGTGACCTGCCCGGCGTCGGTCAGCGCGAAGCCGACCGGGTCGTTCATCCAGGCGTTGACCGCGACCACGTTGAAGGTGCCGGCGATGCCGGCCAGCATCATCGGCAGCAGCATCCACAGATGGATCCGGCCGGGCAGCCGCCCCCAGCCGTAGAGGTAGATGCCGAGGAAGATCGCCTCGATGAAGAAGGAGATCCCCTCCAGGGCGAACGGCAGCCCGAGCACGTCGCCGTACTTCCCCATCAGGCCGGGCCACAGCAGCCCCATCTCGAAGCTGAGGACGGTGCCGGAGACGGCGCCGATCGCGAACAGCACGGCCGACGACTTCGACCACCGCTTCGCGAGCTCCAGCGCGTCCTTGTCGCCGCGCAGGCCGCGCCGGTGCACCACGAAGATCATCGCCGGGAAGGCGACCCCGAAGCAGGCCAGCACGATGTGCCAGCCGAGGGAGAAGGCCATCTGGTTGCGGGCGGGCAGCAGCCCGGCGGGCTCGGCGGCCAACGCCGTGGCGGCCTGGGTGAGGACTTCCGCGGTGGCGGGGCTCATGCGGCGAGGCTACCGGGAGCGGCGAATCATCACCGATCGGGTGGGGTCGTCGCGGACCGCCGGGACGTTGCCGCCGGGAGTACGGCGAGCCGCGCGGGTCCGCCGCAGCGCCTCCCGCGTGGCCTCCAGGTCGTCCCACAGCTCGGTGTTGCGCTGCTGCAGGGCCCGGACCTGGTTCTCCAGCTCCAGGATGCGACGTACCCCCTCGACGCCCACGCCGGTGGCCGTCAGGTCGGCGATCATCCGCAGCAGCTCGACGTCGCGCTCGGAGTAGCGCCGCCCCCCGCCGCTGGTGCGGCCGGGCCGGATCAGCCCCATCCGCTCATAGGAGCGCAGGGTCTGCGGGTGCAGGCCGGACAGCTCCGCGGCGACGCTGATCACGTAGACGGCAGCGTCCGGCCCGGACACCGGTGGACGGCGCCGGGCGGACGCCATCACCGGCTCCCGAAGAGCGTGCCGCGCGGGTCGTGACCCGCGGTCGCGGCGCGGTAGGAGGCCAACGCCTCCCGGGCGGTCTCGTCGAGCTGCGTGGGCACCTCGACCTGGACGGTGACGAGCAGGTCGCCCATCGTGCCGTCCTTCTTCCGGGCACCCTTGCCGCGGACGCGGAACGTGCGCCCCGAGGGGGTGCCGGCCGGGACCTTGAGGGTCACCGGGCCGCCGCCCAGGGTGGGGACCTTGATCTCCGCGCCCAGGGCCGCCTCGTCGAAGGTGATCGGCACCTCGAGGGTCAGGTTGTGGTCCTTGCGCCCGAAGATCGGGTGCGAGCCGACCGAGACCTTGACGAACAGGTCGCCGGCGGGGCCGCCGTTGCTGCCCGGGCCGCCCTTGCCCTTGAGCCGGATCCGCTGGCCGTCCTTGACGCCGGCGGGGATGCGGGCCTGGACGGTGCGGGTGGACTGGCCGAGCCCGCTGCCGTGGCAGGTCGGGCACGCCTCGTCGTAGACGAGCTGCCGGCCGTGACAGACCGGGCAGGTCTCGTTCACCGAGAACGCGCCACCCATGCTGGCGACCACGAACCCGGCGCCCTCGCACTCGGGGCACACGTGCGGCCGGGTGCCCGGCTTGCCGCCGGTGCCGTGACAGGTCGGACAGGCCGAGTCGGAGGTCAGCCGCAGCGAGATGGTGGTGCCCTCCAGCGCGTCGGTGAAGGAGAGCGTCGTGCTCGCCTCCACGTCCGCGCCCTTCTGCGGGCGGGCCTGGGTCCGGGTGCGCGTGCCCCCGAAGCCGCCCCCGCCGCCGAAGAGGTCGCCGAACATATCGCCGATGCCGCCCTGGCCGGCCCGCTCGCGGAGCAGGTCGGAGAGGTCGAAGCCGGCCTGTCCGCCGCCCTGGCCGGCGTACCCGCCGCCGAAGCCGCCGGGGAAGCCGCCCGGGAAGCCGCCGCCCATGGCGCGCATCTCGTCGTACTTCTTGCGCTTCTCCGGGTCGCCCACGACGTCGTACGCCTCGGCGACCGCCTTGAACTTGTCGTGCTTGGCGGTGTCGTCGGGGTTGGAGTCGGGGTGGTTGGCGCGCGCGAGCTTGCGGTAGGCCTTCTTGATGTCGTTCTGGGTCGCGTCCTTGGCGACCCCCAGCTCGGCGTAGAAGTCCTTCTGCGCCCAGTCGGGCCGGAAGCCCTGGTTGTCACTCACGTGCGCTCAACCTCCCCTCGTCTCTCCTGTGTCGTGCTCAACTGTCCTGGCTGTCCTGACTGTGGCTGTCCTGGCTAGCCGGGTCGACCACCAGCACCTGGGCGGCCCGGACGACCCGGTCCCCCATCCGGTAGCCCGCCTTGGCGACCACCTTGCAGGTGGTCACGCTCACCTCGGGGTCCTCGCCGATGTGGCTGAGGGCCTCATGGATGTTGGGGTCGAAGGCGTCGCCCGGCTCGCCGAACTTCACCAGCCCCTGCTGGGCCACCGTGCGCTCGAGCTGGTCGGCGACCGTCTTCAGGCCGGTCTCCAGCTCGCCGTGCTCGCGGGCGCGGTCGACGGTGTCGAGCACGTCGATGATCGGGGTCAGCGCCTTGTACGTCGCGTTGTCCGCGACCAGCTGCCGGTCCCGGTCGACCCGCTTGCGGTAGTTGGCGTACTCGGCCTGCAGCCGCTGGAGGTCGGCGGTGCGCTCCTCCAGCTGCTGCTCCAGCGACTTCTGCGAGGCCACGTCGGCCACGTCGGACGGCTCGATCGGTCCACCCTCCTCGACCCAGTCGGAGACTCCGCTGGTGTCCGGGGGGCCCGGCTCGTCCGCCGTGGTGGCGTGACGAGCCTGGCCGTTCCCGCTCTCGTCGGGGGTCTGGGTCACTTGGACTCACCCTCGTTGTCGTCCTCGTCCACGATCTCCGCGTCCACGACGTCGTCGTCGGACTCGGTGGTCTCGCCGGTCGGGGCGCCCTCGGTCTGGCCGTCGCCGGCCGCCTCGGAGGCGGCGTACATCGCCGCGCCCATCTTCTGGCTGGACTCGTTCAGCTTGGTGATGCCGGACTGCAGGTCGTCGGCGGAGGCGTCGTCGCGGCCCAGGGTCTCCTTGAGCGCGTCGACGTCGGCCTGGACCTCGGTCTTGACGTCCTCGGGGATCTTCTCGCCGTTGTCGGCCAGGAACTTCTCCGTGGAGTAGAGCAGGCCGTCGGCCTGGTTGCGGGCCTCGATGGACTCGCGACGCTTGGCGTCCTCCTCGGCGTACTTCTCGGCCTCGCTGACCATCCGGTCGATCTCGTCCTTGCTCAGCGCCGAGCCGCCGGAGATGGTCATCGACTGCTCACGACCCGAGCCCTGGTCCTTGGCGGACACGTGCACGATGCCGTTGGCGTCGATGTCGAAGGTGACCTCGATCTTCGGCACGTTGCGCGGCGCCGGCGGGAGGCCGGTCAGCTCGAAGTTGCCGAGCGACTGGTTCTCCGACCACATCGGGCGCTCGCCCTGGGCGACCTTGATCTCCACCGAGGGCTGGTTGTCCTCCGCGGTGGTGAACACCTCCGACCGCTTGGTCGGGATGGTGGTGTTGCGCTCGATCAGGGTGGTCATGACGCCGCCCTTGGTCTCGATGCCCAGGCTCAGCGGGGTGACGTCGAGGAGCAGCACGTCCTTGACCTCGCCCTTGAGCACGCCGGCCTGCAGGGCCGCGCCGATGGCGACGACCTCGTCGGGGTTGACGCCCTTGTTGGGCTCCTTGCCGCCGAGCAGCTCCTTGACCAGCTCGGTGACCGCCGGCATCCGGGTGGAGCCGCCGACCAGCACGACGTGGTCGATGTCCTTGACGTCGACGCCCGCGTCCTTCAGCACCGACTGGAACGGCGCCTTGGTGCGGTCGAGCAGGTCGGAGGTGAGCTTCTGGAACTCCGAGCGGGTGAGCTTCTCCTCGAAATGCAGCGGACCGTTCTCGCCCTGGGTGATGTAGGGCAGGTGGATGGTGGTCTCGCTGGAGCTGGACAGCTCGATCTTCGCCTTCTCCGCGGCCTCCTGGAGGCGCTGCTTGGCGATCTTGTCCTGGGAGAGGTCGACGTTGTTGTTGTCCTTGAACTTCTTGACCATCCAGTCGACGATCCGGTTGTCCCAGTCGTCGCCACCGAGGTGGTTGTCACCGGAGGTGGCCTTCACCTCGACGACGCCCTCGCCGATCTCCAGTAGGGACACGTCGAAGGTGCCGCCACCGAGGTCGAAGACCAGGATGGTCTGGTCGTCGCCCTTGTCCAGGCCGTAGGCCAGCGCGGCCGCGGTCGGCTCGTTGACAATCCGGGAGACGTTGAGGCCCGCGATCTCGCCGGCCTCCTTGGTGGCCTGGCGCTGCGCGTCGGAGAAGTACGCCGGCACGGTGATGACCGCGTCGGTCACGTTCTCGCCCAGGTAGGCCTCGGCGTCGCGCTTGAGCTTCTGCAGCACGAACGCGCTGATCTGCTGCGGGGTGAAGTCCTTGTCGTCGATGCTCACCTTCCAGTCCTCGCCCATGTGGCGCTTGACGGACCGGATGGTGCGGTCGACGTTGGTGACGGCCTGCCGCTTGGCGACCTCACCGACCAGGACCTCTCCGTTCTTGGAGAACGCGACCACCGACGGGGTGGTGCGGGCGCCCTCGGCGTTGGTGATGACGGAGGGCTCCCCGCCCTCGAGGACAGTGACGACGGAGTTCGTCGTGCCGAGGTCGATGCCGACGGCTCGAGCCATGGTGGTTGCTCCTTCTAGCTTTCCGGGAATGGGGTGCGAAGGTTCGCGGTGCCCTCATCGTGGCGCGCGGTGCGCCGCCGGGCAAATTCTTGAGTCGCTTCAACTCAACTTCGCTCACTAGGTGCAACGCAGGCAGGCGCGGATCATTCCCGGTCCGCGAGAAATTCTTCGACGGCTTCAGCCCAGGGTGCGGCGCTGCGGCTCCTCGCGCTGGGCGGCCAGGTCGATCCGGTGCCCCGGATCGGCCACCGCCGCGCCCTGGTGCACCACGACCTCGACCAGGCCGTGCTCGAAGGTCGCGGTGACGTCCTCGGGCTCGATCCCCTCGGGCAGGGTGATCACCCGGCGGAACTCGCCGTAGTAGCGCTCGCGGGTGTAGAAGAGGCTCTCCTCGGGGTCCGCGCCGTCGGTGGAGCGGTAGCCGGTGATGGTCAGCAGCCCCTGGGCGAAGCGGAGCTCGACGTCCTCGGGGGGCACGCCGGCCAGCTCGATCCGGATCACCAGGTCCTCGCCCAGCGCGAAGATGTCGGTCGCGGGCGCCCAGGCGCTGGCATGGGTGCGCTCGACCTGCTCGGCGGCGGTCGCGCGACCGGTGCCGATCGCGCGCAGCCGGTTGATCTCGCTGACGAAGTCGGTCACGCCCTCGAACGGGTTCCGTCCCGGTCGTCGCTCACTCATCGCCCCACCTCTCGTCTGCCGGTCCTCATCGGGTCAATCCTCGGTGCGCACCGGCTGGTCCAGGCCGTTGCGCCGGAGGAACGCCGCGGCGACGTCCTCCTCGTCCTGCCCCTCGGTGACCGCCGCGTTCATGTCCACCATCTCGTCCTGGGTGAGCCGGCGGTTCACCCCGCCGACCACGGCCAGGAAGCGCTGGCGACCGATGGTCTCCAGCTTCTCCGTCCCGACGGTCAGGACCGCGTTCTGCGAGCCGAAGAGCAGCTCGGGGTCGGTCAGCAGGCGATAGTCCCCCGAGCGCAGCTGGGGGTCGGTGGTGAAGGCGTCGACCGCGTCCGCGTCGCCGGAGTCCAGGGCGGCGTACTGCTTGCCCAGCGGGACGCCGCGGAACCGTGCGTTGTCCAGGTCGTAGACCTGCTCCAGCCCCTTCAGGCCGAGGTAGAGGTCCTCGAACTCCGGGCGCGCGCCGAGCACGAACGAGTCGAGCTCGCCCAGGTCCGGGATCGAGGTGAGCCCGTTCTCCTCGGCGAACGTGGTGGTCACGGCGAGCGCGTCCTTGTTCTCGAACGCGGTCATCGGGCTCATCGCCATGTCCCGGCCGGCGTAGAACTCCCTGGCCCGGTCGTAGGTCTGCCGCGGGTCGAGCCCGGAGACGTCCTCGCCGGCGACCACCGAGAGCACGGTGCCGGTGTAGGCGACGTACCCGTCGATCTCGCCGTCGCGCAGCAGCCGGTCGAGGTCGGCCGCCGGCCCCACGCCCTTGCGCAGGTCGACGGTGTAGCCGTTGACCGCCAGCGCCTGCCGCCACAGCTCGCCGAGGATCCGCGCCTCGGGGAACTCCTGGGTGCCGATGGTGATCCGCAGCGCGGCGCCCTGGGGCTGCCCGGCCGACCCGGTCTCCTTCGGCTCCCCGCCGCACCCGGCCAGGACCAGGCAGAGCGCGACCAGGAGTCCGACCAGCGGGCCACGACGACGTACGGCGGCGCTCACGACTCGGCCCCCGTCTCGGCCCCGGCCTCGGGCGCGTTCCTCCGCGCGGGGGCGCGGTAAGGCCGCGCCAGCGGGATCGCCTGGGGTGGCTGCCGGCCCGGCCTCGGCTCCTCGCGCAGCGCCTTGACCCAGGCGACCGCGACCGCGATCACCACGAAGGTGAACGGCACCGACCCGAGGATCGCGGCCTGCTGCAGGGCGCCCAGGCCGCCGACCAGGAGCATCGCGCAGGCGATGCCGCCCATCAGAAGGCCCAGGACCACGACGACGAACCGGGGCGGCTCGAGCGCCCCGCGCGTAGCCATGGTGGCCATGACCACCGAGGCCGCGTCGGCGCCGCTGATGAAGAACAGCGCGACGAGCAGGATCGCCACGAACGAGCTGATCATCGGGAGCGGGAGCGCGTCCAGGGCGGTGAAGAAGGAGAGCTCGGGCGTGTCCACGATGCCCAACAGATCCGCCCTGCCGCTGCGCTGCAGCTGGATGCCGGTGCCGCCGACGACCGCGAACCACAGGAACCCGAAGCCGGTCGGCGCCGCGACCACGCCGAGCACGAACTCCCGGATCGTGCGTCCTCGGGAGATGCGGGCGACGAACATGCCGACGAAGGGTGCCCAGGAGATCCACCAGGCCCAGTAGAAGATCGTCCACGCGGCCATCCAGTCCTCGTCGCCGATGCCCATGCGCAGCGACATCGGCAGCACCTCGATGATGTAGCCGCCGATCGACTCGATCCCCTCGGAGATCACCAGCACGGTCGCGCCTCCGGCGACCAGGAAGAACAGGAAGAGGCCGATGGTGGCGAACATGCCCATGTCGGCGAGGAACTGGATGCCGCGCTCGATGCCGGTCACGGCGGAGAGGATGAACAGGCAGGTGACCAGCACGATCACCAGCACCGCGATCTCGTTGCTGCGCGGGATGCCGAAGAGGTACTCCAGCCCGCTGTTGAGCTGCAGCCCGTTGAGCCCCAGGGCGGTGGCGGTGCCGAACAGGGTGGCCACGATCGCCAGCGCGTCGACCAGCCGGCCGAGCGGCCGGGTGGAGGCGTTCTCACCCAGGAACGGAGTGAGGGTGGCGCTGACCAGGATCGGCTGGCCCTTGCGGAAGGCGAAGTAGGCCATCGCGCCGCCGAGGATCGCGTAGAGCGCCCAGCCGTTGAAGCCCCAGTGGAAGTAGGTGTACTTCAGCGCGACCAGCGCGGCCTCGTCGGTGCGCGGCTTCGCCAGCCCGTGCGGGGGCGCGGACCAGTGGGAGATCGGCTCGGCGGTGCCGTAGAACAGCAGCCCCGCGCCGAGACCCGCGGCGAACATCATGGAGATCCAGGAGAAGGTCCGGAACTCCGGCTCGGCGTCGTCGGGACCGAGCTTGATCCTCCCCCACGGGTGCAGCACCAGGAAGAGACACATGAGCAGCCCGGCGGTGGCGATCAGCACGAAGCCCCAGCCGAAGTTGCGGATGACCCAGTCCAGGGTCGTGCCCATCACGCTGCCGAGGCTCTCGGGCGCGACCAGGCCCCAGACGACCAGGGCCGCGATCCCGACCGACGAGCCCCAGAAGACCGCCGGGTCGACCCCCGTGAGTGCTCTGCCCCTCATGCGCTCTCATTCCCCTCGTCGGCTCCGTGGGAGCCCGGCTCCGGCGGGTCCACCCAGATCGGGGAGGACCAGGCCATCTCGCCATCGGTCTGCAGCAGGCGGACGTAGTAGTACGCCGGCTCCTTCGCGCCGACGGGGTCGGTCCAGGTCAGGTCGACCGTACGCCGACCGAGGCTCGCGAGGCCACCCGTTCCGCGCTGCAGTCTCAGGTGGCCCGGCGTGCCGGGCACCTCGACCGGCCGCTCCTCGGCCAGCCGGCCCAGCGGGACCTGCGCCGTGCGGTCACCGCATGCGAGGTCGACCACGGCGTCGGGCGGCCCGACCAGGGTGAGCTCCACGCCGCCGCGCTGGGCGCCGTACGTCGTGCCGAAGCTCTGGGTGGCCGCCCGCCAGCGGACGCTCGTCTCGTCCACGGAGACGATCTCCGGCGAGACGCAGGGCGTCGCCACCACGCGCCCGCCGTGGACCTCCAGCCGGCCGTCCCAGCGGGTCGTCGTGTCGCTGCCGCCCCACTCGACCCGCAGGGGCACCTCGAGCCAGCCCTCGGGCGCGACCCGCGGGGCGTGCACGTGCACCAGCTCGCCGTTGCGCAGGATCTCCACGCGCGCCAGGTCGGCGTACCCCTCCCCGTGGACGTGCAGGGTCCGCGCCCCGGTGCCGACGGTCTCCTCGCCCAGGAAGGCCTGGTCCGGTCCGTCGCCGAGCCGGACGTCGAGCAGCACGTCGCGGGTCGTCGCAGCGAAGGTACGGCGCCCGTGCAGGGCATCGAAGACGTCAGACCGGCTCAACGACGGGGCGTACGCGCCGACGTAGCTGGCCCCGAAGCCGTGGTCGGAGGAGGCGATCAGCCCGAACCGGTGGCCGCGGGCCAGCCCGTCGGCGGTGAAGGTGCCCTCGATGATCGCGTCGGAGTACTGCCGGAAGGCGCCGGGGGCCTCGTAGCTGCCCCGGCAGGCCTGGAAGACCTCGACCAGCCGGCTGTAGCGCGGGTCGTGGAAGTCCCAGTCGTTGTAGACCATCGCCGCTCCGGGGTGGTGCGGGATCGTCACGGCCGGGTAGTCCGGATGCTCGGCCAGCCCGGCCCAGAGGCCGGCGGGGTCGGTGCTGCCGTCGGCGAACGCGCTGAAGATCGGCGCCCCGCGGGCCACGTCGCCGTAGATCACGTTCTGGTGGCCGTGGTCGGCCGAGGTCCACTCGAAGCCGTAGAGCGGGACGAAGCGGTCCGGGATGTGGAAGAGGTCGGCGATCTTCTGGATCCCCCACCACTGGTAGGGCGAGGAGTTCTCCGAGTGGTCGGTGACCGCCCAGAAGTCGTACTCGCACACGTCCCACGCGTAGCGGTAGAAGTCCTCCAGGTGCGGCTCGTCGCCGGCGGTGCAGCGGCTCACCAGGGAGTGCCGGTGCAGGTCGCCCCAGAAGAGCGTGAACTCCCGGTCGCCGACCCGGGCGACGTAGCGGTCGACCCGCTCGGGGGTCGTGGCCCAGCCGCGGACGTCCTCGCGGGGCGCCTCGCCTTGCGGAGCGGGTCGGGTGGGCGCCGCGACCTCCCCCGCCACTGGCACGGTCGCGATGCTCACGTGCCCAGTGCCGTGCACGCCGTGCCATACGACCGAGCCGTGATGGTCGAGCAGGTAGGGGCACTCGCGACCGCCGAAGCCCTCAGTCCACCGCAGCGCCCGCTCGAGCCGGTGGTCGGTCTGCAACGCCACCTCGACCCTGCCGGGGAGGACCGCCAGGCCGACCTCCTGCAGCGTCCCGTCGCTGTGCCGCACGGTGGCGGGCGCCTGCCAGCCCTCCGCCCCGAGGGTCTGCGCCGCGACCTCCCAGTAGAACGTCATCAGCGGCAGCTTGCGGTGGATCCGGTAGACGACCGTCAGGCCGCCGTCGTCGGTGGCGGCGAGCTTCGGCAGCGCCGCGGGGACGACGTCCAGGTCGGGCGCCAGCCGTCCCGGCGCGGTGCCCACGGATCCGTCCTCGTCCACGCACACCACGGCGATCTCGGAGCGGATCTCCCGCAGCAGCTCCGGCGGCACCTCGGCACCACCCTGCCGGGGCCGCCACCGTCCGGCGTCGGGGTCCTCGTCGGGCCCCGGGTTCGGCCGGAGCCGGGTCGGCCCGCTGCCGCCGTGCTGCGGCACCGTGACCAGGTCGTAGGCGCACCACAGCCGCTGGTCGGTGGTGACCGCGAGGCTGGGGTGGAGCGCGTAGCCGTCGCCGGGGAGGGTCACCGGCCGCGAGCGGGTCCCGTCGGGGGAGGTACGACGGAGCGCGACCCGGTAACGGCCGTCCCGGTACTCCGACCAGGCGTGCGCCAGGGTCCCGTCGGCGAAGGTCGCGACCGCGGGGTCCCAGACGTTCACGTCGACGTCCTCGGTGACGTGCGCGGTCGGCCCCCAGGCTCCGTCGTAGCTCCGGGAGAAGACGGCGAACCGGTCGCCCCGGCGACCCTGCCAGCACAGCTCGATGCCGCCGTCCCCGACGGCGACCGCCTCCTGGTTGAAGGCGGGGTGCTCGCCCGTGCTGACCCGCTCGGGCTCGGTCCACCCGTCCGGGCCGCGACGCACCGCCCAGACCGCCACCTCGCCGGCGACCTCGCCGCCGCCGAAGAAGACCCAGGGAGTGCCGTCGGAGGTGATCAGGGCGGTCGGCCTGTAGAGGTCGAGCCGGCCGGCGGTGAGCCGTTCGGCGCTCGCCGTGCCGCCTCCCGGGCCGAGCAGCGTCGCCCGCAGCACGTCCCCCTCGTCGGGCACCCACTCCACCCAGGCGGTCAGGGTGCTGCCGTCCGGGCCGGCCGCCACGGTCGGCCGGGCGGCCCGCTCGGAGCCCTCGACGGTGGCGGCGTCCAGCCGGCGGTGCCCGGGGAGGTCGGGGGCGGCGGTCAGCGCCGTCCGCGCCGTCTCGATCATCTCGGGGATCCGCCCGGCACCCTCGTCGACCCACATGTAGCGCAGCGGGTCCGGGTCGAGCGCGGACTCCACGGCCACCAGGTCCCGGCCGGCGTCGATCGCGGCGGCCATGTCCCGGTTAAACGCGAGCACCAGGTCCAGGTCGGCGCGCTGCTTGTCGGTGTACTCCCCCAGATGGTGGTCGTGGTCGCCACAGTGGTGGGCGTGCACGGGGTGGGGCGAGCCGCCTCCGCCCCAGATCCCCTGGTCCAGTGGCGCCTCGGGCATGGTCGAGCCTCCTCTCCGGTGGTGCTCGATAGGCTAGGTCGATCACCCGGCGGCGGCCCACGACTGCGCTAGACGGGTTCTCTACCCCTCTGATAGACGATCTCTATGGATCGCCGCCAGCTGGAGTACTTCCTCGCCGTCGTGGACGCGGGCAGCTTCACCGCGGCCGCCCGGAGCCACCACATCTCCCAGCCCTCGCTGTCGCACGCGATCGCGACACTGGAGCGCACCCTGGGCGTGCGCCTCTTCGAGCGCCTGGGCCGCGGGGTGCGCCTGACCGCAGCGGGCGAGGCGCTGGTCGCCCCGGCCCGGCACACGCTGCGGGCCTTCGCCCTGGCGCAGGGCGCGGTGCGCAGCGTGGGCGAGACCGACTCCGGGTCGCTGCGGATCATCACCACGACCCTGTGGTCGATGGAGCCGCTGGCCCAGCTGGTCGGGACCTTCCGCCGCCTGCATCCGGCCGTGGACTTCGTGATCGCCGATCCCGAGGACCGCACCGAGGTGCTGGAGCAGCTGCGCGCGGGCGACCAGGAGTTCGGCCTGGTCGAGGGCGAGGTGACCGACCGCAGCCTGCGCGGCCTGGTGCTGGCGCGGCCGCGTCTGGTGGCGGTGCTGCCGCCGCGGGCGCTGCCGGGCACCACGGTGGTGACGCCGGCGGACCTGCGCGCCGTGGGGGTGATCAGCACCCCACCCGGCACGTCGCTGCACCACCTCACGCGGTCCTTCCTCGGCGCGGGGAGCGAGCCGATCGCGCCCGCCGTACGCACCGCGCACCTGGCGTCGGTGGTGCCGATGGTGCTCGCCGGCGCCGGGGCGGCGCTGCTGCCGGACCGGCTGGCCGAGGAGTCCGCGACCCGCGGTGTCCGGGTCCTGCCCCTGCAGCAGGAGATGAAGCTGGAGGTGCGGCTGGTCTGGCGCGCCGACGGGCTGGGGCCGCTGGCCGAGCAGTTCCTGGCGCTGGCCACGGCGGAGACCGGCCGCCCGGGTGAGGAATAGTTGTGCGCTTGGTGGTGTCATGGCTGGCATGACTGTTCCCAGCATCCAGCTCAATGACGGCACCAACATCCCCCAGCTCGGCGTGGGCGTCTTCCAGGTCGAGCCCGGCCGCACCGCCCAGGTGGTGAGCGACGCCCTCGAGGTCGGCTACCGCCACATCGACACCGCGCAGATGTACGGCAACGAGGCGGAGGTCGGCCAGGCGATCCGCGACTCCGGCATCCAGCGCTCGGACCTCTACGTCACCACCAAGCTGAACAACGGCTACCACGAGCCCGACGCGGCGCGGCGCGCGCTCGACGAGTCCCTGGAGAAGCTCGGCCCGATCGACCTGTTCCTCATCCACTGGCCGCTGCCGACGCTCTACGACGGTGACTTCGTGGCGACCTGGAAGGCGCTGGAGGAGTTCCGCGGCGCCGGCGACGTGCGCTCCATCGGCGTCTCCAACTTCCAGCCCGAGCACCTCAAGCGGATCATCGACGAGACCGGCGTGGTGCCGGTGGTCAACCAGGTGGAGGTGCACCCCTACTTCGCCAACGAGGCGGTCCGCCGGGCCGACGCCGACTACCAGATCGCCACCGAGGCGTGGTCGCCGATCGCCCAGGGTGACGTCCTGACCGACCCGGTGATCACCGCGATCGCCGAGGAGACGGGGCGCACCCCGGCCCAGGTGACCCTGCGCTGGCACGTGCAGCGCGGCGACATCGTCTTCCCGAAGTCGAACAACCGCGAGCGGCTGCAGCAGAACTTCGAGATCTTCGACTTCAACCTCGACTCCGACCAGATGGCGAGGATCGACGGGCTGAACCGGGGCGAGGAGGGTCGCCGCGGCCCCAACCCGGACACCTTCGACTACGTCCCCGAGTGACCCTCGGGTCCACGTCGTCCAGGAGGGGCCGGTGACCGCCGGCCCCTCCTCCGACTTCCGGCTGCGCGACGTCTGGCTGGCGGCCTACGGGCCGAGCCTGGTCGCCTCGGTCGGGTACGGCGCCGTCGGGCCGGTCCTGGCCCTGCAGGCGCGGGCCCTGGGCGCCAGCTACAGCACCGCCGCGCTGGTCGTCGCGCTGATGCCGCTCGGGATGCTGCTGGCTTCCCTGCCCAGCGGCGCGGTGATCGCCCGGATCGGCGAGCGCCGGATGCTGGTCTGGGCGGGCGTCGTCGACGCGGTCGCGATGGCCGGTGCGGCACTCGCCCCGACGCCGTGGCTGCTGGGTGCGGCGGCGTTCGTCAGCGGCGTCGCGTGGACGGCCTTCCTCATCGCCCGGCAGGGCTTCATGATCCTGGCCGTCCCGATGGCGTTCCGCGCCCGCGCGATGTCGCTGCTCGGCGGCACGTTCCGGGTCGGCGTCCTCGTCGGCCCGGTGCTCGGGGCGGGCCTCATCCACTGGTCCGGCCTGCCGGCCGTCTTCTGGCTCGCCTGCGGCACCTCGCTGGCCGCGGGGCTGCTCGCCGCGGTCGTGACCGATCTCGGGGAGGCCGAGCACCTGGCCGCGGCGGCGGGGCCGCGCCCCTCGGTGTGGTCGGTGCTGCGGGAGCATCGCCGGGTGCTGGCCGTCGTCGGCACGGCGGTGATCGTCATCGGCGCCTCCCGGTCGGTGCGCACCTCGCTGCTGCCGCTGTGGGCGGACTTCATCGGGCTGCCGGGCAGCACGATCAGCCTGATCTTCGCGATCACCGCCGCAATCGACCTGGCCTTCCTGATCCCGGGCGGCTGGGTCATGGACCGGGTCGGCCGCACCGTGGTCGCCGTACCCGTCGTCCTCTCCGTCGCCGTGGGCGCGCTGCTGCTGCCGCTGACCGACGGGCCGGTCGGGGTCACGCTGGTGATGTCGCTGATCGCCCTGGGCAACGGGCTGGGCTCGGGCATCGTGATGACCCTGGGAGCCGACACCGCGCCCACCTCGGGGCGCTCGCAGTTCCTCGGCGCCTGGCGCCTGTGCGGGGCGATCGGCACGTCGAGCGGGCCGCTGCTGGTGAGCGGCGCGGCACTGGTCGCGCCCCTGGCCGTGGCCTGCGTGGTGATCGGCGTGCTGTCCCTGCTGGGAACCGCCTGGGTGGCCCACGCCGTCCTCGGGGTGGACCGGCAGCTGCGGGTCAGCCCACCTGGACCGTGACCGGGTTCGAGGCCTCGCCGGTGTTGGAGTCGACCACGCGGAAGATGTTCTTCCCGGTCTGCCCGGTCTGGACGTAGGTCGTGAACTGGCCGCCGCTCACCGTGACCGTCACGGGGAAGTCGCTCCAGGAGCCGGACTCCTTGCGCTGCACCTGCAGCACGGCACCCTCGCCGCCGTCGTAGTCGCCGGTGAGGTCGATCTGCTCCATCGCCCCCACGGAGTCCTGGCCGGCGGTCAGGTTGATCGGCTGGGTGCCCTCGCTGGCCGACCCGGACTCCGAGGGCTGCTTGCCCGCGCCGGAGACCAGCGGGCCCGCCCCGTCCTCGCCTCCGGAGGTGGTGGGGCTCGGCGTCGGGAGGTACATCGACTGCTCGCCGGAGGACCCGCCGGCCGCGGCCTGTCCCTCGTCCCCGCCGAGACCCAGGACCTTCACCGCGACGGTGACGCCGCCGGCGGCCAGCAGCCCGATCACCAGGCCCACGCCGAGGAGGGCGACGAGCCCCCACAGCACCGGGCGCTCGGCAGGCTCGCCCTCGTCGTACGGCGACGGCTGGTCGGCCTGGTCACTCACGCTGGCTCCGGTGCTCGGGGTCGGACGGTGCGTGCTCATTGTTCACGACGGCGGGTGGACACTCCAAGCCAGGTCGTCCACGGTGGGGCCATGCGTCAGATGCAGATCGACCGCTTCGGCGGACCCGAGGAGCTCTACGTGGCCGAGGCACCCGCCCCGCAGGCGGGGCCGGGCCAGGTGGTGGTCCGGGTGGAGGCCGCGGGGGTGAACCCGCTGGACCACAAGATCCGCGACGGGTCCTCCGGGCTGGCGGCGAGGATCGCGCCCGAGGACTTCCCCCTGGTGCTGGGCCGGGAGTGCTGCGGCGTCGTGGAGTCCGCGGGCGAGGGGGCCGACCTCGAGCCCGGGCAGCGGGTCTTCGGGATGGTCGCGCTCTCCGACCCGGTCGGGCGGTGCTACGCCGAACAGGTCGCGGTCGACGCCTCCGCCTTCGCCCCCGCGCCCGACGGGGTCCCCTCCACGGTGCTGGGCGGCGCCGCGCTGGCGTCGTACACCGCGTGGACCGCCGTCCACGACCTGGCACGCGTGCAGCCCGGCGAGACGGTGCTGGTGCACGGCGCCGGGGGCGGCGTCGGCCAGCTCATGGTGCAGCTGGCGGTGCGAGCCGGTGCGCGCGTCTACGGCACGGCGAGCGCCGAGAAGGCCGACCGGGTGCGCTCGCTGGGGGCTACGCCGGTCGACTACGCCTCGGAGGACTTCCGGTCGGTCGTCCCGCCGCCGGACGTCGTGCTCGACGGGGTCTACTTCTCCACCTTCGAGCCGTCGCTGGATCACCTGGCGCCCGGCGGCCGCGTCGTCGTCCTCCCCACCCTCGCCGACCTGACCCCCGCGCAGGAGCGGGGAATCGAGGCGCACATCCCGTCGATCTCGCCCGATCGCGCGGTGCTCGCGCAGGTGGGCGGGCTGCTCGCCACCGGGGACCTGTCGATCGAGGTCGGGCAGACGTTCCCCCTCGAGGGCGCCGCCGACGCGCAGCGGCTCCTGGAGGAGGGCCACGCCCGGGGGAAGGTCGTGCTCGAGGTCGGCTGAGCCTCGGCGGGGTCACTCCTCGCCGGGATAGGAGTCGATGTTCCAGACGTTGCCCTCGGGGTCGGCGACGGCGACGTTGCGGCCGCCGTACGGCGCATGCGAAGGCTCGTTGAGCTGCCGACCCCCGGCGCCCAGGGCCGCGGCGAGGACCCGGTCGACGTCCTCGTCGGAGGCGACGACGAGGTTGACGCACCCCGAGCCGACGGTGGGTCCGACCCCGTCCCGCTCGGAGCCGAGCATGATCCCGCCGTTGTCCCGCCAGCGGAACTGGGCGTGCTCGATGATCGCGGGGTCGTCGGGGCTGCGCACGACGAGCACCTCCGCGAACCCGAGCGCGCTGACGAAGTCGATGGCCCGCTCGGCGTCGGTGAAGCGCAGACAGGAGTAGAGCTGTGGTGTGGTCATGCCAGCAGGCTGCCGGGGGCTACCCCACCTCGGATAGGACGATTGGGAAGTCCTCGGCGGTCTCCCGGGGCGTCTGACCGGCCAAGACCCGCCAGTCCCGGTGGAGGTGGGACTGGTCGGCGTACCCGGCCCGGTGAGCGGCCTCGGCCAGCGGCACGCCGGACTCCTGCAGCCGGTGCGCCCGGTCGAAGCGCACGACCCGGCCCAGGCGCTTCGGCCCGATGCCGAACTCGGCGGCGAACCGGGCCTGCAGGTGCCGCCGCGACCAGCCGACCCTCACGGCGACCTCGTCGACGGCGAGCCGGCCGCCCGAGTCCACCAGGAGCCGCCAGGCCTCGGCGACGGGATCGACCATCTCGGACGGCCGCTCGTCGTGATGCAGCCGCGCGAGCAGGTGGGCCTCGACCACGTCGAACCGCTCGGCCCAGCCGGCGAACGACAACCGGTCGTGCAGGTCGCCGGGGAGTGCCTCCCGCAGCTCGCGGGTCGCCTCCGGAGAGACGATCGTCCGCCCCAGCTCGCCGGCCGGCAGCCCCAGCAGGGCCCGCGCGCCCAGCGGGGTGAGCGCCAGCTGCAGGCCGTGCTGACGTCCGTGGGTGCGGATCAGGGCCGGTGTGTCGTGCAGCCCCGAGACGAGCGACCAGTAGTCCTCCGAACCCTCCTCGCCGAGCCAGCCGCAGTCCAGCGGCTCGTCGAAGGAGAGCACCACGGTCAGCGTCGGCGACGGCAGCCCGTGGTGCACCGTCTCGGGCGGCAGCACGAAGTCGAACCCGACGCAGCTGACGACGTACGGCGCCAGCGCCGGGTGCAGGGCGCGGGTGACGGCCGGCACATGATCAGGCTAGACCGGTCCGCTCCAGTCGCACGACCTCGTGCACCGGCAGCGGGTTGTCGCGCTGGGCCGTGCAGGTGAGCCGCGCGTGGCCGCGGGGCTCGGTGCGGACGTCGACGGCCCAGTCGGTGCCGTCGTGGGCCAGCACGGTGCGGGTCAGTGAGCCGTCCCGTTCGGCGGAGCGGACCGTCACCGCGCCGATCCCGGTCGCGTCCAGGTGCCGGCGCAGCGCGATGTCGGCGTACTGCACGGGCATGGGGTACGACGACCGGCCGCGCAGGAGCGCGAGGTCGACGCGGTCGCGGCGATGCGCGGCGACCACCCCGGCAGCGTTCTGCTCGTCCAGGCCGCCGTAGTAGAGCCCCCACGGCAACACCACCATGTTGCCGGCGAACCGGTCGCCGCCGATGTGGGAGACCTCCCAGGCGGCCTCGCCCGCGGCCTCCCGGACGGCCAGGGCGGCGGGGCGGCCGCGCTCGGCGCAGCAGGCATCGTGCTTGCCGTGGGTGCAGGTGGCGAAGAGCGGGCCGGCGGTGGCCTGCCAGCCCTGCGGCCACTCCCCGCGGCCCAGCGACGCCAGGTCCAGCCGGAGCAGCTGGTGGTAGGACGCGAGGTGCGTCGTGGCCAGCCAGGTGTGTCCCGGCGTGGCGTGCGCGGCGAAGACCCGGATCCCCTCGTCGGTGCCGGACCGGGCCCCGCGGCGGATGAGGAGCGCGCGTACGCCGGCCCGGCCCGCCGCCGCCTTCAGCTCGCGGCCCAGCCCCTCGGGCAGCCGCGAGTCCAGCAGCGCGTCGCGGCCCCACGGCCCGGAGTTCTCGACCAGCAGGAACGAGCGGACCGTGGACGCGGTCCCGGCCAGGGCGTCCGCACGCTCGCGGGCCGCGGCCGAGCAGCGGAAGTCGGCGGGCAGGCTCACCGGGTGAGCAGCCCCTCGCGGACCAGTCGGCGGCACAGCACCAGTCTGCTCTGCTCGTCCAGGTGCGCGGCGAGGTCAGCGGGCGTCAGCGTGGGCCGCGCCCTGACCTCCTCCATGGCGGGACGGAGCCGGCCGGGGACGGTCAGCACCCGGTCGCCGAGCAGCACCTTGAGGCGCTCGCCGTCCTCGACGAGGACGCAGGGGTGGCCGGGCCGGCGGTGCAGGGCGGTGTCGTCGGCGATCTCGTCCACCGCGAGCACGTCGCGCACGCCGCCCGCGAGGCGGGCCGGCCGGGTGGTGAGGAAGCGCTCGATCTCGCGGTCCGCGGCGTCGGCCGGGTCGAGGCGCCGTACCTCTTCAGCCACGGCGGCCAGCCGGGTGGCCAGCCCGTCCCGCAGCGCGGTCGGGTCGTCGACGTACCCCGCGGGCAGGTGCCCGTCGTCGACCTCGGCCAGCAGCCGCTCGACGCTGCGCCGCACGAGGCCGCGCCAGGTGAGCTGGTTGATGCCGATGGTGACGTGCAGGCTGACGGTGTCCTGGGCGCGGGCGGCGTGCGGGGTGCCGGTGGGCAGATACATCGACAGCCCCGGCTCCAGCAGCACGTCCTCGGCCTCACCGTCGTGGTGCACCTCCCACTGCTTGGTGCCGGCGGTCTGGAAGACGAAGACGTCGTGGGAGTCGGAGTGGACGGCGAAGCCCTGGTTGCCCGGCGGGGTGAGGTAGGCGTTCGCCTGGCACGGGTGGCCCAGCTCCAGCTCCAGCTCGGCGACCAGGTCGGTCAGCGGCGACCAGTAGCGGTGCAGACCCTGGAAGACGATCGTGGCGCCGTCGGCGAAGAGGTCGAGCACCTTGCGGGTGTCGAGCAGGCCCGTGAGCGCCTGGCCGGCGATGGTCGCGCCGGAGCGGGTGTAGGACGACTGCGGCAGCACCGAGCCGTCCTTGGCGATGCGTACGGCGGGGGTGCGGATCGCGGTCGACGTCAGCAGCCGGTCCGCGTCGTCGAGCGAGAGCAGCCCGACCAGGTCGGCAGGATCGGTGCGGTGCAGGTGCACGCGGGACGCCCAGACCTTCGAGACGAAGGTCTGGGCGTCGCCGCTGAGAAGGTCGAGCGCGGTCAGGACGACGCCCCATCGGTGCCGTCGGCGTCGCCGCCGTCGGTGCCGTCCGCGTCGCTGGAGTCGCCGTCGGTGGTGTCGGTCGAGTCGCCGTCGGTTCCGTCGGCGTCGCCGCCGTCGGTGCCGTCCGCGTCGCCGCCGCCGCTGACCGGCATGTTGCCGCCCTCGGGACCGGTGGTCGTCATGTCCTTGTCCTCGAGCGGCTCATCAGGCGTGTTGGTCATGCGATGCCTCCTGGTTGTCCGAGAGCCGGCGGGTCCGGCCCGTCGCGGTCAGTCTCGCGGTCCGGCGCCCCGGGGCTCAACCCCCCTTCTGGTGGTCTCGTGGGTAGGCTGCGCAGCGCTGTTTCCAGCACGAGGCGAGAGGTGGGCGATGGCTGGCGCGGGACCCGTCGACCCGGTCGATCTCGTCGTCCACCTGGGCACCGGCAAGACCGGGACCACGGTGATCCAGCAGCATCTGCGGGCCAACCCCGGTGCGCTGGCGAGCGCCGGCGCCCTGTTCCCCGCCTCGCCGGGACGGTTCCGGCATACCCGGTTCGGCATGTACCTGCGCCCCGACGGCGAGCTCGTGCGCTCCGACGACTGGCGGCGCAAGCCCGACCGGCCGGCACCCGCGGTGTTCCGCCGCCGGGTGGAGCGGCAGCTGCGGGCAGAGGTCGCGGCGGCGGGTCTGCCGACGCTGCTGCTCTCCGACGAGGCGCTCTTCAGCTCCAGCCCGGCGGCGATGGACCGCCTCCGTGAGTTCGCCGACGGGTGGGGTCGCTCGCTGCGCCTGGTCGTCTATCTCCGCCGACAAGACGATCACCTGGCCAGCCGCTACCAGCAGGTGGTGAAGGCGGGCGGCCTGCAACGGCTGGACGCGTGGGCGGCGCAGGACCGCAGCTCGTTCTACGACTACGCCGGCCGCCTGGCACTCTGGCAGGAGCGGGTGGGGCCGGACCACCTGGCGGTGCGGCCGTTCGAGCGGGCGCAGATGAGGGACGGATCGATCGTGACCGACTTCCTCGACGCGGCCGGGCTGTCGGTGACCGAGGACCTGACGCCGGCCCAGGGCGACGCGAATGAGAGCGTCTCCGCACTCGCCGTGGAGATGCTGCGCGTGCACAACCTCTACCTGGTCGAGCACCAGGGGGCACGGCCGAGGCTGATCGCGAACGGCCACCGGGTCGGGCGGCTGCGCCGCGCCGGGATCGGCGGCCCGACCCTGACGCTGCCCGACACCGAGCTCGACGCGTTCATGGGCCGGTGGGATTCGGGCAACGAGCGGGTCGCGCGCGACCACCTGGGCACCTCCGCTCTCTTCCGGGCACCGCGGAGGTCGGAGAACACCACCTCGGTGCAGGCGCTGCCACCCGAGCGGCTGCCCGACCTTTTCGAGCTCTTCGAGGTCCCCGCCGCCGAGCAGCCGAAGGTGCGCGCGATCGCCGAGCGCGAGGCGGACGCCCAGAGACGCTGATCTGGCTGCGTCAGGTCGTGGCGACCAGTCCGCGGATCCGCTCGTCGAGCGCCCGCCGGTCGTGCCGGCGTACGCGCACCTCGACCACCTCGATGCCGCCGTTGGGCGAGGCGAGCGCCTGCTGCAGCTCGGGCAGCGACTCCACCCGCCAGTGCGGGGTCCGGGTCGCGGCGCACAAGGCCGCCAGGTCGACGCCGTGCGGCAGGCCGAACAGCCGGTCGTAGCGGTCGGCGTACTCCACCGCGCCCTGCTCCAGCATCGTGAAGATCGAGCCGCCGTCGTCGTTGGCCACCACGATCGTCAGGTCCGGCCGCTCCTCGACCGGACCGAGCATCAGCCCGGTGGTGTCGTGCAGGAACGTCACGTCGCCCATCAGTGCGAACGCCCGGCTCGAGGGCCGGCCCAGCGCCGCGCCGATCGCGGTCGACACGGTGCCGTCGATGCCCGCCAGACCGCGGTTGGCGATCACCTTGCGGCGGTCGCCGACGGCGTACTTCGCCACCATCAGGTCCAGGTCGCGGATCGGGCTCGACGCGCCGACGACCAGCAGCCCGTCGGGGGGTACGGCGGCGCTCACCGCACCGGCCACCTCGTGCGGCGTCACTCCCGGCTCGGCGGCCAGCAGTGTGTCCAGCCGGCGCGACACATCGGCGTCCGCGGCCTTCCACTCCGCCAGCCAGTCGGCATCGTCCGCGTCGGCCCGAGCGGTGGAGAACGTGCGCGCCACCTCGAATGGGCGCCGGGTCGCCACCCCCGGCTCGGGGGCCCGCGCCCACACCTCGACGTCGGCCCGCCCCAGCAGCCGGGTCACCGGGCGGGACAGCGTCGGATGGCCGAAGACGACCGCGCGCTCCACGCGCTCCCCGAGCTCGCCGGCCAGCAGCAGCCGGTAGGTCCGGATCGCGTTCTCCCCCGTCCGCGACCCGCTCGACGGCTCGGCCAGCAGCGGCCAGCCCGCCTGCTCGGCGAGCACCCGGGCGGGCGGCCCGGCGTCGTCGCCGGCGACCACCAAGGTGCGCGGGCCGGTCGGGATCGTCACCGGCTCGTCGGTGCGCCGCCAGGCCGACCCCCGGCGCTCGGCGCGACCCGGCGGGTCGGTCCAGGCGCCGTCGGGCATCAGCGGCTCGTCGAGCTGCAGGTTCAGGTGCACCGGCCGGTCGGCCACGTCCAGGTCGTCCGGCAGCGTGTCCTCTGCCGCCAGGTCGAAGCCGGCCACGTCCGGGCCGAAGATGCCGGGCTGCCGCGTGGTCTGGTTGGCGCTCGTCCCGCGCAGCCGCATCGGCCGGTCGGCGGTCACGGCCACCAGCGCGACGCCCGCGTGCGCGGCCTCCAGCATCGCCGGGTGCAGGTTCGCCACCGCCGTACCCGAGGTGCACACCACCGCCGCCCGCGACCCGCCCTTGGTCAGCCCCAGCGCGAGGAACCCGGCGGTGCGCTCGTCCAGCCGGGTGTGCAGACGCAGCGCGCCCGCCTCGGCGGCGTCGTGGGCCGCGAACGCCAGCGGCGCGTTGCGCGAGCCCGGGGCCAGCACGACCTCGCGGACGCCGGCCTCGACCAGCGCGCGCAGGACGTCGCGGGCCAGGGTGGTGGAGTCGGTCACGAGCGCTGATCCTGCCGTACGGCGGCCAGGCGGCGCTCCCAGTGCTCGACCCGCTCGGGCGGGGCGGCCAGCCGCTCCAGCGCCGCCGGGTCCACCTCGGGACGGCCGACCGGGAGCCGACCCGCCACCGGCAGCAGCGGCTCGAGCGCCACGTCGTCGGTGAGCAGCGCGACGGTCGCCAGCCCGCAGGCGTAGGGCAGCTCCGGCAGCGCCGCGGCCAGCGCGACCCCGGCCGCGATCCCGACGCTGGTCTCCAGGGCGCTGGAGACCACGACCGGGAGGCCGATGTCCTCGGCGATCCGCAGGCACGCGCGCACCCCGCCCAGCGGCTGCACCTTGAGCACCGCGACGTCGGCCGCCTCCAGGTCGCGCACCCGGTAGGGGTCCTCCGCCCTTCGGATCGACTCGTCCGCCGCGACCGGCACGTCCACCTTGCGCCGCACGAGCGCGAGCTCCTCGACGGTGGCGCAGGGCTGCTCGACGTACTCCAGGCCCGCGGCCGCGCGGTCCAGCTCGCGGATCGCGGCGACCGCCTCGTCGACGCCCCACAGGCCGTTGGCGTCGACCCGGATCCGGCCCTGCGGGCCGAGCGCGTCGCGTACGGCGGAGAGCCGGTCGGCGTCCTGGCCCAGGGTGGTGCCGGGGTCGGCCACCTTGACCTTGGCCGTCGCACAGCCGGACTCGCGGACCAGGGTGAAGGCGCGCTCGGGCTCGATGACCGGGACGGTGGCGTTGACCGGGACCTGGTCGCGCACCGGTTCCGGCCAGTCCCCCGCGGCGGCCTCCTCCGCGCAGCGCAGCCACGGCGCGGCCACCCGGGCGTCGTACTCCAGGAACGGCGACCACTCGCCCCAGCCCCCGGGCCCGCGCAGCAGCGCCACCTCTCGCTCGGTGATCCCGCGGAACCGGGTGCGCATCGGGATGGACAGCACCGTCAGCGTGTCCTCAGTCATCGGCCAACCCCTCCAGCGCCCGGCGGTCCACCTTGCCGTTGGCCAGCAGCGGCAGCGCGTCCAGGACCCGCACCTCCCGCGGCGCCCAGGAGCGCGGGTGCCGCTGCGCCACCCACTCCCGCAGCTCCCCCGCGGCAACCCCCACTCTCACCCCCGCCGAGTCGGCGCTCGTCGACACCACGACCGCCACGACGCGGGTCCCCCACTCGGGGTCGGCGACCCCGACGCACTCGGCCGCCTCGACGCGGGGGTGTTCACGCAGCCGGGCGGCGACCGCCGGGAGGGGCACCTTCACGCCGCCGCTGACCACCACGTCGTCGAGCCGTCCGAGCACCTGCAGTCGTCCGTCCTCATCGAGCCGCCCGGCATCGGAGGTGACGTACCACCCGTCCACGAGCGTCTCCGCGGTCAGCTCGGGATCGTCGAGGTAGCCGTCGAAGATCGTCGGCCCGCCGAGCCGGACCCGCCCGTCGGTCCCGACGATCACGCCCACCCCGTCCAGGGGGTAGCCGTCGTAGACGCACCCGCCCGCGGTCTCCGAGGCGCCGTACGTCGCCACCACCGGCACGCCGGCCTCCTCCGCGCGCGCCCGCAGCGCGGGGTCGATCGGCCCGCCGCCGAGCAGCACGACTCCCGCCGCCGCGAGCGCCTCGGTGGTCGCGGCGTCGGCCATCGCCCGGTGCAGCTGGGTCGGGACGAGCGAGACGCAGGCGTCCTCACCCGCCGCGCGTACGGCGTCCGCCAGCGAGCCGTGGTCGTCGGCGAGCACGGGCTCGCGACCCGCGGCCAGGGAGCGGCAGACCACCTGGACCCCGGCGACGTACGAGCTCGGCAGCGCCAGCACCCACCGCCCCGTGCCGACCCGACGGGCCGAGGCGTCGACGGAGGCGAGCACCGCCGCTCGGGAGAGCAGCACCCTCTTGGGACGGCCGGTCGACCCGGAGGTCTCGATCAGCAGCCGCCTCTCGTCCTCGGCCTCCAGCCACCCGGCCAGCGCCTCGACATCGGCGCGGGCATCGCCGGTCGGCTGCAGCACGTCCACCCGGGCACGCTATCCGGTGGGCCGGTCGCGACCGGGGACAGGGGACGCCGGAGCCGCCTGCCAGAATCACCCGGTGACCTCCCCCGCTGACTGGCTCGCCGGCGCCCGCCCGCGCACCCTTCCGGCCGCCGTCGCACCCGTGCTCGCGGGCACCGCGGTCGCGGCGTACGCCGATCGCGCGGTCTGGTGGAAGGCGCTGCTCGCGCTGGTGGTGAGCCTGGCCCTGCAGGTCGGCGTGAACTACGCCAACGACTACTCCGACGGGATCCGCGGCACCGACGACGACCGGGTCGGGCCGATGCGCCTGGTCGGCTCGGGCGCGGCCAGCCCGGCGGCCGTCAAGGCGGCGGCCTTCGTCTCCTTCGGCGTCGCGGGCCTGGCCGGGCTGGTGCTGGCGGCCACCACCGCCTGGTGGATGGTCGCCGTGGGTGTGGTGTGCATCCTGGCGGCCTGGTTCTACACCGGCGGGAAGCGGCCCTACGGCTACCTCGGCCTGGGCGAGGTGATGGTGTTCGTCTTCTTCGGGCTGGTCGCGGTGACGGGGACGGCCTACGTCCAGGCGGAGCGCTGGCAGTGGCCGGCGCTCTACGCCGCCGTCGGGATCGGCGCACTGGCCTGCGCCATCCTGGTCGCCAACAACCTGCGCGACATCCCCAGCGACACCGTCGCCGGCAAGCGCACCCTGGCGGTGCGGCTCGGGGCCGAGCGGACCCGCGGGCTCTATGCGCTGCTCGTGCTCGCCGCAGCCGCCGCGGTCGTCGCCGTCGCGGCCGCCACCACGTGGTGGGCGCTGCTCGGACTGGGCTTCCTGGTCGTCGCGGGCCGCGCCGTCCGGGTCGTGCTCGGCGGCGCCACCGGCCCCGCGCTCATCCCGGTCCTCCAGCAGACCGGCGTCGCGCAGCTCGTCTGGGCGCTCCTCGTCGCGCTCGGGCTGCTCGTGCACGGGGCGTAGGCTGACGGCATGGGCTGGATCATCCTGCTGATCATCGTCGTCGGCGCCGTGGCCGCGTGGAAGCTCCGCGTGCCGCTGCTCGCCAAGGTCCTCGGCCAGCCGGAGGACCGCATCCGGCGTCAGCTGGAGCAGCGCAAGCGCCGCTGACTTCAGTCCGCGTCCTCGCGGGCGCGGATGTCCTCCAGCCGCTTCGAGGCGCGCGCGGCGCGGCTCTCGACCCGCTGGGCGAACTCCTTGCGCGGACGGTTCAGCAGCACCAAGGAGAGGGCGCCGGAGAGCACGAAGGCGACGAGCACCGACCAGAACAGCGGCACCTCGCCCTCGGTGAAGAGCGACCACACCAGCAGGACGACGATGAACGTGCCGAGGAGCAACAGCAGCCGCAGCGCGGTATAGGTCCAGAACTCCTTCACGGCCCCCAGTCTACGCGGCGGGGCCGCAGGCGGAGCCGGCCGGGCCGGGCAACCAGGGCGCTCCTAGGCTGGGGTCGTGGGCAAGTTCCTTCTCGTGGTGCTCGTGCTGGCGGTGGCCATCTATCTCACCGTCCGGTTCTTGGAGCGCCGCGCCGCCGGGCCGGGCGGTCGCGGTGGCGCGCCCCTGCCCCCGCCGCGGCCGATGGGTCCCGACGACGACCCCGACTTCCTCTGGCGCCTCGAGCGCGACGAGCGCCGGCGGCGCAAGCAGGACCCCGACGACGGCGAGTGACCGGGTCGGCGTACCGGCCGGTCAGGCCCCCGGCGAGCCGCCCGGCGCGACCGGGGCCTCCACGACCGCCGGCGCGGCGTAGGAGTGCTGCGAGGTCGAGGAGAAGTAGTTGATCCCGATGAAGTTGAACCACAGGGTCGCCATGCCGATCAGCGCCAGCCAGGCCGCGCTGCGGCCCTTCCACCCCGCGGTCGCGCGGGCGTGCAGGTAGGCCGCGTAGAGCACCCAGGTGATGAACGCCCAGACCTCCTTGGGGTCCCAGTTCCAGTACGACGCCCACGCCTCGTAGGCCCAGATCGGACCCGCGATGAGCACCGCGAAGGTCCACACCGGGAACGCGAAGGCGTGCACCCGGTAGGACAGCAGGTCCAGCTTCTCCTTCGACGGGACGCGGGCGAGGTAGCCGGTCATCGGCTTGCCGCGCCGCTCCTGGCGGTCCTTGACCAGGAAGAGCACCGACGCCATGCCCGCCACGGTGAAGGCGCCGGTGGCGATGACGGCCGCGACCACGTGGATCACCAGCCACTCCGAGTTCAGCGCCTCCCGCAGCGGCGAGACCGGCGCCCGCAGCCACAGCACCGCGACCATCAGCACCGAGAGCACGAAGCCCGCGACGATCGGGCCCAGCCAGCGCAGCGAGTAGCGGCGGTAGAGCACCAGGAAGATCACGGTGACGAAGAAGGTGCCCGAGGCGGTGAACTCGTACATGTTGCCCCACGGCACCCGGTTCGGGTCCGCGGCCAGCCCGCGCGCGACCAGGCCGACCAGGTGGACCACGGCCGCCATCGCCAGCAGGACCAGCCCGAGACGCGCGCCGAGCTCCGCCGTCCGCGAGCGGTCCGCAGAAGTGTCAGAGGCGTCGAGGGCGTCGGAGGCCGGTCCCTCGGCCACGAGTACGTCGCCCCGCGCCGCGTCAGCACCGGTCGAGGAGGACGTCGTCGCGGTGGACGTCGCGGCCGCGGCCGCGGGCTCCCGCTCGACCGACCGCAGCGCCGCCCACTCCACGAGATAGGCGAGCAGCGCCACGAAGTAGAGCACCCCTGCGGCCGCGATCGCCTGGTCGCTCAGGGCTTCCCATGCCAGGTCACTCATCTCTCGCCCTCCTCGGGTCGTCCGGGCCGTCGTCACGGCCCTGCAGGGCCGCCACCACCGCATCCAGCTCGGGCGTCACGTCCGCTCCGCCGGACCGGTCGAGCACGGCCACCTCCACCAGTATGCCCTGTTCCCCCCGACGGGCGCGCACCCAGGCCCGTCGGGGCCGGATGAACAGCGAGCCCATGAGGCCGATCAGGGCCGCCACGACGCCGCTCAGGGTGAGCCACATGCCGGGGGTGCGGGAGATCTGCACCCGGTTCCACTCCTCGACACCGTCGAAGGAGACGCTGCCGAGCCCGTTGGGCAGCCGCACCCGCTGGCCCGGCTGCAGGTCGATCCGCAGCGGGCGCTCCGGGTCGTCGGGCCGCATCACCTGGGTGGCGCGGTCCTTGTCCAGGATGTAGACCGACTGCGGCGACCCGTCGTCGAGCCCGAGGTCCCCGCGGTAGACCTGCATGGACAGCGTGGGGTTGCGGTCGTCGCCCATCACGTTGATCGGGTCGCCGTCGATCTTGACGTAGGTCGGGTAGAAGACGCCCTCGAGCCCGATCTGGTCGGGGTTGGCGTAGGGCGCCTTGATGACGCCGAAGGAGAACAGGTCCTGCCCCTGCGGCAGGAACACCGTCGGCCCGGTCGCGACCACCTTGCCGGTGCCGTCGCGGATGGTCACCACGGGCGAGTAGCCGTGCCCGATGAGGAACACGTCGGTGCCGCCGATCGACAGCGGCTCGTTGACCCGCAGGTGGTAGTCCTTCTGCGGGCTGTCCGGGCTCTCCTTGTAGGTGATCTCGGAGACGAAGCCGCGGGACATGCCCTGGTTGCGGCCCGACTCCACCCAGTCGACGGTGAAGTCCTGGATCTGGAAGGAGAACGGCTCCATGCCGGCGGGGTCGAAGAAGGTGCCCGGGTCGAAGTCGTCGTACTGCGTGAGGTTGTTGGAGAACCCGCCGCCGTCCACCGGCACGATCACGCCGCCCTTGTAGCCGAACAGCGACCCGATCGCGAAGCCCACCATCACCACGAGGATGGAGAAGTGGAAGACCAGGTTCCCGGCCTCGCGCAGCTTGCCCTTCTCCGCGGCGACCGCGTCGGCACCCGGCCCCCCGGGGCTGCGGTCCGCGACCCGGAAACGCCGCTCGCGCAGCACCCGCTCGGCGCGCTCGAGCACCTCCTCGGGCGAGGCGTCGGTGGTGTACGTCGCGTGGTCGGGCATCCGGGTCAGGTAGCGCGGCGCCCGGACGGGCGCGGCCCGCATGGCCTTCCAGTAGATCCGCAGCCGCGGCACGACACAGCCGATGACCGAGAGCCCGAGCAGCAGGTAGATCGCCGCGAACCAGGGCGAGTCGTAGACCTCGAAGAGCCCGAGGCGCTCGTAGATCGGGGTGAGCTTGGGGTGCTGGCCCTGCCAGGTGGAGGTCTTGAGGGCGTCCACGCCCTTCTGCGGGATGAAGGAGCCCGGCACCGAGGCGAGCGCCAGCAGCAGGAGCAGGATCAGCGCGGTGCGCATCGAGGTGAGCTGGCGCCAGGTCCAGCGCAGCAGCTCCACGAAGCCGAGCTCGCCGGACCGCCGCTCCGGCTCGGGCCCGGGGGCGGACGTGCGGGGCTGATCGGTGGTGGTGCTCATAGGGCGGACTTCCACAGCTCTCGTTCGACCATCCAGGCTTGCAGCATCGTGGTCAGCTCGGCCCACCAGCCGGTGAGCAGCAGGATGCCGACGCCGATCATCAGCAGACCGCCGGCGATGTTCACGGCGCGCAGGTGCCGGCGTACGAAACCCATCGCGCCCAGCAGCCGCTCGTAGGCCAGACCGCCGATGATGAAGGGCACACCGAGGCCGAGGGCGTAGGCGCCCGACAGCAGCGCTCCCCGCCCCGCGGTCGCCTCCTGCATCGCCATCGTGGTGATCACGCCCAGGGTGGGCCCGATGCAGGGGGTCCAGCCGAGCCCGAAGAGGAAGCCGAGCGCAGGGGCGGCGGCGAGCCCGACGGACGGCACGCGGTGCACCCGCCAGTCACGCTGGAGCAGCGGCACGGCGCCGAGGAAGACCAGGCCGAGGACGATGGTGAGCACGCCGAGCACGACCTGCATCAGCCGGGCGTTGTCGGGGGCGGCGAGCCAGCTGCCGACGGCGCCCGAGGCCGCTCCGAGGATCACGAAGACCACTGCGAAGCCGAGCACGAACAGCACCGAGCCGAGCAGCATCCGACTGCGCCGCGCGCGCACGCGCGAGCCCTCGGTCAGGTCCGCGCCGGAGATCCCGGTGGCATAGGAGAAGTACGCCGGCACCAGCGGCAGCACGCACGGGGAGAAGAAGGAGACCAGACCCGCGACCAGGGCCACGGGGAGCGCCAGCAGCAGCGTCCCGGACCCGGCGGTCGCGGAGAACCAGTCACCCATCGGCAGGCTCCGCGGCGATGCCCTCGACGAGGTCGACGAAGGTGTTCTTCGACGGGATGGGGCCGATCACCGTGGCGGCGATCCGGCCTTGGCGGTCCAGCACGACGGTGCTCGGGATGGTCCGCGGCGACAGGGTCCCGGCGAAGGGCAGCAGCGCCTGCCCGTCGGGGCTGTAGATCGAGGGATAGGGCACCTTGAACTGCTCGGCGAACAGGCGCGCCGACTCCACGGCGTTGTCCCGGATGTTGATCCCGACGAACTCGGCATCCTTGCCGAGCTCCTCGGACGCCTCGACCAGCTCGGGCATCTCGGTGCGACACGGGGGGCACAGCGACCACCACACGTTGATCACCACGACCTTCCCGCGCATCTTCGTCACCGACACGGGGTCGCCCTGCAGGTCCTCGCCGGCCAACTCGATCGGCTGCTCGCGCTCGGCGGGGTCGAGCAGGGTGATCTGCCCGTTCCCGGAGATGTACCCCTTGTCGCCGGTGCCGTCCTCCTCCGACGAGCAGGCGCTCGTCAGGAGCAGGACCAGGCAGGTCAGCAGCAGGAGGGGGGTACGGCGGATCAGGACGTCTCCTCGGGCGAGCCCCCGGAGCTGAACGGGGCGGAGCGGTCGCCGACGGGCAGCAGGTCGGCCGCCGGCTCTGAGTAGGAGACCTGCACCAGCCGGTCGCCGTCGAAGTGGAAGGAGGTCAGCGAGCAGATCGTGCACTGCCGCTTGCGCGGGTCGTGCAGCATCGAGCGCCGCTCCACGTGCATCCGGGTCGTCCAGATCGGCAGCTGGTGGGAGACGACGACCGCCTCGTGGCCGGCCGCGGCGTCGCGGGCATCGTAGAGCCCGGCGAGCATGCGGGCCGCGATCTCGGCGTACGGCTCGCCCCAGGAGGGCCGGAGCGGGTTCCACAGGTGACGCCACGACGACGGCTTGCGCAGGGCGCTCTCCCGCCCCGCGAAGCGCTCCCCCTCGAACACGCTGGAGGACTCTATCACCCGCGGGTCGATCTCCGGCTCCCGGCCCAGCGCGGCGGCGAGCGGTGCGGCGGTCTCGCGGGCCCGCTCCAACGGGGAGCTGACCAGGTGGGTGATGTCGCGGTCCCCGATCACGTCGGCGACCCGCTGCGCCATCGCCCGGCCCCGCTCGGAGAGGTGGTAGCCGGGGCGGCGGCCGTAGAGCACGCCCTCGGGGTTGTGCACCTCCCCGTGGCGGAGCAGGTGGACCACGGTCCTGGTGTCAGCGGAGGTCATGCGGCCCCTTTCGCGGCGGCTGCCGCGGCTGCGGGCAGCGCGTCGATGACGGTCTGGACGGCCCGGTCGTCGTGGGCGGCGGAGAGGAACCAGCCCTCGTAGGCCGAGGGCGGGAGGTGCACGCCGCGGTCGAGCATCGCGTGGAAGAACGCGGCATAGGCGGCCGTGTCCTGGGTGTTCGCGTCGTCGAAGTCACGGACCGGCCGGTCGGTGAAGAACACGGAGAACATGGTGCCGGTCGACTGGATGACGTGCGGCACGCCCGCGGCGGTGAGCGCGTCGGCCGTCGCGGCCTTGATCTGCTCCCCCACCCGGGTCAGGTGGGCGTAGACGTCGTCGGTCGCCAGGCGCAGCGTGGTGAGCCCCGCGGTGGTCGCCACCGGGTTCCCCGACAGGGTACCGGCCTGGTAGACGCCGCCCTCGGGCGCCAGCTGGGCCATCAGGTCGGCGCGGCCGCCGAAGGCCGCGGCGGGGAAGCCCCCGCCCATGACCTTGCCGAAGGTCATCAGGTCCGGCGTCCAGCCCTCCTGCTTCCCGTCCAGGCCCCACTGGCCCTCGCGGCCGGCGCGGAACCCGGTCATCACCTCGTCGGAGATGAACAGGGCGCCGTGCTCGGCGCAGGTGCGCGCGAGGAACTCGTTGAAGCCGGGCTCGGGCGGGACCACGCCCATGTTGCCCGGCGCCGCCTCGGTGATCAGGCAGGCGATCCGGTCGCCGTGCTCGGCGAACGCCGCGGTCACGGCCGCGCGGTCGTGGTAGGGCAGGACCAGGGTGAGCGCGGTGGAGGAGGCGGGTACGCCGGGGCTGCCGGGCAGCGCGAGGGCGTCCCGGTCGCCGTCGGCCAGGGTCGCCACCCCGGACCCGGCCGCGGCCAGCAGCGCGTCCACGTGGCCGTGGTAGCAGCCGGCGAACTTCACCACGATGTCGCGGCCGGTGGCGCCGCGCGCCAGCCGGATCGCCGACATCGTGGCCTCGGTGCCGGAGGAGACGAAGCGGACCTTCTCGACCGGCGTGCGGGCCACGATCTCCTCGGCCAGCTCCACCTCGGGCTCGGTGGGGGTGCCGTACGACGTCCCGCGGGCCACGGCGTCCGCGACGGCCGCCTGCACCTCGGGATGCGCGTGGCCGAGCAGCATCGGGCCCCACGAGCAGATGAGGTCGACGTACTCGTTGCCGTCCACGTCGGTCAGCCACGCACCGCTCGCGGACCGGATGAACCGCGGGGTGCCCCCGACCGCGTTGAAGGCGCGCACCGGCGAGTTCACCCCGCCCGGCGTCACGGCAACGGCGCGCTCGAACAGAGCGCGGCTCTGCTCCTGCGGGGAGATGGAGGAGGACACTGAGCCATTGTGCCCGGCGGGTGGGAGCCACCCGCCACCGCGGGGGTACCCCTCCCCTTCGCCGGGCGTCAGAAGCCCAGGTTGTCCATGCAGCTGTTGAACTCCAGCAGCTTCAGCGGCGAGAGCGAGGCCACGCTGTCGACGCCCAGCTGGGCCAGGCACTTGGTCGTCGCCTCGGCCTGGGTGAGCGTGTCCTGCACGGTGCCGACCGGGTCCTTGACGGTGTCCTTCACCGTGTCCTCGACCTTACCGGTCGTGTCCTTCACGGTGTCCTTCACCGGACCGAGCGGGTCCTGGGTCGGCGCGGCGGGCGTCGGCGCCGGGGCCGGCGTGGAGCTGCCGTCGTCGTCGGAGGGCGGAGCCTGGGTGCTCGGCGGCTCGGCCGCGGCCAGGTTGTCCCCGCCGTCGAGGCCGCCACCGCCGCCACCCGAGCCGGGCCGCGGGCCCTTGGCCCGGATCGCCGGCGGGGTGTAGTTCGGGTCGGGGTAGAAGTAGCCCGCCGAGGTGGTGCTGTCGGGCACGGTCATGAAGTCCCCGGACATGTAGGACCGCATGATCGAGAGCACCAGGTCGACGTAGTCCTGGCTGTGGTTGTAGCGGAAGACCGCGGCGCGCTGGCCGGGCTCCCGGGACAGGTCGTCGGCGCCGGAGCAGAGGTAGACGGCCGTGGCCAGCGCGGCGTCGTCGATGTCCTGCGGGTTGCGCTTGCCGTCGCCGTCGGCGTCGACCCCGACCACGGACCAGGTCGAGGGGATGAACTGCATCGGGCCGACCGCGCGGTCGAACTTCGTGTCGCGGTCCAGCTGGCCGGCGTCGGTGTCCTTGATGACCGAGGTGTTCTTGCTGCCGTTCAGGGCGATGCCGTAGATGCCGGGCCGGGCCACCCCGTTGGCGTCCAGCCGGTTGCCGCCGTAGCGGCCGTGGTCGGACTCGACCCGACCGATGGCCGCGATCAGCTGCCAGGGGATCTTGCATCCCTTGTCGGCGGTGTTGATCACCGTCGCGGCCCGCTGGTAGGCCGAGAGCGCCGCACTGGGGATCCCGTTGACCGACGCGGTCTGCACGGCCGCCTCGCCGGTGCCCCGGAAGCCCTTCGACACGCTGGCCGGAGCCTCGATCGCCTGCGTCGGCACGGAGGTGCCGTCGGGCAGCACGCCGGAGCCGCCGCGCTCGCCGGCGGCTACGGCGGTGGTGCCGGGCCCGCCGACACCCACCAGGCTCGCCGTCCAGACGGCGGACAGCGCCGCCAGCGGGACCAGCGTGGCCGCCTTCTGCGTGCGGCCGAAGTGGAGCTTCTTCATCGAATCGTTCTCTCCCCAGGTGTTGCGCTGCCTCAGACGTGCGTTCCCTCGAGGCAGGTCACGTCGAGTGACGATTGTTGTCACACAGAGTTACCCCTGAGTACCCATTGTGACCCACACCTCACGGATTCGCATCATCGAGACGCAGATCACCTCCGGTCATGACGCGGATCAGCCTGCGAAGCCCGCCCGCCCGGCGGGACGGGCCGGGGCCGGCGTCCTCAGCGGGCCGCAGCGAGGAGCCGGGCCGCCTCGGCGGCCCAGTAGGTGAGCACCATGTCGGCGCCGGCGCGGCGGATCGAGGTGAGGGTCTCCAGAATCGCGGCCTCGCGGTCGATCCAGCCGTTGGCGGCGGCCGCCTCGACCATGGCGTACTCGCCGGAGATGTTGTAGGCCGCCACGGGGACGTCGACGGCGTCGCGGACCCGCCGGACCACGTCGAGGTAGCCCATCGCGGGCTTGACCATCACCGCGTCCGCACCCTGCTCGACGTCCAGCAGCGCCTCGCGGACGCCCTCGACCGCGTTGGCGGGGTCCTGCTGGTAGGTCCGCCGGTCGCCCTGCAGCGAGGAGTCGACGGCCTCGCGGAACGGGCCGTAGAACGCGGAGGCGTACTTCGCGGAGTAGGCGAGGATGCCGACGGTCTCGTGCTCCGCGGCGTCCAGCGCCGTGCGGATCACCGCGACCTGACCGTCCATCATCCCGCTCGGGCCGACCATGTCGACGCCGGCGTCGGCGTGGGCGAGCGCCATGTCGGCGTACACCTGCAGGGTCTTGTCGTTGTCCACGCGCCCGTCGGGGGTGAGCAGGCCGCAGTGCCCGTGGTCGGTGAACTCGTCCAGGCACAGGTCGCTCATCACGGTGAGCGCGTCCCCCACCTCGCCGACCACGTCGGCGATCGCGAGGTTGAGGATGCCGGCGGGGTCCAGCGCACCGGAGCCGACGGCGTCCTTCTCCTCGGGGACGCCGAACAGCATGATCCCGCCCAGCCCGAGCTCGGCGGCCTCCGCGGCCGCCCGCTGCAGGCTGCTGCGCGAGTGCTGCACGACGCCGGGCATCGTGGAGATCGGCTGCGGCTCCTCCAGGCCCTCCCGGACGAAGACGGGCAGGATCAGCTGCCGGGCCTCGACCGAGGTCTCGGCGACCAGTCGTCGCAGGCCGGGGGTACGGCGCAGCCGGCGGGGCCGCACGACCGGTGGGGTCACCGGCCCTGCGACCGCCGGACTGGCGGGCTTCTCCTCAGCCACGGCCGGTCACTTCGAGCTGGCGCGGCGGCGGGAGGACGGCTTGCGGTCCGACGGCTTGGTCACCGGCTCCCCGGCCTCCAGCATGGCCGCGCGGCGGCTCGCGCCGAAGTCGGCCAGACCGTCCACCAGGACGTCCACGTCCGGTACCTGGGCGAGGACGTCGACCCGCAGGCCGTGCTCCTCGGCCGTCTTGGCCGTCGCCGGCCCGATCACCGCGATGATCGTGGACGGGTGCGGCTTGCCGGCGATGCCGACCAGGTTCCGCACGGTCGAGGAGGAGGTGAAGACCACCGCGTCGAACTTGCCGGTCTTGATCGCCTCGCGGGTGGGCGCCGGCGGCGGGGTGGCGCGCACCGTGCGGTAGGCCGTCACGTCGTCGCACTCCCAGCCCTTCTCCACCAGGCCGGCCACCAGCGTCTCGGTGGCGATGTCGGCGCGGGGCAGGAAGACCCGGTTGATCGGGTCCAGGACGTCGTCGTACTCCGGCCACGCCTCCAGCAGCCCGGCGGCGGACTGCTCGGTCTCGGGCACCAGGTCGGCGCGCAGGCCCCACGCCGCGATCGCGGCGGCCGTCTTGTCGCCGACCGCGGCGATCTTGAGGCCGGAGAACGCGCGCGCGTCCAGGCCGTACTCCTCGAACTTCTCCCGGACGGCCTTGACCGCGTTCACCGAGGTGAAGGCGATCCACTCATAGCGCCCCTCGACCAGGCCGCGCACGGCCTTGTCCATCTGCTGGGGGTTGCGCGGCGGCTCGACCGAGATGGTCGGGACCTCCTCGGGGATCGCGCCGTAGCCGCGCAGCCGCGCGGAGAGCGAGCCGGCCTGCTCCTTGGTCCGGGGAACCAGCACGCGCCAGCCGAACAGCGGCTTGGTCTCGAACCACGACAGCGTCTCGCGCAGGTCGACCACGTCGCCGACCACGATGATCGCCGGCGGGGCGATCCGGGCGGTGCGGGCGTCGGCCGCGGCGGACTCCAGCGTGGTCACCACGGTCTGCTGCTCGGTCGTGGTGCCGACCCGGGTGATCGCCACCGGGGTCTGCGGGCTCCGGCCGGCCTCGACCAGCGCGGTCGCCGTGTCCCCCAGCGAGCTGACCCCCGACAGCAGCACCAGGGTGTGCTTGCCGGCGTAGTCGCGCCAGTCCACCTTGTCCGCGCAGGAGACGACGGCGACCTCGCGGTGCCGCTTGCTGGTGAGCGGGATGCCGGCGTAGGCCGGGACCGCGGTCGCGGAGGTGACGCCGGGGACGATCTCGAAGCCGAGCTGGGCCTTGGTGCAGGCCTGGGCCTCCTCGGGCCCGGAGGCGTAGAGGAACGGGTCGCCGGCCAGGAGGCGTACGACGTGCCCGCCGCCCTTGGCCTCCTTGACGACGACCTTGGCACGGCCGGCGTGCGTGAGCGGCTGGCCGTCGGTGCCGAAGCCGCCGTCGACGAAGCGCGGGGCGCCGTCGTCCTCGCCCGCGTCCTCGGCCAGGCCGAGGACGGTGCGCACCAGCTGCTCGTGCTCGGGGATCTCGGTCACGACCACGTCCGCGGACCGGAGCAGGTCGACCGCCCGGACGGTCAACAGGCCCGGGTCACCGGGGCCGCTGCCGACGAAGGAGACCCAGCCGCGTGAGGTCGCGGGGGTGGTGGGCGTCCCGGTCACCGCGGTGACCGAGTCGGACTGCTGGGCTGACTTGCGTGCCGTCATGGCTGCTGCTGCTTTCTCGCGGGTGCATCCATCAGGTCGGCGGCGCCGTCGGCCAGCAACTGCCGGCCGAGGCGGGTCCCGACGCCGGCGGCGTCGCCGATGGGACCGGAGGAGGAGTTGCGGACCGAGAGGCCGCCGTCCGGGGAGAGCGCGACGGCCCGCAGCCAGAGCTCGGGGCCGTCCTCCCCCTCGACGACGTCGGCCAGGGCGCCGACCGGGGCGGAGCAGCCGGCCTCGAGGGTGGCGAGGACGGCGCGCTCGGCGGTGACGCAGGCACGGGAGTCGGGGTCGTCGAGCGCGGAGAGCAGCTCGACCAGCTCGGTGTCGTCGGCGCGGCACTCGACCGCGAGGGCGCCCTGCCCGGGGGCGGGCAGCATCTGCAGCGGGTCCAGCACCTCGGTCGCCTCGTCGGCGCGACCCAGCCGGGCCAGCCCGGCGCGAGCGAGCACGACACCGTCCAGGTCGCCCTCGGCGACCCGGCGGATCCGGCTGTCGACGTTGCCGCGCAGCTCGACGCACTGCGTGCCGAGCCCGAGGGCGCCGAGCTGGGCGACCCGGCGCGGGGAGCCGGTGCCGATCCGGCTGCCGGCCGGGAGCTCGCCCAGGGTGAGCCCGTCGCGGGCGACCAGGACGTCGCGCGGGTCCTCGCGCGGGGGTACGGCGGCCAGCGCGATGCCGGCGTCGGGCCCGGTGGGGAGGTCCTTGAGCGAGTGGACGGCGACGTCGACCTCGCCGGCGAGCAGCGCCTCGCGCAGGGCGGAGACGAAGACGCCGGTGCCGCCGAGGGTGGCCAGCGGCGCGCGGTTCGTGTCGCCCTCGGTGCGGACGTTGACCAGCTCGACCCGGACGCCGAGCCGCTCGGTCAGGGTCTCGGCGACCTGCCGGCTCTGGGTCGTGGCCAGGGTGCTGGCGCGGGTGCCGAGCCGCAGGGTGCGCGTGGTGGTGGAGGTCATCACAACCCCTCCGGTCGGGTGACCGCGTCGACCGCGTTCGCGTCGAGGGCGAACAGCTCGGCCAGCGCGTGGGCGTAGGAGACGGTGCCCGCCTCGGCCGCCAGCTCCTTGACCCGCACGGTCGGCTCGTGCAGCAGCTTGTCGGCGACCCGCCGCAGACTGTGCCGCACCTCGGCGCGGGCGGCGTCGTCGAGGTCGGGGAGCCGGGTCATCAGCCGGTCGATCTCGGCGTCGACCACGGAGGTCGCCATCGAGCGCAGCGCCACCACGGTCGGGGTGACGGCGGAGGCCTGGCGCGCGGCCAGGAACGCCGCGACCTCCTGGCCGACGATCCCGCGGACCGCCTCGACCAGGGCACCGGTCTCCCCGCCCTCGAGCTCGTCGGCGAGGGTGTCGAGGGAGACCAGCGTGACGCCGGGCATCTCCGCGACCGCGGGGTCGACGTCGTGCGGCAGGGCCAGGTCGATGAAGGCCAGCGGGCGGGAGCCGTCGCGCCCGGCGAGCATGCCGGTGTCGACCAGCACCCCGCTGGAGCCGGTGCAGGTGATGACCAGGTCCGCCTCGGCCACCTCGGCGCCGAGCCGGTCCAGGCCGACCGCGCGGCCGGCGTACTCCTGCGCCAGGCGGCTGGCGTTGCTGTCGGTCCGGTTGGCGACCACGACCTCGGCCGCACCGCGACGCGACACGGTCGCGACCGCCAGCGCGGCCATCGAGCCGGCACCGACCACCACGACCCGGCGGCCGTCGAGCCGGCCCTCCGCGCCGACGACCCGGTCGAGCGCGGCGGAGACCAGCGAGGGCGCGGCCCGGTCGATGTCGGACTCGGCCCGAGCGCGCTTGCCGACCCGCAGCGCCTGCTGGAACAGCGAGTTGAGCGCCGGCCCGACGGTGCCGATCTCCTGGCCGACCCGGAGCGCCTCGCGGGTCTGGCCGAGGATCTGCGCCTCACCGACCGCCATCGAGTCCAGGCCGGCCGCCACCTTGAACAGGTGGGAGACCGCTGCGTCGTCGTAGTGGACGTACAGGTGCGGGATCATCGCCTCGGTGGCCGCGCCGGAGCGGTCCACCACGAGCTGGGAGACCTCCTCCACGCTGCCGTGGAAGCGGTCCACGTCGACGTAGACCTCGAGCCGGTTGCAGGTCGCGATCACGGTCGCCTCGCGCACGTGCTCGGAGGCCACCGCCTCCTCGACCAGCTTGACCAGCCCGTCGTGATCCAGCGCCAGCCGCTCCAGCAGGGCGACCGGGGCGCTCTTGTGGGAGACGCCGATGACCAGGACGCTCACGCCGTCACCTCCTGGGACTTGCGCTGCTCGTGGTAGGCGAGGATCTGCAGCTCGATGGAGAGGTCGACCTTGCGGACGTCGACCCCGTCGGGGACGCTCAGCACGGCCGGTGCGAAGTTCAAGATGCTGGTGATGCCGGCGCCGACCATCCGGTCCGCGACGTCCTGTGCCGCGGCGGCGGGGGTGGAGATCACCCCGATGGCCACGCCGTGCTCCTCGACCAGGGACTCCAGGTCGTCGAAGGGACGGACGGGTACGCCGGCCACGGCCTCGCCGTGCCGACGGGGGTCGGCGTCGAGCAGCGCGACCACGCGGAAGCCGCGGCTGCGGAAGCCGGAGTAGTTCGCCAGCGCGTGGCCGAGGTTTCCGATGCCGACGATGACCACGGGCCAGTCCGAGGTCACGCCGATCTCGCGGGCGATCTGGTAGCGCAGGTAGTCGACGTCGTAGCCGACGCCCCGGGTGCCGTAGGAGCCGAGGTAGGAGAGGTCCTTGCGCAGCTTCGCGGAGTTGACCCCGGCCGACTGCGCGAGCACCTCGCTGGAGCAGGTGGACGTGCCGCTGTCGGCGAGCAGCGTCAGCGCTCGCAGGTAGACAGGCAACCGTGCGACGGTCGCCTCCGGGATGTCCCGGGAACCCTCGGTCGTGGTCCGTGCGGTCACAGTTCTCTTTCCAGCCGCCCACCGACTCCCCCGGGGAGTCTCACCGGGGGCTCCGAGGACCGGAGCGGTTGCGGCGCATTCACTCTAGGAGGTTTGTGAACGGGGGAACAAACTGAGCCGACGCGTGGACTAGCACATGTGATCCATGCCACCGACACCGGGTGTCGGCGCCCTCACCCCTGGGGATGCGCGGGGGCGGACGGTCAAGCGAGCGCGGCGCGGAGGCGGTCCTCGGAGACCCGCCAGAAGTCGTGCTGGCGCCCGTCGACGAAGGTGACCGGCACCTCGTCGGTGAAGCGCCGCTGCAGCTCGGGGTCGGCGTCGATGTCGACCTCGACGTACTCCTCCCCCAGGTCCGCGCAGACCCGGGCGATCACGGTGCGCGCCTCGTCGCAGAGGTGGCAGCCGGCGCGGCCGTACAGCGTCACCCGCGGCTCGTCCATGCCCGCGAGTGTGGCACGCGCACTACGCTGCCGGTCATGGCCCCAGCCCCGCGCCCCCGGCGTCCGCCCAACCTCCAGCAGCGGTCGGTGCTCGCGGGCGAGGCAGCGGCCGCCAACGCCGAGGTGGAGCAGGCACTGCGCCCCGACGACGACCCGGGCTCGGCCGCGTTCTTCGACGTCGACAACACCCTGATGCAGGGCGCCAGCATCTTCCACCTCGCGCGGGGGATGCACCGGCGGGAGTTCTTCAGCACCCGCGACCTGGTCGGCGCCGCGTGGAAGCAGGCCTACTTCCGGGTCGCGGGGGTCGAGGACCCCGAGCACGTCGCGGACGCGCGCAACTCCGCGCTCTCCTTCATCGCCGGGCACTCCGTGCAGGAGCTGGAGTCGCTGGCGTCGGAGATCTTCGACGAGGCGATGGCCCGACGGATCTGGCCCGGCACCCGGGCGCTGGCCCAGCTGCACCTCGACCAGGGGCAGCGGGTGTGGCTGGTGACCGCGGCGCCGATCGAGATCGCCCGGGTGATCGCGCAACGGTTGGGGCTGACCGGCGCGATGGGCACGGTCGCCGAGCACGAGGACGACGTCTACACCGGACGGCTGGTCGGCGACCTGCTCCACGGCCCGGCGAAGGCCGAGGCGGTGCGCGCCCTGGCCGAGCGGGAGGGCCTGGAGCTGGACCGCTGCTCGGCGTACTCCGACTCCTCCAACGACCTGCCCCTGCTCGAGCTGGTCGGCGACCCGTGCGCGATCAACCCCGACGCGCGGCTGCGCGCCCACGCCCGCTCCAGCGGGTGGCGGGTCCGCGACTACCGCACCGGGCGGAAGGCGGCCCGCGCCGGCCTGGTCGCCAGCGCCGTCTCGGGCGCGGTCGCCGGCTCGGTGGCCGCGGGCGTGGCGCTCCGCGGTCGCCGTACCGGCTGAGCCCTGCAGGGCGGACGCCCGGGGAGAGAACTTGTAACTCGGTGTTCGGATATCGGTCGAACCGCGTGTCGCAGGTCTCGCAGCGGTTCCCCCGCCCGCCAACCCGGTCTAGCCTGGGCAGGCGGTCTCGGGAGCGGGGCCGGGGAGGCACGAGATGGTCCGACGCGACGTCGACCCCTGGGCGGGTCTCGAGGCGCTGCGTGCTGCCGTCCTGGCGGCCCTCGCCGTCCCCCAGCCTGCCGGGCCGACCGTCTCATGGCTGCTCTCGGAGGCCGTCACGGACCCGCGGCCGGCCGCCGGCGGAGGCGGGGAGTACGACGACCACGACCAGGCGGCCTCCTCAGAGGACTCGGCCGCCGACCGGGACCGGCTGATCGCGCTGGTCGAGCTCGCCCGCGAGGGCGACAAGGAGGCGTTCGGCGCTCTCTACGACCACTACCACCCGTCGGTCTACCGGTTCCTCTACTACCGCACCCGCTCGGTCAGCCTGGCCGAGGACCTCACCGCCGACACCTTCTTCCGCGCGCTGCGGAGCATGGAGGGGTTCCGCTGGCAGGGCAAGGACTTCGGGGCCTGGCTGATGACCATCGCCCGGAACCTGTGCACCGACCACTTCAAGGCCGGCCGGACCCGGCTGGAGTGGGCGACCGACGACATGGGCCGGCACGACGACGTCGCCGACGACACCCCGGAGGACACCGTCCTGGAGGGGCTCACCCACGAGGTGCTCCTGCAGGCGCTCAAGGAGCTGCCCGACGAGCAGCGCGACTGCATCATCATGCGCTTCCTGCAGGGGCTGAGCATCGCCGAGACCGCGGCCGTGCTCGGCCGCTCCGACGGCGCGGTCAAGCAGCTGCAGCTGCGCGGGGTGCGCAACCTGGCCAAGCTGATGCCCGAGGGGATCCGGGAGTGAGCCGGATGGACGTAACCCCCGGGCCCCCTGTCTCGTTGTCCAGGGTGATGACGACCGGGGGGACCGGGCGTCCCACCCCTGACCCGACAGGACGCCGCTGATGGCCACGTTCACCTCGCGCCGACGAGCCGAGGCGTTCGCGACCCTGGTGGAGACACCGACCGCCCGCCGCGGTCCCGAGGCCGGTCGAGACACCGAGCTGCTCGACGTCGTCGCCAGCCTCCGCGCCCTGCCCGAGATCGCCCCCCGCCCGGAGTTCAGCGCCGCGCTTCGCCACGAGCTGATGACCCGCGCCGTGGAGGCCACGCCGGCAATCCCACAGCCCGCACAGCCGGACACGCGCCGCCGCGACCGCCGGATCGGGGTGCTCGTCGGCGGCCTGGTCATCGCGGGCGCCACGTCCTCGGTCGGCATGGCCGCGCAGACCGCCCTCCCCGGCGACGGGCTCTACCCGATCAAGATCGCGATCGACGAGGGCCGCACGATGGTCGCCCGCTCCGACGCGGACCGCGGCCGCGCCCTGCTCGCCCAGGCCTCCGACCGGCTCGGCGAGGTCTCCGACCTGACCGTGCGCGGCGGGCCCAACGACATGCAGGCGGTGCCGGCCACCCTCGGCCGCTTCACCGCGCAGGCCGACGAGGGCGGGCGCCTGCTGCTCGCCGACTATCGCGACACCGGCTCCGAGCGCTCCGCGCAGCAGGTCCGATCCTTCGTCGCGACCAGCATGGACACCCTGGGCACGCTCCAGGCGACGGCGCCGCCCGAGGCGCGCGACGACCTGCGGACGGCCGCGGAGGCCCTGCGCGGCCTGGACACGCTGGCCGACCAGGCGTGCCCCGCCTGCGGCGGCCCGGTCGCGTCGGTGCCCACCGAGCTGACCCGCACGGCTCCCGTCGTGCTGCCCGAGATGCCGGCCCTAGCCACCCGGCCCCCGGCCCCCGCGGAGCAGCCGCGTGCCGACGACCCCCGGCTGCCCGACGTACGTCCCGAGCAGCTCCCTCCGGGCAGCATCGCCCCCGGCGAGACCGCCGACCGCTCCCCCGCCGGTGACGCACCCCAGCCCACCGACCCCGTCACCGACCTGACCCGCGACCTGACCGCGACCCTCCCGCAGGTGGGGCCGGTCCCGCAGACCGACCTGGGCGGCCTACTGCGCGACCCGGTCGGCACGGTGGACTCCACGGTGAAGGGAACGACCGGCTCGCTCAACGACACCCTGGACGACACCCTGGGCACCGGCGGCCTCACCGAGCCGCTCCTCGGCAGCAACGAGGACTGACGGGGTCTCCCCGCCCGGGCCGTCCCGCCCACGGCGGTACGGCGGACGCCGCGGGGCGCCTCTCAGCGGGAGAAGGGCGAGGGCCGGTCGCGCAGCAGGGAGTAGAGGTTCTGCTGGATGCTCTCGCGCACCTGGTCGGTCACGTCGAAGACCAGCATCGGGTCGTCGGCCGCGCCCTCCTCGAACTCGTCGGTGCGGATCGGCTCGCCGAACTCCAGGATCCACTTCGACGGCAGCGGCACCATGCCCAGCGGCCCGAGCCAGGGGAAGAACGGCGTGATCGGGATGTAGGGCACCCCCAGCAGCCGCGCCAGCGCGGGGACGTTCCCGACAAGGGGATAGATCTCCTCGGCGCCGACGACGGAGAGCGGGAGGATGGGTACGCCGGTGCGCACGGCCGCGGACACGAAGCCGCCGCGGCCGAAGCGCTGGAGCCGGTAGCGCTCGGAGAACGGCTTGCCGATCCCCTTGAAGCCCTCGGGCCACACGCCGACCAGCTCGCCCTCGCGCAGCATCCGCTCGGCGTCCTCGTTGCAGGCCAGCGTGGCGCCGGTCCGCCGCGCCACCGCGCTGACCACGGGCAGCCGGAAGACCAGGTCGGCCCCGAGCGGTCGGAGGAACCGGCCGGCGTAGCGATGGGCGGCGTACATCGTCACCAGGCCGTCCATCGGGACGGTCCCGGAGTGGTTGGAGACCACCAGCGCGCCGCCGGTGTCGGGGATGTTCTCGATCCCACGGACCTCCAGGCGGAACCAGCGCTCGGCGATCGGCCGGATCGCCGCGAGCGCGAACCGCTCGGTGAGCTCGGCGTCGAAGCCGAAGGAGTCGACGGTGTAGTCGCCCTCGAGCCGACGCCGGACGAAGGCGAGGACCTGGGCCAGCCGGGACTCCCAGTCCTCGCCGAAGACCTCGCGGGCCGCGCCGGTGATCGCGGCGAGCCACTCGCCGACCGGGATCCCGCCGTCGGGGACCCGGTCCTCGGTGCGGGCGGCCGGCCGGTCGGCCTGCGGAGGAGCCTCCGCCCTCGGGGCGTCGGCCTTCTTCGCAGCCGGCTTGGCGCTCGCCTTCCCCCCGGCCAGGCCGCGCGAGGAGGAGGACGGCTTCCGCTTGCCGGTGCCGCGACCGGGGCGGCCGTGCGTGCCCAGCGGGATCACCTCGGCGTCAGCCACGGCGCACCCCCGCCGCCTGCAGGCCCGAGGCGAGGCCGCCGATCACCCGGTCGGCCGGGCGCGCCGCCGGCGCGACGCTGTTGGCGAACTCCGCGAACGCCTCGGCGGTGGTGTAGTCCGGCTCGAAGCCGAGCTCGTCGCGCATCTTGGTGGTGTCGATGCCGCGACCGAAGGTGAGGTAGGCGATCTGCTCGGGGGAGAAGTCGGCCATGCGCGCCTTCTTCAACGCCGTGCCCAGCCCGCCGACCGCGGGCCCCGGCATCGGCATGGCCACCCGGCCCATCCGGCGGATCGCCTGGGAGAGCATCAGGGTGCCGTCGCCCGCGACGTTGAACGTGCCGTGCGCGCCGGACTGCACCGAGTGCACCAGGACGCGCATCAGGTCGTCCTCGTGCAGGAACTGCAGCCGCGGGTCGAAGCCGAAGACGGTCGGGATCACCGGCAGCCGGAAGTACGACGTCATCGGGGACTCGACGTGCGCGCCGATCACGTTGGCGCAGCGCAGCAGGGTGATGCCGACGTCGGGGCGGCGCCGCGCGAAGCCGCGGACGTAGCCCTCGACCTCGTAGACGTCCTTGGCGTAGCCCGCGCGCGGGACCGAGCGCGGCTGCATGTCCTCGGTGAACATCGCCGGGTCGCGGCTGCTCGCGCCGTAGAAGGTGCCGGTGGACTTCACCACCAGGTGCTTGACCGACGCGGACTTCTGACAGGCGGCGAGCAGCTGCATCGTCCCGATGACGTTGAGCTCCTTCATCGTGTTCCGCCCACCGACGCGGCCGGGGGTGGCGATGACGCTCATGTGGACGACGGTGTCGACGTCCTCCTTGGCCAGCACCTTGGCGATGACCGGGGTGCGGATGTCGGCCCGCACGAAGGAGACGTCGCCGATGTCCCCGCGCGGAGGGACGACGTCCACGCCGATGACCTTCTCCACGCCGGGCTGGCCGGCGATGTAGCGGGCGGCGCGCCGACCGAGGTCACGGGAGATCCCCGTGACCAGGACGACACCCCCGCCAGCCATCGCGAACGCCTCCCTGCGCCGAGGCCTACTTGCCGAGCTTGCGGCGCTGGACGCGCGTCTTCTTCAGCAGCTTGCGGTGCTTCTTCTTGGCCATGCGCTTGCGGCGCTTCTTGATGACGGAGCCCACGGGTCACCTTTCGAGAATCGGGGGCCGGCCGGTCGGCCGGTCGCGCCAGCCTAGCCGGGCCCCGTCTGCAGCGGGAATCCGGAGCACTCCGCGGACACCGGGGCGAGGCGTCAGCCGGCGCTGTAGAAGGACTTGCGCAGGTAGTCGTGCACGTCCTCCTCGGTCACCCGGAAGGAGCGGCCGACGCGGACCGCCGGGAGCTCCCCGCTGTGCACGAGGCGATAGACCGTCATCTTGGAGACCCGCATCATCGCGGCCACCTCGGCCACGGTGAGGAACTTCGGGTCGTTGACGTCCTGAGGGGACTGCTGGTCAGTCATGGGAGGCGCACCGTCCTTCTTGCGTGGCACGCCACCGGCTTCCCCATCCGGTGAGATTCATGCACGCCAGAGTTGAGGATAGGGCTGCTGTGACTCCTGGGGAAGGACTTCTCCCAAGAAATCCAACAAGTGCGGCGTGTCGGGTTGATTTGTTGTTCTTTGGTATGACCTGAGGGTCAGGGCAGCGGGTCCAGCCCGTGGAACGGGAACACCTCGTTCCGCGTCGCCATCACCGCCCGGTCCAGCCAGGTGTCGGGGTCGTACCCGTCGGCCCAGTCCCGCCACTGCGGCGTCCGGCCGTCGGTCATCCGGAACGGCGGGGTGTGGTCCAACTGCTCCCGAACGTACTCCCGCCAGCCTGAGGGCGTCTCGGTCGCGGGGTCAAGGGGGGCGCCCGCGACGATCGCGAGCAGGTGGGCCCACGCCCGCGGCACCACGTCGATGATCGCGTAGCCGCCGCCCCCGGTCGCGACCCAGCGGCCCCCGGCGACCTCATGGGCGAGCTCGTGCAGCGTCTGGTACGCCGCGCGCTGGCCGTCCACGCTCAGCATCATGTGGGCCAGCGGGTCCTCCATGTGGGAGTCGCAGCCGTGCTGGGTGACCAGCACCTCCGGCTCGAAGGCCCGCAGCAGCGGGGGCACGACGGCATGGAAGGCGCGCAGCCAGCCCGGGTCCGACGTACCCGGCGGGAGCGCCACGTTCACCGCGCTCCCCCTCGCGTCCGGGCCGCCCACGTCCTGGGGGAACCCGGTCCCGGGGAAGAGCAGCTGGCCGGTCTCGTGCAGGGAGATGGTGAGCACCCGCGGGTCGTCGTAGAAGATCCGCTCCACCCCGTCGCCGTGGTGGACGTCGACGTCGACGTAGGCGACCCGCTCCGCGCCCTGGTCGAGCAGGCTCTGGATGCCCACGGCGATGTCGTTGTAGATGCAGAAGCCGCTGGAGGTGTTCGGCATCGCGTGATGCAGGCCGCCGGCGATGTTGGCCGCGTGCAGCGACTCCCCGCTCCACACCTGGCGGAACGCCTCGACACTGGCCCCGACCACGTGGGCGGCCGCGCGGTGCATGTCCTTGAAGACCGGGTTGTCCTCCGAGCCGAGGCCGTGCGCGAGGTCGATGTGCCCGGGGATCGTGCCGCACTCGGTGACCGCGCGGATCAGCTCCGGCGTGTGGACGGTGGCGATGGTCTCCTCGTCGGCCACCGGCGCCGGCACCGTGCGCAGCCGGCCCTCGTCCAGGATCCCGAGCTCCTCGGCCAGGCGCATCGTCAGGTCCACCCGGATCGGCGACATCGGGTGCCCGGGGCCGAAGTCGTACTCCGTCAGGGTCTTGTCGAAGACGACCGTGGACGGACCGTCGCAGTCCTGCGCTGGCTCCATGGTCCGGCAGGCTACCCCCGGCGGTCCTGTCGGTGCGGCGTGGTCAGATGTCCCCCGTGATCCACGCCGTGCTCTTCGACCTCGACGACACCCTGATGGACCACCAGGCCGCGGCCGATCGCGCGGTCGTGCACTGGGCGGCGTCGATGGGCCTCACCGAGGACCCCGAGGAGCTGGCCGCCCGCTGGACGAGCGTGTCCAACCGGCACTACGCCCGCTACCAGCGCCGGGAGCTGAGCGTGCACGAGCAGCAGCGGGCGCGGGTGCGCGAGTTCCTCCCGCACGTGGACCTGCGGGCCGACCCGGACGCCCAGGCAGCCTTCGACGCCTACGTCACGCTCTACCGCTCGGCCTGGACCGCCTTCCCCGACGCCGGGTCCGCCCTCCGCCGGGCTCGCGCGGCCGGGCTGCGGGTCGGCGTGCTCACCAACGGCGAGGACGCGGTGCAGCGCGCCAAGGCCGCCCGCGGGCGGCTGGACGGGCTTGTCGACGCCTTCGTCGCCTCCTCGACGCTGCCGTGGTCCAAGCCGGACGCGCGGGCATTCCACGCCGCCTGCGAGCTCCTCGGCAGTGAGCCGGAGGGCACGCTGATGGTCGGCGACTCCCTGCCCGTCGACGTCCTCGGCGCCCGCGCGGCCGGCCTGCCCGCGCTGCTCGTGGACCGCTTCGACCGCCACCGGGAGGCCGACCTGCGCGGCGCCGTCCGCGTGCGCTCGCTGGCCGAGATCGCCTTCACCCGCTGAGCGGGTCGCGGCTCACTGCCCCTCGGCGAGCTCCCGAGATCGGTCCCGCGCGGCCTCCAGCGCGGCGAGGAACGCGGCGCGGACCTTGTGCACCTCCAGCTCGCGGAGGGCCGCCGCGGTGGTGCCTCCCGGGGAGGTGACCTGCTCGCGCAGCACGACCGGGTGGTCGCCGGTCTCCCGGATCATCTTCGCCGAGCCGACCACGGTCTGGACGACCAGCTCGGTCGCGGTCGCCCGCGGCAGCCCGAGGTGCACGCCGGCCTCGATCATCGACTCGATGACGAAGAAGAGGTACGCCGGCCCGGAGCCGCTGATCGCGGTCACCGCGTCCTGCTGCCGCTCCGGGACCCGCAGCACCCGGCCCACCGAGGCCATCAGCGCCTCCGCCTCGGCCAGGTGCCGGTCGTCGCAGTGCGAGCCGGGCGAGATCGTGGCCATGCCCTCGTCGACCAGCGCGGGGGTGTTCGGCATGACCCGGACCACCGCCACGCCCTCGGGCACGCGGGACTCGATGAAGGCGGTGGTGATGCCGGCGGCCAGGCTGACGACGAGCTGGCCCGGCCGCAGCTCGGGTGCGATCTCGGCGAGCAGGTCGCCCATGTCCTGGGGCTTGACCACGATCGCCACGGTCTCGGCCTTGCGGGCCGCCTCGGCGTTGGAGAGCACGGCGACGCCGTACCTCTCCTCCAGCTCCTGCGCGCGCTCGCGGCGCTTCTCCCCCACCACGAGGTGGTCCACGCGACGACCGGCGCGGACCAGGCCGGAGAGCAGGGTCTCGCCCATCACGCCGGCACCGAGGATCGCGGTGGTCATCGCGCTCACCTACTTCTTGGAGACCAGGGACTTGAGGAAGAACGACAGGTTCTGCGGCCGCTCGGCGAGCCGGCGCATGAGGTAGCCGTACCACTCCTGACCGTACGGCACGTAGACGCGCACCGTCTCGCCGTTCTCGGCCAGCCGCTTCTGCTCCTCGGGCCGGATGCCGTAGAGCATCTGGAACTCATAGGTCCCCTGCTCGCGACCGAGGCTGCCGACCAGCGAGGTGGCGATCTCGATCATCCGCGGGTCGTGGGTGGCGATCATCGGGTAGCCGGGGCCCCCGAGCAGCACCTTCAGGCAGCGGACGTAGGAGCGGTCAACGTCCACCTTGTCCTGGTAGGCGACCTCCTCCGGCTCGTTGTAGGCGCCCTTGCACAGCCGCACCCGCGAGCCCTCCTGGGCCAGTGCGCGACAGTCCGCCTCGGTGCGGTGGAGGTAGGCCTGCAGCACCGCGCCGGTCTCGGGGAAGTCCTGCCGCAGCTCGCGCAGGATGCCCAGGGTGGAGTCGGTCGTGGTGTGGTCCTCCATGTCCAAGGTGACCGTGGTGCCGGCGTTGCTGGCCGCGCGGCAGATGGTCCGCGCATGCTCCAGGGCGACCCGCTCGCCCTCCCCCGGCAGCATCTGGCCGACCGCCGAGAGCTTCACCGAGACCTCCGCGCTCCCTGCCAGGTCGCGAGCCGCGAGCGCCTCCAGGAGCTCGACGTAGGCCGCGGCCGTCGCGTCGGCCCGGGCCCGGTCCAGGGTGTCCTCGCCGAGGAAGTCCAGGGTCACCGTCAGGCCGTCGGCGACCAGGCCCGCGGTCGCGTCCACCGCGGCCTGCGTGGTCTCGCCGGGCACGTAGCTGTGCACGATCCCCGAGGAGACGGGCATCGTGGACACGACGTTCTTGATCGCGCCGCTGCGAGAGAGCATCAGCAGGGGTTGCCGGAGCAGGGACATGGGCCTCCGATCGCAGGATTGTTGAGCTATCAGGCTAGCCCTCGGCCCGACTGCGCCCTCAGGCGGTACGGCGCCTCAGCGTCGCCGCACCGAGCACGAGCGCGGCCGCGATGAACGCCGCGATGACGCCGGTGTCCCGCCACACCTCCCCAGTGGTGTCGAAGGCGGCCAGGTGCTTCATCGCGTCCACGGCGTAGGACAGCGGCAGCACGTCGCTGATCGCCTCCAGGACCGCGGGCAGCCGGTCGCGCGGGACGAGCAGGCCGCACAGCAGCATCTGCGGCACGACCACGGCGGGCATGAACTGCACGGCCTGGAACTCGGTGCTGGCGAACGCGCTGAGGAACAGCCCGAGCGTTGCGCCGAGCACCGCGTCGGCGACCGCGACCACGGTGAGCAGCCAGACCGGACCCACCAGGTCCATCCCGAGCAGGCCGACGCTGACCGCCACCGCCAGGCCGGACTGGATCGCGGCGAGCAGCCCGAAGGCCAGGGCGTAGCCGATCAGCAGGTCCAGCTTGCCCATCGGCAGCACCAGCAGCCGTTCGAGCGTCCCGCTGGAGCGCTCGCGCAGCGTGGTCACGCTGGTCACCAGGAACATGATGAAGAACGGGAACAGCGCCAGCAGCGCGGGCGCCACACTGTCGAAGACCTGCGCCGGGGAGTCCTGGAAGATCCACCACAGCAGGGTCATCAACAGGGTCGGGAGCAGCAGGAGCATCGCGGCGGTGCGGCGGTCCCGGCGGATCTGGGTGAGCACGCGGCCGGCGACCGCGAGCGTGATGCGGGGGCTCATCGGGCACCCTCCCCTCCGGTGCCGGCATGGTCGCGGACCAGGGAAAGGAACGCGTGCTCGACGTCGCACGCTCCGGTCCGCTCGCGGATCGCGGCCGGCGACCCGTCGGCGATCAGCTCACCCTCGCGCATCAGCAGCAGCCGGTCGCAGCGCTCCGCCTCGTCCATGACATGGCTGGACACGACCACCACCGCGCCGCCCTCGGAGATCCGGTGGAAGACCGCCCAGAGCTCCTCGCGCAGGAGCGGGTCGAGGCCGACCGTCGGCTCGTCGAGGACCAGCAGGTCGGGCTCGCCAAGCAGGGCCACGGCCAGGCTCGCGCGGGAGCGCTGGCCGCCCGAGAGCCGGCCCACGACCTGGTCGGCGTGGTCGCCGAGGTCCACCGCGTCGACCACCCGCTGCACGTCCGCGCGCGGGACGCCGAGCACGCGAGCGAAGAAGGCGAGGTTCTCGGCGACGGTGAGGTCGTCGTACACACTCGCCGCCTGGGTCACGTAGCCGATCCGATCCCGCAGCGCCCGGCTCCCCGCCGGCTCGCCGAAGACCGTGACCGTGCCCGACGCGACGCGCTGCACGCCGACCAGGCAGCGCAGCAGGGTCGTCTTGCCGCCGCCGGACGGGCCGAGCAGCCCCACCACTCCGTCCGTGGGATCGAGGCTGAGGTCCAGCCCGGGCAGCACCTCCCGCCCGCCGCGCACGACGACCAGGTCGCTGATCTCGACCGCGTTTTTCATCATGCGTTGAAATATGCCGCCGGTGCGGGTCCCTGTCAACCCCCTCCGCGCCCGCGCCGCACCAGCTGTCAAGCGGTGTTCCGGCATCTGGTGCGGTGTTCGGACAGCGCAGGAGATTCCCGAACACCGCTTTACAGCTGCGGGGGCCGGGCGGACTGGGCGGAGTGAGGCGGGAGGGAGTACGCCGGTCAGCCGAGGTCGCCGGTGAGGTAGCGCTGCAGCGTGGGCCCGATCGCCGCGACCACGGCGTCGGCCGGGAGCGAGGCGAGCGGCTCGACGGCCAGCAGGTAGCGCGCGACCACCAGCCCGAGGAGCTGGCTGGCGACCAGCGAGATGCGCTCCTCCTCGCGGTCGGGGGCGAGCGGCCCGAGCACGGGCCGGATGATGACGGGCAGGAAGCCCTCCCGGATCAGCTCCTGGCCGCCGGGGACCATGATCGAGCGGGCGGCGGCGAGCAGCCCCGGTTGCAGGCCGGGGTCGTCCCAGACACCGAGGAAGGCGGCGAGCAGCCGCTCCCCGGCGCCGTCCGGGCCGCCGGCGGCCACCGGCGCGAGCACCTCGCGCGGGTCGACCGGGAGCTCGACGGCGGCGAGGAAGAGCTGGTCCTTGGTGCCGAAGTAGTGGTGCACCAGGGCCGCGTCGACGCCGGCCGCCGAGGCGACGCCGCGGACCGTCGTACCCGCGAAGCCCGAGGAGGCGAAGGACTCCCGGGCCGCCGCCAGGATCGCCGCCCGGGTGTCCGGCGACCCCGGGCGCCGCCCGCGACGGGCGCCGCTCACCCGGCCGCCTCCGCCGAGGGGCCCAGGTGGAGGCGGGCGAACTCCAGCGACTCCCGCAGCTCCTCCGCGCGCTCCGAGCGGCCGGGGCAGCGGCGGGTGTTGATCTCGAGCACGACGTTGCCGTCGAAGCCCCGCTCGGCCAGCCGCCGGCACACCGCGGAGGCCCGCATCCGCCCGCGGCCGGGTACCAGGTGCTCGTCGCGCGGCGAGCCGCTGCCGTCGGTCAGGTGCACGTGCCGCAGCCGCGAGCCCATCCGCTCGCTCATCGCGAGCGCGTCCTGGCGGGCGACGGCCGCATGGGACAGGTCGAGGGTCATGTTGGCGTAGTCCTCCCCCGACGGGTCGATCCCGGGGAGGTACATCTGCATCGACCGGCGCGCGGCGGCCCGCCAGGGGTACATGTTCTCCACGGCGAAGGCGAGCCCGGTGGAGGCCTCCAACGCGGCGATGCCCTCGACGAAGCCGGCGGCGTACTCCTTCTGCCAACGGAACGGCGGGTGCACCACGACCACGTCAGCGCCCACCTCGGCGGCCATCTCCGCGGAGCGCTCCAGCTTGCCCCAGGGCTCGAGCCCCCACACCCGCTGGGTGAAGAGCAGGCAGGGAGCGTGCACGGCGCAGACCGGGACGCCGGACTGCTCGACGAGGCGGCGTACGGCGGGGATCTGCTGGCTGGTGGCGTCGATGCCGACCATCACCTCCACCGCGTCGTAGCCGAGCTCGGCGGCGTAGGCGAAGGCGTGCTCGGTGGACTCGGGGTAGACCGACGCCGTGGACAGCCCGATCGGCGCCGTCATCAACCCAGGACCGAGAGCTGGTCGAGCCGCTCGAGGATCACGCCCTCGCGCAGCGCCCACGGGCAGATCTCCAGCTCGGGCAGGTCGAAGATGTCCATGCACGCCTCGGCCACGAGCGCGCCCGGCACGATCTGGTGCGCGCGGCTGGCCGAGACCCCGGGCAGCTCGCGCAGCTCGTCCAGGCTCATCGCGACCAGCTTGGGGATCCACCGGGATAGGTCCGCCAGCCCGAGGCTGCGAGGCACGAGCGGCCCCTCGGAGGAGGGGGCGGCACCGCAGATCCGGGCCAGCGAGCGGAACGTCTTCGACGTGGCCGCGGCCCGGTCGGGGGCGCCGTTGCGCAGCAGGTGCCCGGCGTCGCGGGCGATGTCGGCGCGGATCTGCTTGCGCAGCTCGCGCACCACGCCCTCGTCCGCGGAGCCCGAGCCGAACCACTGCCGAGCCAGCCGGGCCGCGCCCAGCGGCATCGACCAGGCGACGTCGGGGGCCTCGTCGCTGCCGGCCGCGATCTCCAAGGAGCCGCCACCGATGTCGAAGACCGCCAGCCGGCCGGCGGACCAGCCGAACCACCGGCGTACTGCCAGGAAGGTCAGCCGCGCCTCGTCCTCGCCGCTGAGCACCGCGATCGCGACGCCGGTCGCGTCCTGCACGTGCTGCAGCACCTCGTCGGAGTTCGCCGAGTCGCGGATCGCCGAGGTGGCGAACCCCAGCATCTCCTCGCAGCCCTTCTCCTCGGCCACCTCGATCGCCGAGGCGACGAAGTCGGTCAGCGCGTCCACGCCGCTCGTGCTGACGGCGCCGTCCGCGTCGAGGTGCTCGGCCAGCCGCAGCCGCTCCTTGTGGGAGTACGCCGGCAGCGGCGCGGCGCCGCCGTGCGCGTCGACCACGAGCAGATGCCCCGTGTTGGAGCCGATGTCCAGAACGCCCAGGCGCATGGGAGCACGGTAACCCGCCCGGGGCGCACCTAGGATCGACGTGTGCCCGAAGTGTCCCTCGACTTCCCCCGATCCTTCGTGGAGTTCACCGATCCGGCCGACCCGGACCAGGTGTTCCGCTGCGACCTGACCTGGCTCAGCTCGTCCTACACCTGCATCTTCGGCGGCGGCTGCGCCGGCATCTACGCCTCCTCCCCGAGCACCGGCTGCTGCACGCTCGGCGCGCACCTGTCGGACAGGGCCGACGAGAAGCGGGTGGCCGGCTTCGTCGCCCAGCTCACCGACCAGCAGTGGCAGTTCCGCCCCGACCGCAAGCGCGTCACCCGCGCCGACTGGGTCGAGACCGACGAGGAGGGCGACCGCAAGACGATCGTCGTGGAGTACGACGGCCAGCAGGCCTGCATCTTCCACAACCGCGACGACTTCGCCCCCGAGAACGGTCAGGGCGGCGCCGGCTGCGCGCTGCACGTGCTGGCGCTGGAGCAGGGGCGGCACCCGTTGGAGACCAAGCCCGACGTGTGCTGGCAGCTGCCGATCCGGCGCGCCTTCCGCGAGGTCGAGCGGCCCGACGGGACGACGTACACCGAGGTCTCGATCGGCGAGTACGACCGCCGCGGCTGGGGCCCCGGCGGGCACGACCTGGACTGGTACTGCACCGGCAACACCGAGGCGCACGTCGCACCGGAGCCGCTCTACCTCGGCAACGCCGCCGAGCTGATCGAGCTGATGGGGCAGCCGGCGTACGACGTCCTGGCACGGATGTGCGAGGAGCGGCTCGCGGGCGCCCGGCCGGTGGCACCGCACCCCGCCGACCCCGAGGACTGACCTCGATCAGGCCAGAGTCTCGATGTCAAGAGACCTGGACCCCGATGTCGTGGACGCCACGTACCCGGATGAGAATGCAGCCATGCGTCTGGACCACGTCTCCTTCGCCGCCGGCCCGGATGGTCTGCAGGCCACCGCGGAGCGTCTCGGCGGCCTCCTGGGCCGGGACTTCGTCGACGGGGGCGTGCACCCCCGCTTCGGCACCCGCAACATGATCCTGCCGCTCACCAAGGGCACCTACCTCGAGGTCGTCGAGGTGCTCGACCACCCGGCCTCGGACAAGGCGCCGTTCGGCCAGGCGGTCCGCGCCCGCTCCGCTCTCGGGGGCGGCTGGCTCGGCTGGGTCGTGGCGGTCGACGACCTCGCCCCGATCGAGCAGCGGCTGGGCCGGGAGGCGGTGAAGGGCAACCGCCACCTGCCCGACGGCACCGAGCTGCTGTGGAAGCAGATCGGCGTCAACGGCCTGATCGCCGACCCGCAGCTGCCGTTCTTCATCCAGTGGGACAGCCAGGGGATGCACCCGAGCCAGGACGCGGACGGGGAGTACTCCCTGGACTGCCTGGAGATCGCCGGCGACCCGGGACGGGTCAGCGAGTGGCTCGGCGAGACCGTCGAGGCGCCGCTGGAGGACGTCAAGGTCGAGTGGGTCGCGCCCAACGGAACCCCCGGTGTGGTCGCCGCGCAGTTCCTGACCCCGCAGGGTCTGGTCCGGATCTGACCCGGCCGCTGCCGGGGGCGGTCCCCAGCCCCAACATCTGGCACCACACCGCCGACTACGAGGTCGAAAACCTCGCCTTCGACCGGGACGGCCTGGTCGAGCAGGCGATGCTCGGCATCGCCGACTGGGCGGGCCGCGACGTGCTGGACCTCGGCTGCGGCACCGGCTTCCACCTGCCGCGGTTCGCGCTCACCGCGCGCAGCGTGACCGGGGTCGAGCCGCACCCCGACCTGGTGGCCCTCGCGCGGCGCCGTACTCGCGCCCTCCCCTCGGTCGGCGTGCTGTCCGGCACCGCCCAGCGGATCCCGCTGCCCGATTCGACCGCCGACGTCGTGCACGTGCGGTGGGCCTACTTCTTCGGGCCCGGCTGCGAGCCCGGGCTGGCCGAGCTGGACCGGGTCGTGCGCCGCGGCGGCACCGCGTTCGTCATCGACAACGACCCCACCCGGTCGGTCTTCGGCGCCTGGTTCACCCGCGGCTACCCCCACCTGCCCGCGCCGGAGGAGGTCGAGCGCTTCTGGTCCACCCACGGCTGGTCGCGTACGCCGGTACTGACGTCGTGGCGCTTCGACTCCCGCGACGACCTCGAGCGCGTGGTCCGGATCGAGCTGCCCACCGCGACCGCCGAGGAGGTGCTCGCCGTGCACCGGGGCACCGAGGTGGAGTACGCCGTCAACGTCTGGTCCCGCCACTTCTGACCCCCACCCTGCCGAGCCGGCGCTACTTCACCCCGAGTCGGCGCCAGTTCACCGCGCGTTCGGGCCGGCGCCACTCGACGATGCTGGGCTGTCCTCGACTCCAACCCGGGAGTCCCGACCAGGACGGATCACTCGTGCGCCTCTCTCGCCTGCTGCTCGTCGTCGTCTCGCTCGCTCTCGGCCTCACCCTGGCGGTCGCGCCGGCCCAGGCGGCGAGCGGACCGCCCGAGCGGCAGGTGGACCTGCAGGTGATGAGCTACAACATGCGGCACGGCGAGGGCGTCGACGGCGTGCTCGACCTGGACCGGATCGCCGGCGAGATCCGCGACTCCGGTGCCGAGGTGGTCGCGCTGCAGGAGGTGGACAACAACTGGGGCGCGCGCAGCGACTACGCCGACCAGGCCAAGGAGCTCGCGGACCGGCTCGGTTGGGACTACGCCTACGCCGCCAACCTCGACCTGGACCCGCTGCCGGGTGAGACGAAGCGGCGGCAGTACGGCACCGCCGTACTGAGCCGCTATCCGATCCTCTCCTCGCGCAACCATCTGCTGACCAACATCGAGTACCCCGAGCGGCCGACCGAGCAGCGCGGCCTGCTGGAGACGGTGGTCAACGTGCGCGGCGCCCACGTCTCGGTGCTCAACACCCACCTGGACCACCAGCGAGCCGAGCAGCGCATCTCCCAGGTCCGGGAGATCCTGGCGATCACCGACCGGATCTCCCGACCCACCGTGTTGATGGGCGACCTCAACGCGCTGCCCGACACCACCGAGGTGCGGATGCTGACGCCGGGCAGGTTCGTCGACGCGTTCGCCGGCCGCACCGATGCCGACACCTACCCCGCGGAGGCCCCGGACCGCCGGATCGACTACATCCTGGGGAGCAACGAGGTGACCTTCTCCGGCGCGAGACTGCTCACCAGTCAGGCCTCGGACCACCTGCCGCTGCTGGCGACCGCCTCCTTCACCAAGGTGCCCAACGGTCGCAACCGCTGACCCGGCTCAGCTGGTGCCCCGGATCGAGAGGGTCGGCTCGAGCAGCACACCCTCGGCGGGAAGCCGGGGGGTGGCGAGCAGCCCGGAGAGGGCGTGGACCACCTCGACCGCGGCGGCCTCCAGCGGCTGGCGCACCGAGGTGAGTCCGGGCGGCGCCACCTGGGCGACCTGGGAGTCGTCGAACCCGGCCACGGCGACCTGCGTGCCCGGCGCGATCTGGCGCCACCACAGCTCCTGCATGACGCCCATGGCCAGGGTGTCGGAGGCACAGACGAACGCGGTGGGCGCGACCCCGGGCGACTGGTCGAGCAGGCGCCCCGCGGCCACCCGCCCGGCCTCCAGCGTGTCCTCGACGCGTACGGCGAGCCCGGTGGTCGCAAGCCCGTCGGCGTCCATCACCCGCTGCCAGCCGGCGCGGCGGTCCTCGCCCAGGTGGGAGTCGGCGCGCCATCCGAGCCACGCGATCCGCTCGTGCCCCTTGGCCCGCAGGTGCTCGGTCGCCAGCGCCGTGCCGGCGGCGCCGTCCACATCCACCCAGGGATGACCGGCGTCGGGGTGGTCCCACGGCCGGCCGAAGGCGACGAACGGGGCGCCCTGGTCCTCCAGGGCGACGGCCTGCGGGTTGCCGAGGTAGGTGTCGGTGACGACGAAGGCGTCGACCGCGGTGGCGCGCAGGAGGGCGTCGTACCCCCCGACCGGCTCCTCGTCGTCGGCGGCGAACAACAGCACGTGGTAGCCCGCCTCGTTGGTCGCCTCGACCAACGAGTGCACGAAGCGGTCCATGGCCGCGTTGGCGGTGCCCTCCTGAGCGGGGGCGAAGCGCATGCCGATCAGGTGGGAGGCCCGCGTGCGCAGGTTCCGCGCGGCGCGGTTGGGCTGGTAGCCGAGCTCGGCGATGGTGGCCCGGACCCGTTCCAGGGTGTCCGAGCGCAGCAGCTCGGGGTTGTTGATCGCGTTGGACACGGTCTGGCGGGAGACTCCTGCCCGCTCGGCGACGTCGGCGAGCGTGGGCGCCGCGCTCTGGAACGCGCGCCGAGTGCTGGCCATGACTCCCCCACGAGTACTTCTGGAACGTTCCAATCACCATACCCCAGATGCCGTCCGAGTGATGTCGGCGCCGTGGCCTAGCGTCCTCGTCATGGCCCGAACCTCCGCCGCCCGATCCCGCCCCACCTACCGCTGCTCCGAGTGCGGTCATCAGGTGCCCAAGTGGGTCGGCCGCTGCCCGGAGTGCCAGACCTGGGGGTCGATCGCGGAGACCGCGGCGCCCGGCATGCGTGCCGCGTCGGCCTCCCCGGTGACCGCCCCGGCCGTCCCGATCGGCCAGGTGGCGGTCGAGGCCTCGCGCTCCCGGACCAGCGGCGAGCCGGAGCTGGACCGGGTGCTGGGCGGCGGGCTGGTCCCCGGCGCCGCCATCCTGCTCGCCGGCGAGCCCGGCGTCGGCAAGTCCACCCTGCTGCTCGAGGTCGCGGCGCAGACCGCCCGGCGCGCCACGGTCCTCTACGTCACCGGCGAGGAGTCGGCGTCCCAGGTGCGGCTCCGGGCGGACCGGACCGGCAGCGTCCAGGACGGGCTCTACCTCGCCGCCGAGACCGACCTGGGGGCGGTGCTGACCCACATCGAGACCGTGCAGCCGCAGCTGCTGGTGATCGACTCGGTGCAGACCCTGGCCGCCACCGGCGTCGACGGGGTGCCCGGGGGCGTCACCCAGGTCAAGGAGGTCGCCGCCGCGCTGGTGCGGGTCGCCAAGACCCACAACATCGCCACCATCCTGGTCGGGCACGTCACCAAGGACGGCACCATCGCCGGGCCGCGGGTGCTGGAGCACCTGGTCGACGTGGTGCTGCACTTCGAGGGCGACCGCAACACCCGCTTCCGGATGCTCCGGGCCATGAAGAACCGCTTCGGCCCGGTCGACGAGGTGGGCTGCTTCGACCTGGGCGCGGAGGGGATCACCGCGGTCACCGACCCGACCGGGCTGTTCGTGGAGAACCACCAGCAGCAGGTCGCCGGCACCTGTGTCGCGGTGTCGATGGAGGGCCGCCGGCCGATGCTGGCCGAGGTCCAGGCCCTGGTCGCGCCCACGGCGTCGGAGCGGCCGCGCCGCACCACCTCGGGGGTCGACTCCTCCCGGGTGGCGATGGTCCTCGCCGTCCTGCAGCAGCACTGCGGCATCCGGCTGCACAGCCACGACGTGTTCGTCTCCACCGTCGGCGGTGCCCGGGTGCACGAGCCGGGGGCCGACCTGGCGATCGCGGTGGCCATCGCCAGCGCGACCCACGGCGTCCCCCCGCCGCGCAGCGTCGTCGCCATGGGGGAGATCGGGCTGGCCGGCGAGCTGCGCAAGGTGCGCGACCTGCAGCAGCGGGTCGCGGAGGCCTCGCGCCTGGGCTTCGGCACCGCCGTCGTGCCGGGGCGTCCCGGCACCGGCCCCGGCCGGCTCAAGGAGCCCCCGGCCGACGAGATCCGGGTGCTGGACGTGGTCGACGTGCCCGGCGCACTGCGCCTGCTCAACCTGGCGCGCTGACCCCCTAGACTGGCGCGACGCGGCCCGGAGGACGGGTCGCCTCGTCACACCCGGGAGTGTTGAGTGGCCAGCATCGAGCGCTCGGACGCCGCGCTGCACCTGCGCGCCACCCTGGCCACGATCGCGCCCGGGACCGCCCTGCGCGACGGCCTGGAGCGGATCCTGCGCGGCCGCACCGGAGCGCTCATCGTGCTCGGTCACGACAAGGTGGTCGAGCAGATGGCGACCGGCGGCTTCGTCCTCGACGTCCCGTTCACCGCGACCGGCCTGCGCGAGCTGGCCAAGATGGACGGCGCGATCATCCTGGACAAGGACGCCAACCGGATCCTGCGGGCCGCCGTCCACCTGATGCCCGACCCGTCCATCGCGACCGAGGAGACCGGCACCCGGCACCGCACCGCCGACCGGGTCGCCCGGCAGACCAGGCTGCCGGTGATCTCGGTGTCGCAGTCGATGCAGATCATCGCCGCCTACGTCGGCGAGACCCGGCACGTCCTGGAGGACTCCGGCCAGATCCTCTCCCGCGCCAACCAGGCGCTGGCCACGTTGGAGCGCTACAAGCTACGGCTGGACGAGGTCTCCTCGACCCTCTCGGCGCTGGAGATCGAGGACCTGGTCACCGTCCGCGACGTCGCGGTGGTGGCCCAGCGGCTGGAGATGGTCACCCGGATCGCCCGGGAGATCGAGGACTACGTGCTCGAGCTCGGCACCGACGGACGGCTGCTGTCGCTCCAGCTGGAGGAGCTGGTCACCGGGGTCGACGCCGAGCGCGAGCTGGTGATCCGCGACTACCTTCCCTCGGCGACCCGTCGTGCCGAGGCCGCGGAGTCCACCGACGCCCTCCTGGCCCGGCTCGGCGCCCTGTCCTCGACCGAGCTGGTCGACGTTGCCCTGGTCGCCCGGGTGCTCGGGCTGGCCACCTCCGACCATCTCGACGGTGCGGTCGCGCCTCGCGGCTACCGTCTGCTGGCGAAGGTGCCACGGCTGCCGGCGACCGTGGTGGAGCGCCTGGTCACCCACTTCGACACCCTGCAGAAGCTGCTCTCGGCCGGCATCGACGACCTGCAGACGGTCGAGGGCGTGGGCGAGCAGCGGGCCCAGTCCGTGCGCGAGGGCCTCTCCCGGCTGGCCGAGTCCAGCATCCTCGAGCGCTACGTCTGAGCCCGCTCGGCGTCAGCCGTCGCTCTTCTTCTTCCGGTCCGACTTCTTCTTCTCGCCGGCCTTCTTCTCCGACTTCTTCTTCGGCTCGGGCTTCGGCGTGATCGTCTTCGGCGTCGGGGTGTCGAGCATGAACGCGGTCTCTGCCGGCTCGCCGCCCAGCGCCGCAGCCTCGAGGTGGTAGGTCCCCGGCAGCGCCCACAGTCGCTGGCGGGTGCAGCCGTCGTCGGAGCGGCGCGCGTCCCAGGTCATCTTCACCACGGTCGGGTCCTCGTTGGTGACCACGACGCTCTCCTCGGGCATCGCCTTGGGGCACTCGCTGCTGAACCAGATGTCGTCGCTGCCCGAGGTGATCTTCATGGTCAGGGTGTCGGGGGAGACCGTCCAGGTGCACGCCGGGCTGTCGGTGGTGGTGAGCTCCAGCTTGACCTTGACGTCCCGGCCGGCGGGCTGGTCCTCGACCGTGGGCTCCACGGAGACGTCCGAGGCCAGGCAGTCACCCTGCGGCGCGACCGAGGTCGTCGGCTGGGCGGGCTCGGTGTCCTCGTCGGCCCTCTCATCGCCGCTCGACTCCGACGGGTCGGCGTCCTCGGTCACCGAGGGCGGACCGGCCGGCGTCTGCGACGGCGTCACCGTGGGCACGGCATCGGCCATCTTCCCCGCCATCGACGCGGAGCCGCCGGAGGAGGCGGACGCGTCGCTGCTGGCGTCGCTGCCGCCGCTGAAGAGCCTCCCCAGCCCGACGACGAGCAACAGGGCGACCGCGAGGACGATCACCCTGCGGCGCCAGTAGACCTTCTCCGGCAGCGGCCCGCTGGGCTTGGTCAGGCTGGACATGTCGGTCAACCTAGTCAGCGCGCGGGCCGGATCGGTGGAGGCACACCGCACACCTACCATCGGGTCGGTGAGCGATCTGCCGGAGCCCGTGCTCGCGTGGTACGCCGCGCACGCGCGCGACCTGCCGTGGCGGCGTCCCGAGGCGTCCCCGTGGTCGGTGCTGGTCTCGGAGATCATGCTGCAGCAGACCCCGGTCGCCCGGGTCCTCCCCGTGCACGAGGAGTGGCTGGAGCGGTGGCCGACACCGGCGGAACTGGCCGCGGAGCCCGCGGGCGAGGCGGTCCGTGCCTGGGGCCGGCTCGGCTACCCCCGGCGGGCGCTGCGCCTGCACGCGGCCGCGGTGGCCATCACCGAGGAGTACGGCGGCGAGGTGCCCTCGTCCTACGACGACCTGCTGGCCCTCCCCGGCGTCGGCGACTACACCGCCGCCGCGGTCGCCAGCTTCGCCTTCGGCCGGCGGCACGTGGTGCTCGACACCAACGTCCGTCGAGTGCTCGCCCGCACGCTGCAGGCAGTGGAGTTCCCGTCCCGGTCGGTCACCCGCGCCGAGCGCGACCTGGCCGCCTCGGTGCTGCCGGAGGTCGAGGAGACCGCTGCGGTCTGGTCGGTCGCGGTGATGGAGCTCGGCGCCCTGGTGTGTACGGCGGCGCGGCCCGCCTGCGAGGTGTGCCCGGTCGCGGACCGCTGCGCCTGGCGCGCGGCCGGCTACCCGGCGTACGACGGCCCGCCGCGCCCCACGCAGGCCTGGGCCGGCACGGACCGGCAGTGCCGCGGCCGGCTGCTGGGCGCCGTACGCGACGCCGACGGGCCGGTGCACGCGAGCACGCTGGAGGCCGCCTGGCCCGGCGACCTGCAGCGCGACCGATGCCTCGCGTCCCTGGTCGAGGACGGCCTGCTGGTCCGCGGCAGCGACCGCACCTACGCTCTCCCCTAGCGAGACGAGGGCGGAGGTGACTCGCCCGTAACCGGCAAAGAGTGGGAGTGTCACGACATGCCGGACTTCCAGCGGATCGCGATCGTCAACCGGGGCGAGGCCGCCATGCGCCTCATCCACGCCGTACGGGACCTGAACGCGGAGTCCCCGCCGGAGGACCGGCTGACCACCATCGCACTGCACACCGAGGGCGAGCGGTCCGCGATGTTCGCCCGTGAGGCCGACGAGACCTACGACCTCGGGCCCGCGGCGAACCGGCCCTACCTCGACCACGAGGCGCTCGAGCGCGCCCTGCGCGAGACCGAGGCGGACGCCGTCTGGGTCGGCTGGGGCTTCGTCGCCGAGGACCCGGCCTTCGCCGAGCTGTGCGACCGGCTGGGGGTGACCTTCATCGGCCCCACCGCCGAGGCGATGCGCAAGCTGGGCGACAAGATCGGCTCCAAGCTGATCGCCGAGGAGGTCGGCGTGCCCGTCGCGCCCTGGAGCGGCGGCGGCGTGGACACCCTGGACGAGGCGCTGGCCGCGGCCGACCGGATCGGCTACCCGTTGATGCTCAAGGCCACCGCGGGCGGCGGCGGGCGCGGCATCCGCCGGGTCGACTCCGCCGACCAGCTCACCGACGCCTACCAGCGCACCCGCGACGAGGCCGAGCGCGCGTTCGGCTCCGGCGTGGTCTTCCTCGAGCGGCTGGTCACCGGCGCCCGGCACGTCGAGGTCCAGGTGATCGCGGACGGGCAGGGCACCGCGTGGGCGATCGGCGTCCGCGACTGCTCGGTCCAGCGGCGCAACCAGAAGGTGATCGAGGAGTCGGCGTCCCCGCTGCTCACCACCGAGCAGAGCGACGAGCTCAAGGCGGCGGCCGAGCGGCTGGCCCTCGCCGTGGGCTACCGCGGCGCCGGCACCGTCGAGTTCCTCTACCACCCCGGCGAGCGGACCTTCGCCTTCTTGGAGGTCAACACCCGGCTGCAGGTCGAGCACCCGATCACCGAGGTGGTGACCGGCACCGACCTGGTGAAGCTGCAGATCCACGTCGCTCGAGGCGGACGGCTCGAGGGCGAGAAGCCGACCGAGTCCGGGCACGCGGTCGAGGCGCGGCTCAACGCCGAGGATCCCGACCGCGACTTCGCCCCCGCCCCCGGCCTCATCCAGCGGCTGAGCCTGCCGGCCGGGCCGGGCATCCGGGTCGACACGGGCGTCGAGGAGGGCGACAGCATCCCGGCCGAGTTCGACTCGATGATCGCCAAGATCATCGCGTACGGCGCCAGCCGCGACGAGGCGCTGGCCCGGCTCCGCCGTGCGATGACCGAGACCGTCGTCGTGATCGACGGCGGCGCCTCCAACAAGAGCTTCATCCTCGACCTGCTCGCGCAGCCCGAGGTCACCGTCGGCGAGCCCGCCTGGGCCGACACCGGCTGGATCGACCGGGTCCGCGCCGAGGGCCGCCTCACCAGCGCCGCCCACGGCGGGATCGCGCTCGTCGTCGCCGGTATCGCGGCCTACGAGGACGAGGAGGACGTCGAGATCGCCCGCCTCCTGGAGACCGCGCGCGGCGGCCGGCCCCAGGTCCAGCACAAGGTCGGCCGCGCGGTCGACCTGAAGCTGCGCGGGCGCCAGCACCAGGTGCGGGTGCTGCAGACCGCGCCGGAGCGGTACGACGTCACGTTGGCCACCGACGGCCAGCAGCAGCACGCCGACGTGACCGTGGAGCGGGTCGACGACTTCCGGCTCCGGGTCACCGTCAACGGGCAGACCTTCCGGGTTGTGCACGCCGACCACGGGCCGGTGCAGCTGGTCGAGGTCGAGGGCGTGACCCACCGGGTCAGCCGGGACGAGGGCGGCGTGCTCCGCTCCCCCGCGCCGGCGCTGGTCGTCGCCACCCCGGTACCCGTCGGCGAGAGCGTCGAGGCGGGTGCGCCCGTGCTCGTCCTGGAGTCGATGAAGATGGAGACGGTGCTGGGCGCGCCGTTCGCCGGCACCGTCAAGGAGCTGCTGGTGATGACCGGCAGTCAGGTGGAGACCGGCGCCGCGCTGATGCGCCTGGAGCCGACCCAGGACGCCGAGGCCGACGCCCCCGCGGCCGACGCGGGCGCCGACGCCGCCGACGATCCCGAGCTCGCGCTCCCCGAGGCGCCGGCGGAGGATCTGCGCCGGCGGGCCGCTCGCGGCCTGGCCGACCTGGCCGGCGTACTCATGGGCTTCGACATCGACCCCGACGCGCCGCACCGCGCCCTGGAGGACTACCTCGACGCGCGGGCGCGGCTCACCGACGAGGGCGTGGCGATGGCCACCGAGGAGGTGCCGCTGCTGCACCTGTTCGCCGACGTGGCCGAGCTGAGCCGCAACCGGCCGCAGGACGAGGAGCTGCACACCGAGCTGCGGGTGCACAGCGCCCGCGAGCACTTCCACACCTACCTCACCACGCTGGACCCCGACCGCGGCGCGCTGCCCGAGCAGTTCCGCGAGCGGCTGGAGACGGTGCTGCGCCGCTACGGCGCGGACGGGCTCGAGCGCAGCCGGACCCTGGAGGAGGCGGTCTTCCGGATCTTCTTGACCCAGCAGCGCACCGAGCCGGACCTCGCGATCGTCACCTCGATCCTGGAGCGCTGGCTGGAGGAGGAGCTGCCGGCCGGCGACGGCGAGACCCGAGCGCTGCTGGAGCGCCTGGTCCGGGTCACCCAGCGGCGCTTCCCGGTCGTGGGCGACCTGGCCCGCAGCATCCGGTTCCGCTGGTTCGACCAGCCGCTGGTCGACACCGAGCGCGCGGAGGTCATCGGCGGCGTCGCCGACGAGCTGGCCGCCCTGGCCGCCGACCCCGACACCGCCGACTGGGACGCCCGGGTCACCCGACTGGCCGCGATCCCCGAGCAGCTCGTCGGCTTCCTCTCCGAGCGGCTCGAGCAGCTGGGCATCCACCCGGTCGAGCCGATGCTCGAGGTGCTGGTGCAGCGGCACTACCAGGAGTTCGACCTGCACGACCTGCGCTCGTTCCCGGTGGACGGGCGGGCCTTCACCATCGCCGACTATGCCCTGGACGGCCGGCCGACGCGGATCGTGTCCACGATCGGCGACCTGGCCGAGCTGGAGGACCTCGACGGCGCCCTCAACCGGGCCGTGACCGAGCAGCTCGCCGAGCGCAACCCCGGTGACGACGCGGTCGTCGAGCTCTACCTCACCTGGCCACACGCCCCGACCTGGGGCGGCAACATCGCCGAGCGGGTGAGCGAGCTGGTGACCCCGCTGCCGTGGATCCGCGACGTACGCCGCGTGGCCGTGGCCGTCTGCCCCGAGGCCGGCCGACCGGTCACCTACGTGACGCTGCGGCCCGCCGAGGACGGCACCCTGGTCGAGGACGACCGGGTCCGGGGCATGCACCCGATGGTCGGCCGACGGTTGAGCCTGTGGCGGCTCAGCGAGTTCGACGTCACCCGGCTGCCGGCCCCCGAGGACGTCGTACTCCTCGAGTGCGTCGCCAAGTCCAACCCCGGCGACCGGCGCCTGGTGGCACTGGCGCAGGTGCGGCAGCTGGCCGTGGTGCGCGACGAGGACGGGCAGGTCATCGGCCTGCCGCACGCCGAGCGGGCGGTGGAGAACTGCCTCGAGGCGATCCGCCGGGTGCGGGCCGCGCGCGGCGCCGCCGGGTCCAAGCTGGACATGAACCACGTGTGGATCCAGGTGTGGCCGGTCGTCGAGGCCGACCCGCTGCAGCTCACCTCGCTGCAGGACAAGATCACCCCGCTCTCGGAGGGTGCGGGCATCGAGGAGGTGCTCGCGCAGGGCCGCGTCGCGACCCCCGACGGCGGCGTCGCGCCGCTGGCGATCCGCTTCCACGCCCGCCCCGGCGCGGGGGTGGTCGCCGAGATCGAGGAGCCGCCGACCGAGCCGTTGAAGCCGGTCGACGAGTACGCCGGCAAGGTGCTGCGGTCCCGCCGGCGCGGCCTGGTCTACCCCTACGAGCTGGCCGACGTGCTCGCCGGCCCGGGCGGGACGCTGACCGAGCTCGACCTCGACGACCGCGGCGAGCTGGTCGAGGCGAACCGGCCGCGCGGGCTCAACAAGGCCGGGATCCTGGTCGCCCGGGTCACCACGCCGACCGACCTGCACCCCGAGGGCGTCACCCGGATCGTGCTGTGCGGCGACCCGACCAAGGCGCTCGGCTCGGTCGCGGAGCCGGAGTGCTCGCGGATCATCGCCGCGATCGACCTGGCCGAGGCCGAGGGCGTCCCGGTGGAGTGGTTCGCCCTCTCGGCCGGCGCGCGGATCTCGATGGACTCCGGCACCGAGAACATGGACTGGATCTCCCGGGCGCTCAAGCGGATCGTGGAGTTCACCCAGGACGGCGGCGAGATCAACGTGGTCGTCGCGGGCATCAACGTAGGCGCGCAGCCGTACTGGAACGCCGAGGCCACGATGCTGATGCACACCCGCGGCATCCTGGTGATGACCCCGGACTCGGCGATGGTGCTCACCGGCAAGCAGTCCCTGGACTTCTCCGGCGGCGTCTCCGCGGAGGACAACTACGGCATCGGCGGCTACGACCGGGTGATGGGCCCCAACGGGCAGGCGCAGTACTGGGCGCCCGACCTGGCCGGCGCGATGGGCATCCTGATGGCGCACTACGACCACAGCTATGTGGTGCCCGGCGAGGCGCGGCCCCGTCGAGCGGCGACCGAGGATCCCCACGACCGCGACGTCACGTCGTACCCCCACTCCCACCCGGCCAGCGACTTCACCACCGTCGGGGAGATCTTCGACCCGGCCACCAACGGCGAGCGGAAGAAGGCCTTCGACATCCGCACCGTGATGCGCGCCTTGGCGGACGCCGACCACGAGCCGCTGGAGCGCTGGGCCGGGATGGCCGACGCGGACACCTCCGTGGTCTACGACGCGCGGATCGGCGGGCACCCGGTGTGCCTGCTCGGCATCGAGTCGCGCCCGGTGCCGCGCGGCGGCTTCCCGCCCACCGACGGCCCGGACACCTGGACCGCCGGCACGCTGTTCCCCCGGTCGTCGAAGAAGGCGGCCCGCGCGATCAACGCGGCATCGGGCAACCGGCCGCTGGTGGTGCTGGCGAACCTGTCCGGCTTCGACGGGTCGCCGGACTCGATGCGGCACCTGCAGCTGGAGTACGGCGCCGAGATCGGCCGCGCGATCGTCAACTTCGACGGCCCGATCGTGTTCTGCGTGATCTCCCGCTACCACGGCGGCGCGTTCGTCGTGTTCTCCAAGGCGCTGAACCCGCAGATGACGGTGCTGGCCATCGAGGGCTCCTACGCCTCGGTGATCGGCGGCGCCCCCGCGGCCGCGGTCGTCTTCGCCGGCGAGGTGGACAAGCGGGTCTCCGCGCACCCCGACGTCGCGGCGCTGCAGGAGCGGATCAACGAGGCCGCGGAGCCGGAGCGCTCGGCGCTCGCGGTCGAGATGGCCGAGCTGCGCGCCTCGACCCGGGCGGCGATGATCAGCCAGGTCGCCGGCGAGTTCGACGGGATCCACGACATCCACCGGGCCGTCGAGGTCGGGTCGGTGGACGAGGTGATCGCCGCCGACCAGCTGCGGCCCACGGTGATCCGGGTGATCGACGCGGGGCTGGGCGAGGGCTGAGGCCGGGGTCGCCGTACTGTCTCTCGGTGCGGCGGCCGTCCGTCGTACCGAACAGTAGGCACCTTTCCAGCGCCGGAACGGTGCTTACTGGCCGGTTGGCGCGCGGGGCTGCTGCCTACCGTTCGGTACGACGCCGACTCGACGTGACGACGCCCCGGATCCCGCGAGGGGGTCCGGGGCGTCGGCTCAGCGCGTCACTCGGTGGCGGCCTGGGTGCCGGGGGCCGAGGGCGGCTCGGGGCCGTCGTCGGTGGACTTCGGCACGTCGGCCGGGCCCGAGTCCTCGTCGCGGGAGACGTCGGCGGTCTCCAGCGGCGGGGCGTCCGGGAGCCCGGAGACCTTCTCGCCCTTGAACGAGAACGTCTTCTCGCCGTTCTCCTCGATGACGTCGACGAGCACGATCTGGCCGGGGCCGACCTCGCCGTAGAGCATCTTCTCGGCGAGCACGTCCTCGATCTCGCGCTGGACCGTACGGCGCAGCGGGCGAGCGCCCAGGACCGGGTCGAAGCCCCGCTCGGCGAGCAGGTTCTTCGCGTTCTGGGTGAGCTCGATCTGCATGTCGCGGTCCTTGAGCCGGAACTCCACCGCGGTGATCATGTTGTCGACCATCGCGATGATCTGCTGCTGGCTGAGCGGGGGGAAGACGATGATCTCGTCGACCCGGTTGAGGAACTCGGGGCGGAAGTGCTGCTTGAGCTCCTCCGACACCTTGCCCTTCATCCGCTCATAGGAGCCGGCCGCGTCGCCGGACTGCGCGAACCCGAGGTTGACGCCCTTGGCGATGTCCCGGGTGCCGAGGTTGGTGGTCATGATGATGACGGTGTTCTTGAAGTCGACCACCCGGCCCTGGGAGTCGGTCAGGCGACCCTCCTCCAGGATCTGCAGCAGGCTGTTGAAGATGTCCGGGTGGGCCTTCTCGATCTCGTCGAAGAGGACCACGGAGAACGGCTTGCGCCGCACCTTCTCGGTCAGCTGGCCGCCCTCCTCGTAGCCGACGTAGCCCGGGGGCGAGCCGAAGAGCCGGGAGACGGTGTGCTTCTCGCCGAACTCGCTCATGTCGAGCTGGATCAGCGCCTCCTCGTCGCCGAAGAGGAACTCCGCCAGGGTCTTGGACAGCCAGGTCTTCCCGACGCCGGAGGGACCGGCGAAGATGAAGGAGCCGCCGGGACGCTTGGGGTCCTTCAGGCCGGCACGAGTACGGCGGATCGCCCGGGAGAGCGCCTTGACGGCCTCCTCCTGGCCGATGACCCGCTTGTGCAGCTCGTCCTCCATCTTGAGCAGCCGGCTGGACTCCTCCTCCGACAGCTTCACGATCGGGATGCCGGTCGCCACGGCGAGCACCTCGGCGATCAGCTCCTCGTCGACCTCCGCGACCGCGTCCAGGTCGCCGGCGCGCCACTGCTTCTCACGCTCGGCCTTCTTCGCGATCAGCTGCTTCTCCTCATCGCGCAGCCTGGCGGCGGCCTCGAAATCCTGGCCGTCGATCGCGCCCTCCTTGCGCTGGCGGACCTCGCCGATCTTCTCGTCGAACTCGCGCAGGTCGGCAGGCTGGGTCATCCGGCGGATGCGCAGCCGGGAGCCGGCCTCGTCGATCAGGTCGATCGCCTTGTCCGGGAGGAACCGGTCGGAGATGTAGCGGTCGGCCAGCGTCGCCGCCGAGACCAGGGCCTCGTCGGTGATGGTGACCCGGTGGTGCGCCTCGTAGCGGTCGCGCAGCCCCTTGAGCATCTCGATGGTGTGCGCGATCGAGGGCTCGTTGACCTGGATCGGCTGGAAGCGGCGCTCCAGCGCGGCGTCCTTCTCGAGGTACTTGCGGTACTCGTCCAGGGTGGTCGCGCCGATGGTCTGCAGCTCGCCGCGGGCCAGCATCGGCTTGAGGATGCTGGCGGCGTCGATCGCGCCCTCGGCCGCGCCGGCCCCGACGAGGGTGTGGATCTCGTCGATGAACAGCACGATGTCGCCGCGGGTGCGGATCTCCTTGAGCACCTTCTTCAGCCGCTCCTCGAAGTCGCCGCGGTAGCGCGAGCCGGCCACCAGGGCCCCGAGGTCGAGGGTGTAGATGTGCTTGTCCTTCAACGTCTCGGGGACGTTGCCCTTGACGATGTCCTGGGCGAGCCCCTCGACGATCGTGGTCTTGCCGACGCCGGGCTCGCCGATGAGCACCGGGTTGTTCTTGGTACGGCGGGACAGGATCTGCATGACCCGCTCGATCTCCTGCTCGCGCCCGATCACCGGGTCGAGCTTGCCCTCGCGGGCCGCCTGGGTCAGGTTGCGGCCGAACTGGTCCAGGACCAGCGAGGAGGAGGGTGCCTCGGAGCCGCCACCGGCGGTGGCTGCGGCGGCCTGGCCGCCGGACTCCTTGCCCTGGAAGCCGCTGAGCAGCTGGATCACCTGCTGGCGGACCCGGTTGAGGTCCGCGCCCAGCTTCTGCAGCACCTGGGCCGCGACGCCCTCGCCCTCCCGGATCAGCCCGAGCAGGATGTGCTCGGTGCCGATGTAGGAGTGGCCGAGCTGCAGCGCCTCGCGCAGCGAGAGCTCCAGCACCTTCTTGGCGCGCGGGGTGAAGGGGATGTGCCCGGAGGGCGCCTGCTGGCCCTGGCCGATGGTCTCCTCGACCTGGGCGCGCACCGCCTCCAGGGAGATGTCGAGGGACTCCAGCGCCTTCGCCGCGACGCCCTCGCCCTCGTGGATCAGGCCGAGCAGGATGTGCTCGGTGCCGATGTAGTTGTGGGAGAGCATGCGGGCCTCTTCCTGGGCCAGCACGACCACCCTGCGGGCTCGGTCAGTGAACCGCTCGAACATGTGAACGACCTCGTTCCTGCGAAAACTTCGGGGTGTGCGCCGACACTGGCGCACGGTGAGTCCAACTCACGATCCACCCTACGTGTTTCCGGCAACGGCCGTTCGGCCTGTACGCCGAGAGCGAACTCGGCGCTGGCAGGCGTCAGTGGGCGGCGGCGTACGCCTCTCGGATCTCCGCGGAGACCCGGCCCCGGTCGGAGACCTCGTAGCCCTTCGAGCGGGCCCAGTCGCGGATCGCCTTGGTCTCCCCGGACGAGGAGGAGGACGAGGCGCCCCGGCGGGTACGGCGGGAGCCGGTGACCTTGCGGGCGTGACCGACGTAGCCGGCCAGGGCGTCGCGCAGGCCGGCGGCGTTCTTCTCGTTCAGATCGATCTCGTACTGCGTCCCGTCGAGACCGAAGACCACGGTCTCGGCGGCCTCGGAACCGTCCAGGTCGTCCACCAGGACGATATTCACCTTCTGCGCCATCGTGCATTCTCCTGCCGCGAAAACAATGGGGTCGAGCCCTTGTTTATCACAGGCGTGGCTGCGCCGGATCGTCGGCATTCCGGGGGGCGTGGAGTAGAAAGCGGCCAACTCGGGGTATGGATAGGCGATCAGCCGGCGCGGAGGGGGTCTCATCAATGAATTCACGGCTTTCCCGCCTCGTAATGGGCCGCGACCCTCTCGGCGGGCAGCACGCGGTCATAGATCGCGACGTCGTCCAGCAGCCCGTCCAGCGCGGTGTTGGCGGGCGCGGCCTGCCAGCCGCCGAGGTTGTCGCGCCCGATCCGCCAGAAGCCCTCGAAGCCCTGCGGCGGACCGGTGCCGCTGGCCACCTTCACTCCGTCGATGTAGAGCGTGGTGGTGTTCTGGCCGTGGGTGCCCACGATGTGGTGCCACTGGCCGTCGTTCACGATCTGCGGGCTGGTCAGCAGCGTGGTGCCCCAGGGCCCCACACCGAAGCGGGCCTTTCCGTCGGTGCCGATATAGGCGAGCCGGTCATAGGCACCGGAGTAGGCGATCTGCTCGGAGCCCATTCCGATGAGCCGGCCCGTCGCCGTCGACTTCACCCAGAGCTCGAGGGTGAAGTTCATCGGCTGCGGGACCTCCCTCTTCACCGCGGAGAGATAGCTCTCCGGGTTGCCCATATACAGCGCCGAATAGCTCTCGGGGCGGTCATTCACCGACCGGATCGAAATTCTGTCACTGATCATCGGGGTGGAGTTCCCACTGCTGTCGAAGGTGGGGTCTCCGGAGTCGCCCCGCAAGAAGATCCGCGGCCCGTCGGCGAGCACCTCCTCGCGATAGGACGGCGCGGCACGCTCGAAGGAGGCGGTGGTCTCGGTGGTGGCGGAGTACGCCGCCCGGCTGGGCGTGCCGGCCAGCTCCACGAAGAGCCCGACGACGACCACCGCGACCACCGCGAGCACTCCGACCACGAAGGCCGGCCGTCGCCACGGCACCGGCAGGGGACCGGGAACCGGGCGGCGCCGGCGGGTCCGCCCGCCGGACGCGGCGGGCTCGGTCACGGGCTCCTCCGGCCCGGCTGGCTGGTCGTCCAGCCGACGGGTCGCAAGGGAAGCGAGCAGCACCAGACCGTCGTCCTCCTGACGGATCAGTCGGTGCAGGCGCAGCCGGTCGGGGTGGTCCGGGTCGTCGACCAGCAGGATCTGACCGACCTTGATCTCGTCGGCGTCGACCGGCTTGGCCGCGACCACGTCGCCGGGGTTGATCAACGGGGACATCGAGCCCGAGGACACCGTCGTCGGCTGCCAGCCGATCACGGCCGGGAGGACCGCCCACAGTAGAAGGCCCCCCGCCACGGCGATCACCAAGCGGCTCGTCAGCGTCACGATCAGCCGAGCCCAGGTCGTGGGGGCGACCTGTGTGGGAGCCGGAGGGATCCTGTTCGGGGCGCTGGACATCGGTGTCGAACTCCGTGGCGGGGGGCAGTCGGGGGGGGTCGGGTCAGCTGTTCTGGGCCTCCCAGACGAAGTTGGTGGCCGCGGTGCCGCCCTGGGAGTCGTTGGTGACGCCGGCGTTGAGGGTGTAGGTGACCGTGTAGGCCTTGGACTCCCCCGGCTGCCCGGCGGTCTGCCACGTGCTGACGCCGGTGTTGAAGCCCTGGGCGGAGCCGGTGAACTCGGCCAGGGTGCCCGCGAAGACGGAGGTCTTCGCCTCCGCGTCGCAGCTGGCGGACTCGTCGATCTTCAGGTCGATCTGGGCGTCCAGGCCCTTGGTGGCGCTGGCGCCGGTGGCGTAGAGGCGGACGTCGGCGGGAAGGGTGCCGTGCGAGGTGACGGTCAGGCACTTGGTGCCGGTCTGGCCGGGCTTGAGGTCGGTGACCTGGAACATGGCCTGGCCGTTGTCGTCGTCGGTCAGGTTCACGGTGCCGGCCGCCCACGAGTTGCCGTCGTTGCTGGTCTTGGAGCTGAAGGCGGCGTACGACGCCTGACCGACGACCAGACCGCTGATGATCATCGCGGTGGGGAGGACGGCGATCTTGGCGACGCGGGTGGTGCGGCTGCTCGGCTGCTTCATCAAGAGGTTCCTTCGGGGTGCGGTGGTGAGCGGGTCAGGAGGTCGGCTCGGGGGTTTCCCTGTCGACACAAGTAACTTTAGATCCAAGATATCTCGGTTCGCAAGATAGTTGGGCAAAGAAGTTACTCCGTTCAGGCGTGATCTGCGTCACAGCAGGTCGAAGAGCCGACACCCGGGCATGCCGAGTACGGCGGACCTGGGAAGGTCCGCCGGCGAGGGGCCCGCTGGGGGCCGGTCCGCGGTTAGCGCGCGGCGGGCGTGAGCGCCAGGGTGAAGCGGTCGAAGAACTCCTGGACGACCGAGAGGTCGGCCCCCTCGGGCCAGTCGTCCAGGGCGACCAGGATCGCGGTGGTGTAGTACTCCACGATCCGCCGTCGGGCCGCCCGGCCCTCCGCGGTGAGGCTCAGCAGGATGCTGCGCCGGTCCCGGGGGTTGGGCTGGCGCTCGACCAGGCCGGCCGACACCATCCCGTCGATCAGGCCGGTCACCGATCCGGTGGTCATCGCGAGCGCCGCGGCCACCGCCTTGGGCGTGGTCTCCCCCGCGGCCCCGATCACGCCGAGCGCGCTCACCTTGTGCGTGCTGATCCCCAGCTCCTGGGCCAGCGCGGCGCGCATCAGGTCACCGGCCGCGTGCAGGCGCCCGAGGCCGTCGAGCAGCCCGGCCACCTCCGGCGTGACCCGACCCCCGGCGTCGGCGGCGATCGCGCGCGAGACCTCGGAGGCGGAGTCGGAGGCGGGGGACGTGCTCATCGGACGGGCTCCTCACGGGGGGGCGGCGCGGGCTGCGCCGGGAAGACATCTCGGAGTCAGGGTATCTTAGATATCAAGCAATACCTGGCTCGTTGCGCTCGAACACCGACGCGAGTCCCCGCAGGGTCAGGTCGGGGTCGTGCTGGGTGAGGCGCGCGCACTCCCCCACGACCAGTGGGGCGAGGTGACCGGTCGCGACCACCTCCACCTCGTCCGGGTCCGCCCCCAGCTCGGCGACCATCCGGTCCACCAGGCCGTCCACCTGCGCGGCGACCCCGAACAGCAGGCCCGACTGCAGCGCCTCGACGGTGTTCGTGGCGATCACCGAGCGGGGCCGCAGCAGCTCGACCTTGCGCAGCTGCGCGCCGCGCCTGCCCAGCGCCTCCAGCGCCAGGTCCATGCCGGGGGCGATCGCGCCGCCGACGTAGCGGTCCTGGCCGTCGAGCACGTCGAACGTCGTGGCGGTCGCTCCGAAGTCGACCACGATGGCGGGCCCGCCGTACCTCTCCTTGGCCGCCAGCGCGTTGACGATCCGGTCCGCTCCCACCTCGCGCGGGTTGTCGGTCCGGACCGCGACGCCGGTACGGACACCGGGCTCGACCACGACGGCCCCCAGGCCGGGGAAGTGCGTGGCGAGCATCTCCCGCCACTCGTGCAGCACCGCCGGCACGGTCGAGCAGACCGCGACGCCGACCGGCTCCTCCGGCTGCTCGGCCAGCAGCCCGCGGACCACGACCGCCCACTCGTCGGAGGTACGCCGCTCGTCGGTGCTCACCCGCCACCGCGCGACGACCTCGCCCTCGTCGAGCAGAGCCAGGGTGGTGTGCGCGTTGCCGATGTCGGCGGCCAGCACACTCATGCGTCGTCGTCCACCAGGTCGAAGCCGAGGTCGAAGACCGTGACCGAATGGGTGAGGGCGCCGACGGAGATGACGTCGACCCCGGTCTCGCCGACGGCGCGGGCCCGCTCCAGGGTGAGCCCGCCGGAGGCCTCCAGGGTCGCCCGCCCGGCGGTGAGCCGGACCGCCTCGCGCAACGTGTCGTCGTCCATGTTGTCGAGCAGGATCCGGTCGCAGCCCGCCTCGAGCAGCGCGGTCAGCTGGTCCAGGCGGGTCACCTCCACCTCGACGGGCAGGTCGGGGTAGGTCGCGCGCACCGCCTCGTAGGCGGGCACGACGCCGCCCGCGGCGATCACGTGGTTGTCCTTGACCAGGGCCATGTCGGAGAGGGAGAAGCGGTGGTTGACCCCGCCGCCGCAGCGCACGGCGTACTTCTGCAGGGAGCGCAGGCCCGGCAGCGTCTTGCGGGTGTCGAGCACCCGCGCGCCCGTGCCCTCAAGCGCGTCCACCCAGCGCGCGGTGGCGGTGGCCACGCCCGAGAGGTGGCAGGCGAGGTTGAGGGCGGTCCGCTCGGCCAGCAGCAGCCCGCGCGTGGGTCCGGCGACGTGCATGACCTCCTGCCCCGTCTCGACCCGGGTGCCGTCGGGGACCCGGCCGGTGATCTCGACGTCGTCACCCAGCACCGTGTGGAAGACCAGGGCCGCGATGCCCAGGCCGGCGACCACGCCGGGCTCGCGGGCGACGAACCCGCCGCTGGCGCGGGCGTCGGCGCGGATGGTCGCCACCGAGGTGGTGTCGACGCCGTCACCGGGCAGGTCCTCCTCCAGCGCGGCGGCGACCAGAGCGGCGATCTCGACGGGGTCCAGCCCGGCGGCACGCAGCTCCTCGGCCAGGCCCGCCGGGACGTCGGGATGGGTGCTCACCGATCCTCCTTCACGTCGGTCGCCGCCGCAGGCCGGAAGAGTACGGCGAACCCGCCACCGTCCGCCCACAGGTCGAAGTGGCCTGCGAACCGGTCGTCGTCGCGGTCGGGGAAGTCCTCCCGCCAGTGCGAGCCCCGCGTCTCCTCCCGCTCGAGGGCGGGGCGGGTCAGGGCGCTGCTGACGGTGAGCACGTTGGTCGCCTCCCAGGCGGCGGTGTCCGGGGTCCGGCTGGCCCGGGCGGCCGCGACCTCCGCGAGCCGCTTCGACGCGGCGGCCAGGCCCGCGGCGTCGCGCAGCACGCCCACCTCCGCGGTCATCGTCTCCTGCACGACCCGCAGCGCGTCCCCGTCCACCAGACCCTCCGGGCGGTCGTCGGCGACCGGGTCGCCCCACGCGCGCAGCTCACCGGGCAGCACCTCGGCGATCCGGCGGGAGAAGACCAGGCCCTCCAGCAGCGAGTTGGACGCGAGCCGGTTGGCGCCGTGCACACCCGAGCAGGCCACCTCGCCGGTCGCGTAGAGGCCCGCGATGGAGGTGCGCCCGGACAGGTCGGTGGCCACGCCGCCGGAGGCGTAGTGCTGCGCCGGCGCGACCGGGATCAGGTCGGTGGCCGGGTCCACCCCGTGGGCCCGGCAGCTGGCCAGGATCGTGGGGAACCGGCGCTCCCAGAAGGCGGCACCCAGCTGCCGCGCGTCCAGCCACATGTGCGGCCGGCCGCTCTCCAGCATCCGCCGGGTGATCGCTTTGGCCACGACGTCGCGAGGGGCCAGGTCGGCAAGCTCGTGGACCCCCTGCATGAAGCGGTTCCCCTCGAAGTCCACCAGGAAGGCGCCCTCGCCGCGCACCGCCTCGGAGATGAGCGGCTGCTGGCCGCGGGAGTCTGGGCCGAGATACATCACCGTGGGGTGGAACTGCACGAACTCCAGGTCGCGCAGCACCGCCCCGGCCCGCAGGGCGAGGGCCATCCCGTCGCCGGTACTGACCGCCGGGTTGGTGGTCTGGCTGAACACCTGGCCCAAGCCCCCGCTGGCCAGGACGAGCGCGCGGCAGTGGACCGCGCCCACCCCGTCGCGCTGGCCCTCCCCCATCACGTGCAGGGTGACGCCGGCGACGCCGCCGGAGGCGTCCCGCTGCAGGTCCAGGGCGAGGGCGTGCTGGATCACCTCGATCGCCGGGTTCTGCTCCACCGCGGCGATCAGGGCGCGCTGGATCTCCGCGCCGGTGGCGTCCCCGCCGGCGTGCGCGATCCGGTCGCGGTGGTGGCCGCCCTCGCGGGTCAGGCTGAGCTGCCCGTCGCGGAGGTCGAAGCGGGTGCCGAGGTCGATCAGCTCCCGGACGGCCGCCGGCCCCTCGGTCACGAGCACCCGCACGGCCTCTCGGTCGCATGCGCCGGCTCCGGCCACCAGGGTGTCCCACTCGTGCTGCTCGGGGGTGTCGCCGGGGCCGAGCGCGGCCGCGATCCCGCCCTGGGCCCACTGGGTCGACCCGGCGTTGAGCACGTCCTTGGTGACGACGAGCAGCCGCAGCGACGGATCCTCGGCGTGGATCCGCAGGGCGGCGCTGAGGCCGGCGATGCCCGAGCCCACGACGACGACGTCGGCGCGCGTGCTCCAGCCGGGCTCGGGCGCGCTCAGTCGCATCGGCAGGGCCGGCATCGGCGCGTCGGACATGGCGGGAGGCTACCGCTCCCGTCAGCCCACGAGGTCGCCGCGCCGGAGCAGGGGGTCGCCGTACGTCTCCGCCGGGTCGCCGCCCGCGCCGACCATCCGGTTGTCGGCGTCGACGAAGACCACGCGCGGCTCGAAGTCCCGCGCCTCGGCGGTCTCCATCTGCCCGTAGGCGATGAGGATGACGCAGTCGCCGGGGTGCACGAGGTGGGCGGCGGCGCCGTTGATGCCGAGGACGCCGGAGCCGCGCTCGCCGGCGATCGTGTAGGTCTCCAGACGGGCGCCGTTGGTGACGTCGACGATGTGCACGAGCTCGCCGGGGAGCAGGTCGGCCGCGTCGAGCAGGTCCTCGTCGACGGTGACCGACCCGACGTAGTGCAGGTCGGCCTGCGTCACGGTGGCGCGGTGGATCTTGCTCTTCATCATGGTGCGCAGCACGGTGCTGCTCCTCTCAGTCTGCGGTGCGGGCGCCGACCGGCGTCCCACCCGTGTGGGAGTACGACGACCCGCGGGGTCCGAGGGTCAGGGCGGCGTTGTCGATCAGCCGGGTCGTCCCGATCGTGGCCGCGACCAGGATCCGCGCGGACGTCCCCGGCCCCACGTCCTCGGGCAGCGGGCCCAGGGCGGGGTCGGTGACGACGAGGTAGTCGGTGACCACGCGGGGCTCGGCGTGCAGCACGGCCCGGGCGGCGGCCTCCGCATCCTCGGCCGTCCCGGCTCGCTCGGCAGCGGCCGTGAGCGCGCGGCTCAGGGCGACCGCCGCCTCCCGCTCCTCGGGGTCGAGGTAGCGGTTGCGGCTGGACAGCGCCAGCCCGTCGGGCTCGCGCAGGGTGGGGGCGCCGACGATCTCGACGCCCAGGCACAGGTCGTCGACCAGCCGCCGCACCAAGGTGAGCTGCTGGTAGTCCTTCTGGCCGAACACCGCGACGTCGGGGCGCACCAGCCCGAGCAGCTTGGTGACCACGGTGAGCACGCCGCGGAAGTGGCCGGGGCGGGTCCGACCCTCCAGGACCTCGCCGAGCGGTCCGGGGTCCACGGTGACCTGCGGCTCGACCATGGTCTCGCCGCTGCCGGGATAGACGTCGGCGACCTCCGGGGCGTAGACCACGTCCACGCCCTCCCGGGCGGACAGCTCCAGGTCGGCGGGCATGGTGCGGGGGTAGCGGTCCAGGTCCTCGCCCGGACCGAACTGCAGCGGGTTGACGAAGACCGAGACCACGACGGGGCCGTCCCCGACGTGCTCGCGCGCGACCCGCATCAGGCTGGCATGCCCCTCGTGCAGGGCGCCCATGGTCGGGACGAGTCCGATCCGCCTGCCCTCCCGGCGGGACTCCTCGAGCAGCGCGGCCACCTCGGCCCGGGTCCGGACCAGCACCGGGGCGCTCACCGCTCCACCCCCGTCGCCGTCGTGCCGGCCCGGTCGGCCACCGCCCGGTCGAGCACGCGGCTGATCGCGGCGGCCCTGATCGGCAGCACGCGGCCGTCCAGGACCGCCCGGTCCAGGGTGGCCCGGGCGAGCGAGACGTAGGAGAGCAGCGCCTGCGGTGCCGCGGTCGCGATCTCGTCGAGGTGGTCGCGCACGGTGCGGACGTCGCCGCGGACGATCGGCCCGGTCAGGGCGTCGTCGCCGTGCGCCAGCGCGTTGTCCAGCGCCGCCGTGAGCAGCGGGCGCAGGGTCGCGGCCGCCGTACCCGACGAGCCGTCCGTGGCCGCGGCGACCATCTCCATCGCCTCGCTGACCAGCGTGACCAGGTGGTTGGCGCCGTGCGCGAGCCCGGCGTGGTAGAGCGCACGCCGGTCCTCGGCCACCCACATCGGGGTGCCGCCGAGGTCGGCCACGAGCGACTCCGCGACCGCGCGCTCGCCCGCCTCCGCGGTGAGGCCAACGACGCAGCCGGCCAGGCGCGGCAGGTCGCGGTCGGTCCCGGAGAAGGTCATCGCCGGGTGCAGCGCGACGCACCGCGCACCCGCCTCCCGAGCCGGCTCGAGGATCGCCAGGCCGTGCCGGCCGGAGGTGTGCACCACCAGCTGGCCGGGACGGATCGCCCCGGAGGCGGTGAGCATCGAGGCGACGTTGGCGAGCATGTCGTCGGGGACGGTGAGCAGGAGTACGTCGCACCCGCGGGCCACCTCGCTCGGCTTGCGGACCCCGACGCCGGGCAGCAGGGCCGCGGCGCGCGCCCGGGAGGCGTCGGACTCGCCGGAGACGCCGGTGACCCGGTGTCCCGCGGCTCTCAGCGCGGCGGCCAGGACGGCTCCCACGCGTCCGGCGCCGACGACGCCGATGCTCGTGCGGGCGCGCTCGGGCGCGCGCAGGGGTGCACTCATGTGACCGCGAACCTTTCCGTTCCAGTCCCGCCGACCACTCCCGGGCGGGAGCCGGATCGGGTACCGGACGTTGTGCTCTGGTGTGCTGCCCCCACGGTACGCCGGCCGCGGACCGGCGGCCACGTGATGTGCGCTACCCCTCACCCGGTGGGCGGTCAGGACGAGACCGGCGGGCCGGTGCGTGGGGGCCGGAACCCGGGCGCGACGGTGCTAGGCTCCCGGCGACGTGCACAGCAGCCAAGGAGTCGTACGGGTGGAGAACGCCGACGCGTTGGCCCAGACCCTCGAGATCCTTCGCAGCATCTCCGAGGAGTACCGGCCTGCGGTGCTGTCGAACGCCTTCGGGCCCGAGAGCATGGTCATGACCGACCTGATCGCCGAGCACTCGCTGGACATCGACATCTTCAGCATCGACACCGGCCGACTGCCCGAGGAGACCCACGCGCTGGCGCACAGCGTGCACCGCCGCTACGGCCCGGTCATCCGGATGGTCAACCCCGACGCCGACGAGGTCGCGGCGTGGACGGCCGAGCACGGGCAGAACGGGTTCTACGACTCGGTGGACAACCGGCACGAGTGCTGCCGGATCCGCAAGGTGGAGCCGCTCAAGCGCCAGCTCGCCGGCAAGCGCGCCTGGCTGACCGGGCTCCGCCGGGAGCAGTCGGAGCTGCGGCGCTCGCTGGAGGTCAAGACCTGGGACGAGGGCTACCAGCTCTACAAGTTCAACCCGATGCTGGAATGGACCAGTGCCCAGGTGTGGGACTACATCAAGGAGCACCGGGTCCCCTACAACCGGCTGCACGACCGGGGCTACACCAGCATCGGCTGCGCCCCGTGCACCCGGGCGATCACCATCGGTGAGGACAAGCGCGCGGGCCGCTGGTGGTGGGAGATGGACTCCGCCAAGGAGTGCGGGATCCACTTCGACCCCTCCACCGGCAAGATGCAGCGCAGCAAGCCGGCCGACACCCCGGCCGACACGCCGCCCGCCGACCCGGCTCCGGGGCGGGACGATGTTTCAACACAGCCTGCCGCCACCGCGGCAGCGCCAGATGAAGGGAAAGCAATGCGGGTACTCATTCTGGGCGGAGACGGCTTCTGCGGCTGGCCCACGGCACTGCACCTGTCCGCACAGGGGTACGAGGTCGCGATCGTCGACAACCTCTCGCGACGCAAGATCGACATCGAGCTCGAGGTCTCCTCGCTGACGCCGATCCGGCACATGGGCGAGCGGCTCGCGGCGTGGAAGGAGGTGTCCGGCAAGGACATCGCGTTCCACGACATCGACGTGGCCGTCAACTACCAGCGCCTGCTGGACCTGCTCGAGGACTGGCAGCCCGACGCGCTGGTGCACTTCGCCGAGCAGCGGGCAGCGCCGTACTCGATGAAGAGCAGCCGGCACAAGCGCTACACCGTCTCCAACAACCTCAACGCGACCAACAACGTGCTCGCGGCCGTGGTGGAGAGCGGGCTGGACATCCACGTCGTGCACCTCGGCACGATGGGCGTCTACGGCTACGGCACCGCCGGCATGAAGATCCCCGAGGGCTACCTCTCGGTGAAGGTCGAGACCGACCAGGGCCTGGTCGACCAGGAGATCCTCTACCCGGCGAACCCGGGCTCGATCTACCACATGACCAAGACCCAGGACCAGCTGCTCTTCGCCTACTACAACAAGAACGACCACATCCGGGTCACCGACCTGCACCAGGGCATCGTGTGGGGCACCCAGACCGAGGAGACGAAGAAGGACGAGCGGCTGATCAACCGCTTCGACTACGACGGCGACTACGGCACGGTGCTCAACCGCTTCCTCATGCAGGCCGCGATCGGCTACCCGCTCACCGTGCACGGCACCGGCGGCCAGACCCGCGCGTTCATCCACATCCAGGACACGGTCAAGTGCATCCAGATCGCCCTGGACAACCCGCCCTCGCGCGAGGACAAGGTCGCGATCTTCAACCAGATGACCGAGACCCACCGGGTCCGCGACCTGGCCCGGATGATCTCCGACCGCACGGGCGTGCCGGTGGAGAACATCCCGAACCCGCGCAACGAGGACGACGAGAACGAGCTGCACGTCGCCAACGACCGCTTCCTGCACCTCGGCCTGTCCCCCATCACCCTCTCCGAGGGCCTGATGGAGGAGGTCACCGAGATCACGCGGAAGTACGCCGACCGCGGCGACCGCTCCAAGATCCCGTGCATCTCCTCCTGGAGCGAGGAGTCCGCGTTCGCGAAGGCGCAGAGGGAGAAGGACAGTGAGCCCGTCTGACGATCCGTCGGACTCACTGACCTGGCCGGCGATCGAGAGGTTCTACCACGGCACGAGGGCGAACCGGCACCTCATCGCGCTGCCGGAGCACTCGCTGCTCTACGTGAAGAACCCCAAGGCGGGGAGCTCCACCCTGATGGTGTGGCTCGACCGGGTGCACGCCGGTGACCTGGACTCCCCGCTGGAGCACATGCACCGCGACAACCGGCTGCCCACCACCGCGGAGGTCGGCCGGGGGAAGGTCCTGGCCATGCTGGCCGGCCGGGCCTTCCGCTTCTCCTTCGTGCGCCACCCGGTGCGCCGGCTGGAGTCGGTCTACTGGGCGAAGATGTTCCGGGACCGCGCCTTCCGGCGCCGGGTCGCCGACGGTCTCGGCATCTCCCCCGACCACACCGTGCACGTCTCGTTCGAGGAGTTCCTCGAGGCGGTGGAGCGCCAGGACCCGCTGACCGAGATGGACCGGCACTGGCGCCCGCAGCACCTCAACCTGCTGCACCCGCTCGTCACCCTGGACCACGTCGGCCGTCTGGAGACCTTCGAGCAGGACCTGGCGCGGATCACCGAGGCGGTCGGGCTGGACCCGGTGCCGGTGGAGTCCCGCAACGTCTCCCCGCGGACCAGTCGGGAGAGCGTCTACACCGGCCGGCCGGACCTGGTGAGCCGGGTCGAGCGGCTCTACGCCACCGACATGGAGCTCTACGGCTACTGATCCGAGCCGGGCCGGGCCAGGTCGCGGATCCGGTCGATCGCCATCTCCGGCAGGCTGCGCAGCAGCGACTTGCGGCCGGCGCTCTCCACCATCAGGGAGAAGTCCCTCCGGCGCTTGAAGATGATCGTGTCGGGCACCAGCACGTGCTTCCACCCACGGGCCATCGTCTGCACGCCGAACTGCCAGTCCTGCCAGGACAGGCCGTTGGGGATGTCGCGGTGCACGTAGGGCACCTGCAGGTGCCCCTCGCGCGGCGTCAGGCACAGCGAGTCGTAGGCGTTGCGCATGTAGAGGAAGTGCGGGGTGAACAGCGGGTCGTCCTGCGCGACGTTCTGGTGCAGGCCGACCGCTCCGTCGAAGGTGATGATCACCTCGGGGTGCGCGATCACCCGCTCGCCCCGCTCCTCGGCCGCCGCCATCAGCTGCAGCCCCCGGGAGAGCCAGTTCTCGCTGAACAGGTCGTCGGCGTCGAGGAACGCGACGTTGCGCCCGCTCAGCCGCGGGACGATGGCGTTCCGCACGCGGCCGAGGTCGCCCTCGCCCATCTCCCAGCGCTCCCAGTGGTCGAAGTCCGGCTGGTGGAACCACTCCTTCGTGGCCTCGGTCGCCTTGTCCAGCGCGACCACCGTCTGGACCGTGAAGCCGGCCTCCCGGGCGGCGGCCACGGCCAGGTCGGCGGACTCCATCGTCGGCCCGCACACCAGCGTCTCGTTGTGCGCGGTGAGGACCAGGGACAGGTCGGTCTCGCTCATGCCGGCGCTCCTTCCTCCCACTGGTCGCGTTGCTCCTCCGGCTGCAGCAGCACCGCGGCCGCCTGCTCGGCGAACCGCTCGCGGGTGCGCTCGGCGAGCAGCCGCTCGCGCAGCTCCAGCGCCCGGCTCCGGGCCCCGGCGGGGTCGGCGAGGACCGCGCGCAGCGCGGCGACGTACTCCTCCGGCCCGGCGTCCTCGGGAACCGGCCACGACAGGTCGGGGTCCAGCACCTCGCCGGTGCCGCCCACCAGCGTGCCCACCACGGGCACACCGGTGACGCCGACCTCGAGCAGCTGGCTGGGCACGCCGTCCCAGCCGGAGGTGTAGAGCCAGGCGTCGGCCTCGGCCAGCGGCACCTCGGAGATGTGCCCGTAGCGCCCCTGCGGCAGCACGTTCGACGGCAGGTCGTGGGCCTGCTGGTCCATCACCGACTCCCCCCACATGCGGAAGTCCACGTCCGGCATCGCCCGGGCGATCCCCAAGAACAGCTCGATCCGCTTCTGCCGGTCCCACCGGCCGGCCCAGAAGACCTGCGGGCGGCGGCCGGGGGTCTGCTCCGGGGCGGAGGACACGGCGGGCAGGCCGGGGTCGACGGGGGCGCTGAACACGTGCAGGCGGTCCCGCTGGGAGGGCGGGATGTGGTGGAAGGAGATGAGGTCCTCCGCCAGGTCGTGACTGTCGGCGATGACGCCCTCGACCTGCTCGAAGAGGCGATAGAAGTAGCGCATCGTCCAGCCGGTCCACGCGCCCGTGGGGATCTGCTCGCTGCAGAAGAAGCACAGGAAGAGCCGCTCGGAGGCAGTCAGCGCCTTGCCCAGGGTGCGCATCGCGCCGTAGAGCATCGGGGAGTTGATGTTGACGATCGCGTCGGCGTGGAAGGTCCGCAGCAGCACCACCAGCGCGTGCTGGGCGGCCTCGGGCTCCAGCTCGCCCACCAGGGAGGCGAAGTCGAGCTCGCGCACGCCCTCGGGGAACCGGCCGGGAGGAGCGCTGCCGCCGTGGTCGGAGTAGACGACCACGATCTCCTCGGCCGGCATGCGGTCGGCCAGGGCGTGTGCCAGGTGGCCCTCCATCCGCCGGCCACCTCCCCAGCGGGGACGGTTGACCACGATCACCAGGCGGGCGCGGCGGAACCCGGCCGCCTCCTGGGCGGCGTGGATCAGGGCCACCTGCTTCAGCGCGGTGGGGTCGCCGAACGGCAGCATCCGCGGGCGGGTGAACCGGACGTCGGCGCGCGCGACCAGCGGCTCCAGCCGTCCGGCGCGCTCGTACATCTCGCCGAGCTCGCCGGTCAGCAGCCGGTCGATGAGGTCCTGCCGGCGGGCGACCAGCCGGTCGACCACCTCGGACTGCTCCATCCCCAGGATCCGAGCCATCTCCGGGATCGCCGGGGAGGGGTCGGCCAGCTCGCCGGCCGCCCGGCCGCGCTTGAGCCACTCCAGGTAGGGATGACGCTCCCGCCCCTGGCGGTGCTGGGGCTGGTGCTCGAGGTAGTGCGCCAGGGAGAAGTGCGGGTCCGGGCTGCGGTTCTCCGAGAGCGGTGCCCGCAGGAAGTTGCGCACCAGGTCCAGGCGGGGCCGCTCCAGCAGCCGCGGCGCCTGGAGCAGGTAGTGCCGGGCGTCGAAGTGCTGCTGCACCAGGTCGTAGTCGGCGTCGGCCCCGACCCGCATCTGCTGCTCGGCGTTGAGGACGGCTGCGTCCAGCATCGGACCCAGGTGCGTCGTGCGCAGCTCGGTGCGCGGCGGGCGCCCGCGCGGCCGGGCCGGCGGCTCCGGCCGCTGCTCCGGCGCGAGGCCGCGCGCCCGGGCGATCCGGTCGCCCAGCGGTGTGCCCTCCAGGCGCGCCGCCACCCGGCGCCGTGCCGAGCGCACGGCCCGGCGAGGGAGGTCGCGCGGGCTGGGGCTCACGCGGGGTCCTCGTCGTCCTGCTCGGCGGCCGCCTGGAACCACTGCCAGGTCTCGCGGAGCCCCTGCTCCAGGCCGGTGGTGGGGTCGAAGCCCAGCACCCGGCGGGCCTTGTCGATCTGGCACCAGGTGTCGCGCACCTCGCCGGCCCGGAAGTCCTCGTAGCGCACGTCGAGCTCGCGACCGGTGACCGTGCGCATCACGTCCAACAGCTCGTTGAGGGTGGTCCCCCGGCCGGTGCCGAGCTGGATCGCGCCCTCGGCGTCGCCCTCGATCGCCGACCGGATCGCGACCACCAGGTCGCCGGAGTAGAGGTAGTCGCGGGTCTGGCTGCCGTCGCCGTAGACGACCAGCGGCTCGCCGGCGAGGATCCGCTTGAAGAAGTGCGCGACCACCGAGCCCTTGTGGAAGGAACGGGGCCCGTAGATGTTGGAGAACCGCAGCGCGCAACCGCTGACGCCGTAGGAGCTGGCGTAGGCGGAGAGGTAGCCCTCCAGCATCAGCTTGGAGGCGCCGTACGGCGAGGTCGGGTGGGGCGCCATCTCCTCGTGCACCGGCGGCTCGACGTCGCCGAGGATCGCGCCGCCGGTGGAGGCGGCCACGACCCGGCCGACGCCGAGCTCGCGGCACAGCTGCAGCAGGTTGAAGGTGCCGTTGACGTTGTTGTCGAAGTTGGTGGCGGGGTCCTCGATGCTGTCCATCACCCGGGTGTCGGCGGCCAGGTGGACCACCGCGTCCTGCCCCTCCAGCGCCGAGCGCAGGTCCTCGCGGCTGCGCAGGTCGCCCTCCACGAACCGCACCCGGTCCAGGTCGAGGTGCTTGCGGTCGCCCAGCGACTCATTGTCGATCGCCGTCACGGTGTATCCGCCGTGGTCGATCAGATGCGCGGCGACGTGCCGGCCGATGAAGCCCGCACCTCCCGTGATCAGGACGTTCTTCATGCGATCTCTTCCTCGCGACGGCAGGACGGACGCAGCAACGATAGAGGTGGGCGGCGCCGTGCGCGCCGACGACCCGCCCTCGTGGGAGACTGAGCGGCATGCCGGAGCTCACCTTGCACATGGGCTCGGGGAAGACCGGCAGCTCCTCGGTGCAGGCACTGCTCGCGGACCGACGCGAGGATCTGCTCGACCGCGGGGTGCTCTACCCGGTCTCGCCGGGCCGGGTGCGGCACGTGCGGCTGGGCCTGTCGCTGCGCGAGGACGAGCAGCTACGGCAGCAGCCCAGCTGGGAGCAGCAGGGGTACGACGATCCTGCGGCCTTCCGCTCGTGGTTCGGCGGCGCCCTGGCCGAGGAGGTCGCCGCGGCCCGCCCGGAGCGGGTGCTGATGTCCGACGAAGCGCTCTTCGGCGCGAACGCCGGCATGCTGGACCGGCTGCGTGCACTGACCGACACGGTGGGCGAGCCGCTGCGGCTGGTGGTCTACCTGCGCCGCCAGGACGACCACCTGGCCAGCCGCTACCAGCAGGTGGTCAAGACCGGCGAGACCCGGCGCCTGGTGGAGCGGATGGCCGGGACCGACTTCACCGGTGTCTACGACTACCTGGGTCGCCTCCGGCTGTGGCAGCGCCGGTTGGAGCCCGCCTCGATCACGGTCCGGCCCTTCGAGCGCTCGGCCTTCCCCGGCGGCTCCCTGCTCGCCGACTTCGTCCGGGCGACCGGACTGGGCCTGGACGTCGACGACGACGCGGTCGGCGTGCGCAACGCCAGCCTGGACGCGGAGACGGTGGAGTTCCTGCGCCTGGTCAACGTGCTCAAGCAGGACGGGCTGCTCCCGGGGTGGCGGGTCCGCCAGCAGCGCCGGCTCGTGGACCAGCTGACCACGGTCTCCTCCGGGCCGACCCTGACCCTCCCCGACGCGGACCTCGAGACCTTCATGGCCCCGTGGGCCGAGGGCAACCGGACCGTCGCGCGGGAGTTCGTCGGGGCCGCGGACGGAGAGCTCTTCCACGCCGCACGCAAGACCGCCGGCACCACCACCGAGCAGCGTCTCGACCCCGCTCGGGTGGACCCGCTGCTGGCGGTCGTGGACCTGCCCGATCAGGTGCACGGGCCCCTGCGGGACCTCGCCGCCAGAGCGGCGCGGGAGCACTAGGCGCGAGCCCCGCCCGAGCGCCTCCTGCCCAGCTCACGCACCCGGTCGATCGCCATCGCCGGGACCGCGCGGAGCACCGACTTCCGCGCGTTGCTCTCGGTGACCAGGGAGAAGTCCCGTCGCCGCTTGAAGATGATCGTGTCGGGGACGGCCACGTGCCACCAGCCGGCGTCCATCGTCTCGACGGTGAACTGGAAGTCCTGGTAGGACAACCCGTTCGGCACGTCCCGGCTGACGTAGGGCACCTCCAGGTGCGCCTCCCGCGGTGCCATGCACAGCGAGTCGTAGTAGTGCCGGAAGTAGAGGTAGTGCGGGGTGAACAGCGGCGAGTCCTGGCCGATGTTGACCAGCACCGTCCGGGACCCGTCGAAGATGACGTTGAGCTCGGGGTGGGCGATCACCTGCTCACCGCGCCGCTCGGCCGCGTCCAGGGTCGCTATCGCCTCGGCCAGCCAGTTCTCGCTGAACAGATCGTCGGCGTCGAGGTAGGCGATGAATCGGCCCTCGGTGCGCGGCAGCAGTGCGTTGCGCACCCGCCCCAGGTCGGCCTCCTCGAAGTGCCACCGCTCCCAGTGGTCGAAGGCCGGCTGCTCGAAGAAGGCGCGCGTGTGCTCGGTGGCGGCGTCCAGGGCGATCACCCGCTGGACCGACCACCCGGCGGCCTCGGCGGCCTCGACCGCCCGGTCCGCGGACGTCATCGTCGGGCCGCTGACCACGGTCTCGTCGTGCGCGGTCACCACCAGCGTCAGGTCGGTCGTCATCGGGCCACCTCCGCGGCCCGCGCGGCGCCGAGCACGCGCCGTACCTCCTGGGCGTAGGCCTCGGCGGTCCGGTCGGCGAGCAGCCGCTCGCGCAGGCCGCGGGCCCGCTCCCGGGCCGCGCCGGGGTCGGCCAGCACCTCGCGGAGCCGGTCGACGTAGGCCTGCGGGTCGTCCACGTCCTCCACCAGGAAGCCACCCTCGTCATCGATCACCTCGTCAGTGCCGCCGACCCGGCTGGCCACGACCGGGGTCGCGGTCATCGCCACCTCGAGCAGCTGGCTGGGTACGCCGTCCCAGCCGGAGGTGTAGAGCCAGGCCTGCGCCGTCGAGAGGTCCAGGTCGGCGAACGCCGCATACCGACCCTCCAGGACGACGTTGTCCGGTGGCGTCCCCACGTCGGGTGAGTTCAGCACCGACTCCCCCCAGACCCGGAAGGTCACGTCGGGCATCCGGCGGGCGACCTCGAAGGCCAGGCCGACCTTCTTCTGCCGGTCGAACCGGCCCGCCCAGAACACCTCCGGACGAGCGTCCGTCGCACGCGGGGCGGGCTGCACCGCCGCGATGCCCGGGTCGACCGGCGCTCTGAGCACGTGGATGCGCGCCGCCGACGCCGGGTCCAGCCGATGCCGATCCCGCAGCCAGCCGGCGAGGTGCTCGCTGTCGGTGAGCACGCCCGCCGTCTGCTCGAAGATCCGGTAGAAGTAGCGCAGGGGCAGACCCAGCCAGTTGCCGGCCGGCATCTGCTCGTTGCCGAAGAACATCGGGAAGATGCGCTCGGACGCGGCCAGCGCCGGGCCGTAGGTGCCCATCGCCTGGTGCAGCAGCGCGGAGTTCACGTTCACCACCGCGTCGGCGCGGAAGGAGCGCACCACCTCGACCACGGTCCGCATCGCCGCCTCCCCCCGCATCGAGTCGGTGATCGCCGAGGCGAGGTCCGCCTCGCGCACCCCCGCGGGGAAGCGTCCGGGCGGTGCCGAGCCTCCGGCATCGGTGTAGAGGACCACGATGTCCTCGGGGTCCACGGTCTGGGCCAGGGCATGGGCGATGTGACCCTCCGCGCGACGGCCTCCGCCCCAGCGCGGGTCGGAGGCGACGATGAGCAGGCGGGCCCGTCGGAAGCCGGCCGCCTGCTGCACCGCGTGCAGGGCGCCCACCTGCGCGGCCGTGGTCTCGGAGTGGCACGGTGGGATGATCGGCCGCGTCACCATCGGCCAGACGTCGCCGATCAGCGGCTCGATCTCCTCCGCACGGGCGAACATCTCACCCAGCCGTCCCGTCAGCAGCCGCTCCTGAAGGCCGGTGCGCAGGGTGGCGAGCTCGTCGGCGAGCTGCGCGGGCGTCCGCCCCAGGACCCCGGCCATCGCCTCGATGCCCGGTGCCGGGTCGGCGATCTCGCCGGCCGCCCGACCCTCGGCGAGCCACTGGACGTAGGGGCTCCTCCCGACCGCGCGATGCGGATGGCGGGCGACGTACTGCGCGGTCTGGAAGTTGATCTCCGGCGTCGCCTTGGCCCGCGCGCCGTTGTCCATGAACTGCCGCAGCGGGTCCGGCGACGCGTCGTCGAGGAGGCCGCGCGCCTGCAGCAGGAAGTGCCGCAGGTCGAAGTGCTCGTAGGCGAGGTCGTAGTCGTCGTCGAGGCCACCCGGGGTCATCCCGGCCCGAATGCGGGCGACGCCCTCGTCGAAGACGGCGCCGACGTGGGTGTGCTCGATCACCGACTCCCGCGGGACCGGTGTCCGCCCGACGGTCCGGGCACGCGCCCGGGCCCTCCGCGCCCCGTCCCGCAGCCGCCGCATCACGCCCCGAGCCAGCCGCTGGGGACCTACCATCCGATTCCTCCGGGAGTCTCTGTCGGGGCCTCGACCGCGCGCCAGTGTAGCGGTGGTCAGCCGGTCGGAACGTCCCGGTGCCAGGACTCCGTGACGTACTGCGTCACCCACCCCATCGAGGTGTAGAGGCCGTCCGCGCCGGTCGGGCTGTCGGCATCGACCTCGAGCCCGACCCGGTTGCGGCCCCGCCCCGCCGCGTCGGCGATCACCGTGCGCAGCAAGCCGGTCGCGACGCCTCGCCCGCGGGCGTTCTCCAAGACGCCGATGTAGGAGACGTAGGAGCCGTCGGGCCCGTCGTCGCTCGCCAGGTGCGTGGCCACCACGGCCCCAGCCGGCTCCGGCGCGTCACCGTCCACCAGCTCGGCCAGCCACCAGTGGTCCCAGCGGTGCCCGGGGTCCTCCCTGAGCCGGTGCACGAACTCCTCGAAGGTCTCCTCGTGGGAGTTGAAGTGGTCGGCGAAGGCGCCCTCCAAGACATCGTGCACGGCGTGCAGGTCGTCCTCGTCGGGCAGACCCTCCCCCTCGCGCGTGACCCGGCGGAACCGCACCCCGCGGTCCTCCCACAGGGCCGGGTCGGCCACCAGCGAGGCCTCCTCGGGCTGCACGGGCCGGCTCATCTGCCACCAGGTGCGCACGTGGTCGTAACCGGCGCCGGAGAGCCACTTGCGGAAGCGCTCGTCGTCGGCGAAGGCGCCGGTGTCGATCTGCTGGACCTCCAGACCGCGCGCGGCGCCCACCTCGCGCGCCTGTCCGTCGGCCCAGTCGCACAGGACCCGGGCGCAGCGCCGGCGCAGGGTGGCCTCCATGTCCCGGTCCACCACGAGGACGAACATCATCCGGCCGGCCGCCCGGTCGTGCACGCTGCCCCAGGCCTGCGCCGTACCGCCGGGGTCGCGCACCACGACATTGGCCCGCATCCGCTCGCCTCGCGGCGAGATCTCGACCAGCACGTCCTCGGGCCCCGACGACGCCCACCCCCGGCCGAAGTCCTCGTGCCGCCGCAGCAGCGCGGTCAGACGCTCCAGATCCCGTTCCACCTCGACCGCGGTGACCTCCCAGCCCTCGGGGAGGCTGTGGTCGTCCAGCACGAGGTCGGGGTCGGGCTCGAAGCGGCTTCCTTCGGGGATCACGGCGGCATTCTCCCGCAGGTGGGGTCTGCGAGGCCGCTGCGGGCCCCGCACCGCGTGTTCGGCGGCTCAGGCGTGCTGGCGAGCCTGCTCGGCGCGCAGGGACTGCCAGGCGGCGAGCTCGGCACGCAGGACGTCGGCCTCCTGCTCCAGCTCCGCGAGATGCACGATCGCCTCGGCGGCCCGCTGCTCGGACTCCTCCAGCTGCCGGCCCAGACGCAGGCTCTCGTCCTCGGCCAGCTCGGCACGCCGGGCCTCGGCGCTGAACTTGCGGGTCGCCTCGGCGGCCTTGCGCTCGGCCCGCACCAGCGCCGACTCGACCTCGCGCAGGGCCTCCTCACGCCGGCGCGCCTCTGCGGCGGTCTCCTCGACATAGGCGAGGTGCTCGGAGGTACGGCGCTGGTCGAGCACCTGGTAGGCCCGTGCCTGCTCCGCGCGGTCGCTGGCCCAGTCCCGCCGGGTCTGCACCAGCTCGGAGTGGGTGATCCGGGTGGCCGCCGCGCCCAGCACGAGGCCGGTGACGGCCGCGAGCCCACGGAGGACCAGCGAGCCGGTGGCGAAGGAGGCGGCCACCACGACGGCGGCCAGGGCCAGCAGCCCCACCGCGACGACGACTCGGGTGCTGCGCTGGCGCCGGCGTGCGGTGGTGGAGGCCATAGTGGAAATGCTAGGCGGGATCCCCGTCGGAGGGGGTACGACACGCGCGCTCCAGCGCGACCGCCGCCACCGTCATCACCAGGCCGCCGACCGCGGCGACCAGACTGCGCACGACCCGTTGGCCCACGAGGTCGCTGGACACGCCCAGCCAGCTCACGGCGTACCCGGCGTACCCTCCCGCCACCAGCGCGCCCACCAGCGCACAGGCGCGCGCGAGCACCAGCCGGTTCACCAGCTGGTGCGGCTCGGGACGGCGCTCGGGCTCCGCGATCGCGCTCCGGGTCGCCCGCGCCACGCCGGCGAGCACCGCGGCGACGAAGAACAGCACGATCGCCTGCACCCAGCCGACCACGGGGACGACGCCCCCGGCCGCGGTCACGACGGTGCGCAGCAGCCAGCCGAGCACCAGGCCGGCCAGCGCCCAGGCGACGAGGACCTTGAGCGGGGTCGGCGCGAGCCGGCCGGCCGGGTCATCCTCGGGCGGACCAGCCGTCACGGCACCTCGAGCTCGACGTCGTCCAGGCGGGTCAGGCCCCCCTGGTCCAGGCCCTCGAGGAGGTCCGCGATCGGGCCCTCGCCCGGGAAGACCGCGTCCGGCTCCAGGTCGTGCCACGGCTTGAGCACGAAGGCGCGGCCGGCGGCACGGGGGTGCGGCAGCTGCAGGGAGTCCAGGTCGCTGCGGCGGTCACCCACCACGATGAGGTCCACGTCCAGGGTCCGCGGGGCGTTGCGGAGCTCGGTGCGCTCCCGCTCGTAGGCGTCCTCGATCGCCAGGGCCCGGTCCATCAGCCGGTGCGCGGGCAGGGTCGTGTCCATCAGCACGACGGCGTTGTAGTAGGACTCCGCGTCCGCGGGCGAGTCCACCGGCTCGGTCTCATAGACCGCCGACACCGCCGTCACCCACACGTCCGGGGTGTCCGCCAGGGCCTGGACCGCTCCCTGCAGGGAGGCGAACCGGTCGCCGAGGTTGGAGCCGAGGGAGATCACGACGCGGCGGATCGGACGCATCTCGCCGGTGAGGGTGTCGGCATCGATGATGTGCGGGTTGGGGGTCTCAGTCACTGGGGCCCTCGCGCTTCCTGGTGATGGTCAAGGTGACGCCGGAGAACGTCTCCTGGATGGGTGCTTCGGGTTTGTGGAGGGTGATTCGCACCCACTGGACGCGGTGGTCGGACAAGCACACCGACGCGATGCGCTCGGCCACCGTCTCCACCAGGTCGGCAGGATCGGACTCCACGGCCGATTTCACGTCGCTCACGAGACTCCCGTAGTCCACGGTGTCTTGCAAGTCATCCGAGGACGCCGCCGGGCGCGTGTCCAGCCCGAGCGTCAGGTCCACCACGAACCGCTGGCCGTCGCGCCGCTCGTGCTCGAACACGCCGTGATGGGCGAAGCACTCGACGCCCGTGACGGTGAGCTCGTCCGACCCCGGCACCAGGGGTTGCGACAGCGCACTCACGGCTCCAGCCTCTCAAGCGGGGACAACTGCGGTCACTGTAGTGGCCGCACGCACCCGCCCGGCTTCCCGCCCCGGGGGCGGCGAGATCACGAGGGTCGGGCGACCCGGTCCAGGACGGCCAGGGCGTCGGTGGTGGCGCGTACGTCGTGCACGCGCAGGCCCCAGACGCCGTACTGCGCGAGCAGGACGACGAGCGCCAGGTGGCCCGCCTCCCGCTGGTCGACCGGCCGCGGAGCGTCGTCGGTGCCCAGGAGCCCGCCCAGGAAGGACTTGCGCGAGGCACCGACCAGCACGGGGCGACCCAGCTGCTCGATCTCGTCGAGATGCTGCAGCAGCTCCCAGTTGTGCTGCTGGGTCTTGGCGAAGCCCAGGCCCGGGTCCAGGACCACCCGGTCCAGGTCCACGCCGGCGGCCGCGATCGCCTCCAGCCGCTCCCCCAGCTCGGCCCGCACCCCGGCGACCACGCCCTCGGGGTAGTCCGCGTGCCGCGTCATCCGGTCCGAGTGGGCGCGCCAGTGCATGGCGACGTACACCGCGCCGCTGTCCCGGACGACGTCGAGGATGCGGGGGTCCGCCAACCCCCCGGAGACGTCGTTGACCACCTGCGCACCCGCGGCGACCGCCGCCTCGGCCACCTCGGCCCGCATCGTGTCCACCGACACGGTGACACCCTGGCCGCTCAGCTCCCGCACGACCGGCAGCACCCGGTGCAGCTCTTCGTCGACCAGCGGCCGGGTCGCGCCGGGCCGGGTGGACTCCCCGCCGACGTCGACCAGGTCGGCTCCGGCCGCGGTCATCTCCAGACCGTGCTGCACCGCCGGTCCCACGGCGGCGTAGCGGCCCCCGTCGGAGAACGAGTCGGGGGTGACGTTGAGGACCCCCATGACACGGGGACGCTCCCCCAACGCGAACAGGTCAGTCACGGCGCACCTCCAGCACCAGCTCGCCATCGACGTCGGCGAGACCGGCGGTCACGCCCGGCCTCACGCTACGCGCGCGCCGGTCCACGTCGGCGGCGCGGTAGCCGGTCGGTCCACCCGTCCGGCTCAGCCCCTCCACCGTCCGCTCCCACTTCAGCCGCCACGCGGAGTCACCGGGCGGCAGATCGAGCGCCGCGGTGTCGACGGCCACCCGGAAGCCGCAGTCGTCGTAGTCCTGCCGGGCGCGGCCGACGGCGGCCGTGGCGCGCGGCTCGGAGTACGGCGTCACCGGCAGCTCGACCGTGCGACCGCCGGGCCCCTCGAGCCGGGCCGTCAGGGCGGTGGCGCGGCCCCCGGTGGCGAGGTTGCGGACCAGGGCGAAGCCCTCCAGGTGGAGCACCGGCCCCTCCCAGCGGGCCACGAGCACTCGCGCCTGCCAGGCCAGCTCGGCCTCCGACAGGCGGTAGACCTCGGCGGGGGCGCCGTAGGCGGGGTCGTCGAGCCCGGGCAGCACGCAGACGGCCTCTCCGTCGCGGATCCGCACCTCGAAGTCGCGGCGGACCTCCTCGATGAACGCGAGCAGCGCCACCAGGTCGGATCGCCGGTCCTGCTCGACCAGCCACCCCATCAGCCGCTGCTGGGCGGGCACGTCGGTCTGCTCGAAGGGCAGGGTGGAGTCGTTCCACAGCTCGGTGAGCATGGTCCGCAGCAGCGTCCAGTACTCCTCCTCGGCGGTGGCCCCGGCCCGGAAGTACTCCCACATGTCCACCGGCAGCACGGTCCCGAACCACACCGGCGCCAGGTCCGGGCGCCCGGCCAGCAGGGTCGCCGTACTGTCTCGCTTGGTCTCCAGCCGGTCCCGCAGGTCGGCCATCAGGTGCCGGGTCTGGGTGATCGAGGAGCCGTCATCGCGGACCCGCCGCAGGTAGACGGTGTCGGGCAGCACGTCGATCCGGTCAGCGGCGAGGAAGGCCCGGGTCAGGGTCGGCTGGTCCTCGTAGCGGGTGCCGACCGGGAAGGCCAGGCCGGCGCCCTCCCAGAAGGTACGGCGGTAGACCTTGTTCTGGGCGAACACGTCGGCCAGCAGCAGCGGGGCATCGGACAGGATCACGCCCTCGCGGCGACGCCGGTGGTTGGCCGCCATCAGCCGTCCGGTGGTCTGCCGCGTCCCGTGGTCCTCGCGCAACGTGCCCACGACCAGGTCGGATCCGGTGCGCGCGAGCGTCTCCATCATGGCCCGGTAGGCGTCGGGCGGGACGACGTCGTCGGAGTCCAGGAAGGTGAGGTAGCGGCCACGCGAGGCGGCGACGCCGGCGTTGCGAGCGGCCCCGAGCCCCTGGTTCTCCTGCCGGAGCAGCCGCACCCGCGGGTCCCGTGCGGCGTACCGCTCGACGATCGCCGCGGAGTCGTCGGTGGCGCCGTCGTCGACCACGACCACCTCGAGGTCGGCATGGGACTGCGCGAGCACGCTGTCCAGACACGCGGCGACGTACTGCTCGACGTTGTAGACCGGGACGACCACACTCAGCTCGGGGGCTCGGTCCCGGCGGCGGCCGGCCAGCCGCCGCAGGCGGCGCATCCCGCGCACCCGGGTCACCGCCGGTGCGAGTTGATCAGGGAGAGCGCCTCGGAGCGGGTGGCCTGGTGGCGCATGATCCCCCGCATCGCGGAGGTGACGGTGCGGGCGCCGGCCTTGCGCACTCCGCGCATGGTCATGCAGAGGTGCTCGGCCTCGATCACCACGATCACGCCGCGGGCGTCGAGGATGTCGACCAGCGCGTCGGCGATCTGCGTGGTGAGCCGCTCCTGCACCTGGGGCCGGTGTGCGTAGACGTCGACCAGCCGGGCCAGCTTGGACAGGCCGGTGATCTTGCCGCTCTCGGCTGGGATGTAGCCGACGTGCGCGACGCCGGTGAACGGCACCAGATGGTGCTCGCACATCGACCACAGCTCGATGTCCTTGACCAGCACCATCTCGTCGTGGCCCAGGTCGAAGGTGGTGGTGAGGACGTCCTCGGCGGACATCCGCAGGCCCCGGGTGACCTCCTCGTAGGCGCGCGCCACGCGGGCCGGAGTCTCCACCAGCCCGTCCCGGTCGGGGTCCTCGCCGATCGCGATGAGCAGCTCGCGGACGGCCGCCTCGGCTCGGGCGTGGTCGAAGGCAGGTACGCCGGCCGGGTCGCGCTCCGGCGTGGCGATCGGGTCGGTCATCCGCGCTCGTCCGATGACGCGTCCGGCCCCTGGGGTCCACCTCCCGGCCCGCCGAGGCCGCCCTGGCCGCCGACGGTGTCGCCGTGGGTGTCACCGCCCGAGCCCGGCGGGGTCAGCACGATGCCGCCCTCCTGCTCGTCCTCGGTGACGTTGCCGTTGGCCGCCGCACGGTCGCGGATCCACTGTGGGATCTCCACCGGCGGCACCGTGCTGGGGACCCGCTCGGGCGACCCGGTCCAGGCCGGCCGCACCGGGCGACGACGCAGGGCGGAGAAGATCTCCGCGACCTCGGCCTTGTCCAGGGTCTCCTTCTCCACCAGCGCGAGGACCAGGGCGTCCAGGACGTCCCGGTTGTCGGCCAGCACCTCGTAGGCCTCCTTCTGGGCCTGCGAGATCAGCGCCTTGATCTCCTCGTCGATCACCGCGGCGACCTCCTCGGAGTAGTCGCGCTGGTGGCCCATGTCCCGGCCGAGGAACGGCTCGGAGCCGGACTCACCCAGCCGCACGGCGCCGAGCCGCTGGCTCATGCCGTACTGGGTGACCATCGCCCGAGCCAGGTTGGTGGCCTTCTCGATGTCGTTGCCGGCGCCGGAGGTGACGTCGTGGAAGATCAGCTCCTCGGCCGCCATCCCGCCGAGCATGTAGGCCAGCTTGTCCAGCATCTCGCTGCGGGTCTGGGAGTACTTGTCCTGGTCCGGCAGCACCATGGTGTAGCCCAGGGCGCGGCCGCGGGGCAGGATCGTGACCTTGTGCACCGGGTCCGAGCCGGGCATCGCGGCGGCGACCAGGGCGTGCCCGCCCTCGTGGTAGGCGGTGATCAGCTTCTCCTGCTCGCTCATCAGCCGGGTCCGGCGCTGGGGGCCGGCGATGACCCGGTCGATCGCCTCGTCCAGGGAGACCGCGTCGATCAGCGTCCGGTCACTGCGAGCGGTGAGCAGCGCGGCCTCGTTGAGCACGTTGGCCAGGTCGGCGCCGGTGAAGCCCGGCGTGCGACGGGCGACCGACATCAGGTCCACCTCGGGGGCCATCGGCTTGCCGCGGGAGTGCACCTGGAGGATCTGGTGGCGGCCGTTGAGGTCCGGCGCATCGACCTGGATCTGCCGGTCGAAGCGGCCGGGGCGCAGCAGCGCCGGGTCGAGTACGTCGGGCCGGTTGGTCGCCGCGATCAGGATCACGCCGCCGCGGACGTCGAAGCCGTCCATCTCGACCAGCAGCTGGTTGAGCGTCTGCTCCCGCTCGTCGTGGCCGCCGCCCATGCCGGCACCGCGGTGCCGGCCGACGGCGTCGATCTCGTCGATGAAGACGATGGCCGGGGGCTTGGCCTTGGCCTGCTCGAACAGGTCGCGGACCCGGCTGGCGCCCACGCCGACGAACATCTCCACGAAGTCCGAGCCGGAGATGGAGTAGAAGGGCACACCGGCCTCGCCCGCGACGGCCCGCGCCAGCAGGGTCTTGCCGGTGCCCGGGGGGCCGTAGAGCAGGACGCCCTTGGGGATCTTCGCGCCGACGGCCTGGAACTTGGCCGGGTCGGAGAGGAACTCCTTGATCTCGCCGAGCTCCTCGATGGCCTCCTCGGCGCCGGCGACGTCGGAGAAGGTGGTCGACGGCATGTCCTTGGAGATCAGCTTCGCCTTGGACTTGGCGAACTGCATGACCCCGCGGCCGCCGCCCTGGACGCTGTTCATCAAGAACAGGAACAGGCCGATGATCAGCAGGAAGGGCAGCAGGGTCGCGGCCAGGGAGCCGAGCAGGCTGGGCTGGGGGTTCTCGGAGTTGGAGGCGGCGATCTCGCCCGCGTCGATCTGTTGCTGGACCTCCTCGAGCATCTCCAGCTGCTGGCCGTCGACGTAGTGGGTCATCACCTTCAGCCCGCCCTCGCGGTCGGTGCCCCTGTCCAGCTCGGCCTGCACCTGCTGGTCCCCGTCGATGAAGGTGATCTTGTCCACCGTGCCGTCGGCGATGTACTTGTTCATCTGCGACGTCTCGATCTCGTCGTACCCGCCGCTGGACGCGAAGAACTGCATCGCCAGGACGATGGCGAGGATGACGACACTGGCCCACAGCCAGGGACTCTTGGCTACTCGGTTCACAGACTTCTCTCGCAGACAGGGGCACCTGCTCGCAGGTGCGTCAGGGGATGCCCGCGACGGTACACAACCGGCTCACGGCAGACACTGTCGCAGGCGCGCTGACGCCATTGTCGCAAACCCTCACGAATACACATGGGGCGCGAGGGTGCCGATGTCGCGCAGGTTGCGGTAGCGCTCCCGGAAGTCGAGCCCGTAGCCGACCACGAACTCGTTGGGGATGTCCCAGCCGACGTACCTCGGCTCCACCGGCATGGTCAGCGCCTCCGGCTTGCGCAGCAGCGTGGCGATCTCCACGCTCGCGGCCCCGCGGGTGCCGAGGCTGTTGACCAGCCAGCTCAGGGTGAGGCCGGTGTCGATGATCTCGTCGACCACCAGGACGTGCCGCCCGGTGATGTCGGTGTCGAGGTCCTTCAAGATGCGCACCACGCCGCTGGACTTGGTGCCCGAGCCGTAGGAGCTGATCGCCATCCAGTCCATCTCCACGTGCCGCGGCAGCGCCCGGGCGAGGTCGGCCATCACCATGACGGCACCGCGCAGCACGCCCACGAGCAGCAGGTCGCGGCCCTCGTAGTCGGCGGCGATCTGCTCGGCCATCTGGCCGACCCGCTCCTGGATCTGGTCCTCGGTGAACAGGATGTTGACCAGGTCGTTCTCCACGTGGGCGGCGTCCATGGGCGTCACCCTAAGGTGTCGGGGAACGGCGGCGCGAGCAGGTGCAGGCGGCCGTCCCGGCGCACCGCCCGCCGCGGGCCGGGCAGGTCGATCCACCGCTGGCCGCGCCAGCCGGTGACCAGCGCCTCGACGGCTCGGACGTGCTCGGAGGTCAGGTCGGACGCGGGTACGCCGGCCGCGAGCGCCGCGCGGTGCAGGACCCGGCGGCGCAGGGCGCCGGGCAGCTCGGCCAGCGCGTCCACCTCCAGCGCGCGCGCCGCCTCGGGCACCGCGTCGGCCAGGTCGTCGAGCAGCTCCATGTCCTCGCGCAGCAGGTCCGCGGTGCGGGCGAGGGCTGCCGCTACCCCCGGACCCAGCTCGTCCTCCAGCACCGGCAGCACCCGGGAGCGGACGCGCACCCGGGTGAAGGCCGGGTCCGCGTTGTGCGGGTCCAGCCACGCCTCCAGGCCCTCGGCCTCGCACGCGGCGACCGTGTCGGCCCGGGAGACGTCGAGCAGCGGGCGGCGATAGACGTCGAAGGCGCGGCGCATCCCGGCGATCGACCGGCCGCCCGAGCCGCGGGCCAGCCCGAGGAGCACCGTCTCGGCCTGGTCGTCGCGGGTGTGGCCCAGCAGCACCACCCGCGACCCCACGTGCTCGGCGACCTGACCCAGGACGGCGTACCTCGCCTCCCGGGCGGCCGCCTCGGGGCCGAGCCTGCCGCCCTCGACCGACACCCGCGCGGAGAAGGTCTCGTCGGCGCCCATCGCGGCCATCTGGCGCACCACCGCCGAGGCCTGGGCGGCCGATCCGTCCTGGAGGCCGTGGTCGACGACCGCCCCCACGACGTGCCAGCCGGCCCGGCGGCTCTCGAAGACGGTGGCCGCCAGCAGGGCCAGCGAGTCCGGGCCACCGGAGCAGGCCACGACCACCCGGTCCCCTGCCGGCACGTCGGCGAGGCCGGTCCGCACCGCCGAGCGCACGGCCGCGACCGACGGGTGCAGGGTCACCGCAGCACGCGCCCCATCCAGGCCTCCGGGTCGGCGATCTCCTCCTTGGAGGGAAGGTTGGCCGGCGACTCCCAGACGGTGTTGAACTCCGCCATCCCGGCCTTGTCGACCACGGCCCGGACGAAGCGGGCGCCGTCGCGGTACTGCGCCATCTTCGCGTCCAGGCCGAGGAGCCGGCGCAGGACCCGGTCGAGCGGCCCGATGCCCTTGCGTCGCTCGTTGAACCGCGCCCGGATCTGCGCGACCGACGGGATCACCGTGGGGCCGACCTCGTCCATCACCACGTCGGCGTGGCCCTCCAGCAGCGACATCATCCCGGTGACCCGGTCGATGATCTCGCGCTGCTCGGGGGTGCCCATCAGCTCGGGCAGGCTGCGGCCGGAGCGGGCGCCGCGGGCGACCTCGGAGACGGTGCGGACCAGGTCCTCGGTGAGCCGCTGCGGCTCCACGGACTCGGTGAGCGCCTGGATCTCGCCGAACAGGTGCTCGCGCATCCACGGCACGGCGGTGAACTGCACCCGGTGGGTCTCCTCGTGCAGGCAGACCCACAGCCGGAAGTCGTGCGGGTCCACCCCGAGCTCGCGCTCGACGTGCACCACGTTCGGGGCGACCAGCAGGAGTCGGCCCCGCGGCTCGTGGAACGGGTCGAACTGGCCCAGCACCTTGGTGGCCATGAAGCCGAGGAGCAGGCCCACCTCGCCGCCGGTCACCCGCGAGCCGATGGCGGACGAGAGCGCGGAGGGCTCCCCCTTGGCCTCCGCCAACCGCCGCACCAGCGGGTCGACGACCGTGGAGAAGCCCTCGGTGTTGGCCTGGACCCACCGGGCCCGGTCGACGACCACGACCGGGGCCGTCCCCTGCCCCCCGTCGAGCCCGGTGACCTCCCGGACCAGAGGCGTGGAGCGGTCGGCGGCCGCGCGGAGCTCGGCGACCACCCGCCCGGCCTCCGCCGCGTCGACCTGCGGCCCGTCGCCGGCCACCCGGGCGCCGAGCCCGGCCGCGAGATCCCAGTCCACCATGGTCCGCTGCGTCATGGCCTCGACCCTATGCCCGGGTGCCACACCGGCCGACTCCGTGCCGGGCCGGCGCTCACCGGGTGGTGCACGCACAGGCCGCGATCTCCGCGGCGATCTCGTCCACCGCGTCGCGCGCGCCCAGGGTCCGCTCATACTTCACCTTGTCGGCCACGACGACGAACAGCAGCGGCGCCCCGGTGGCGTCGGTGACGTAGCCGGCCAGGCCGTGCACCCCGCCCTCGATCAGGGTGCCGGTCTTCGCGCGGATCCTGCCCAGACCGGCCGGGTCGCCCTCGGCGAAACGGCCGGTGAGGGAGCCGGTGAAGCCGGCGATCGGCATGCCGGTGATCGCCGCGCGCAGCCGCGGGTGCTCGTCCGCCGAGGCGACCCGGAGCACCTCGAGCAGCAGGTCGCCGGTGAGCCGGTTGTCGCGGGAGAGCCCGCTGCCGTCGTACCAGCGGCTGCCCTCCACGGGCACCCCGAGGCCGGCCAGCACGCTCCGGACGCCGCGTACGGCGCCCTGGAACGAGCCGTCCTGCTCCACGGCCAGCCCGACGTGGCGGGCGACCACCTCGGCGGCCTCGTTGCTGGAGACGTCGAGCAGCCGCTCGACGATCTGGGACAGCGGGGCGCTGGTCACCCGGCCCAGCACCGGGGCGTCGGGGCGCGCCGGGGCCGGCCGGAGCGGCCCGCGCACCTGGATGCCCTGGCGCTCCAGGGCGTCGGCGAACGCCCGGGTCGCGACCTGGGCGGGGTCGGCGACCCGGCCGTAGCCGCTCGGGTCGTGCCCCTCGTCGACCCACAGGGAGGTGATCGGCGCGACCACTCCGTCGGGGATGTAGGAGTCCTCCCAGCGCGGGTTGACCTCCGGGCCGGTGAACAGGGTGTCGTCGTACCCCACGCGCACGCGGGTCCGGCCCTGCTCCCTCAGGGACGCGGCGACCTGCTTGGCCAGGGTCCGCACGTCGGCGCGCGGCGGGTAGACCTCGTCCTTCTGATCCGCGGGCACCGGGCGGCTGGCGAGGTTGGGGTCACCGCCGCCGACGAGGACGATCCGGTCGCCGGCGCCCTGGCGCACCACGGTGTCGAAGGTCGCGTCCGGCCCCAGCGCCTGCAGCGCGGCGACCGAGGTGAGCAGCTTGGTGGTGGAGGCGGGGGTGAAGGTGTGCGGGGTGCCGTAGTGGTACGCCGGGCCGGTGCCCGCGGCCGTCTCGACGTCGACCACGACGTGCCGGCCAAGGTCGCGGTCCTTCAGCGCGTTCGCGATGGCGGCGCGGACCTTCCCCGGCAGGAGCCGGGTCTCGGGGTCGGGATCCTCGGCCGGCGCCACCGTGGCCGCCGGCGAGGGCGCCGGCAGGTCGAGGCCCTCGGGTGGGGCGACGGCGGCCGGCTCGACCCGCGGGTCCGGGGGCCCCTTGGGCCACCAGCGGTCCAGCGCGTCGAAGCGGTAGACCGCGACACCGCCCGCGAGCAGCAGGACCAGGACCACCACGAGGCCGGTGAGACACCCTCTCCGGGCGCGCGATCGCCCACCCTTCGGCATGTTCTTCCTTCCCCGGCTGCGCGTTCGTGGTCGTTGTGCGCGACACTGTGCCAGAAGGGCCGGAACCGGCCCGCACGGACGCGGCAACGAGCCGAGGGTGTCGCGACGGACGGAGGAGTGGTACCACGTGGAGTTCGACGTTCTCGTAGAGATCCCCAGGGGCAGCCGCAACAAGTACGAGGTCGACCACGAGACCGGACGGATGCGCCTGGACCGCACGCTGTTCACCTCGACCCAGTACCCCGCCGACTACGGCTACATCGAGGACACCCTGGGTCAGGACGGCGACCCGCTGGACGCGCTGGTGCTGCTCATCGGCGAGCCGACCTTCCCCGGCTGCCTGATCAAGTGCCGGGCGATCGGGATGTTCCGGATGACCGACGAGGCCGGCGGCGACGACAAGGTCCTCTGCGTGCCCGCCAGCGACCCGCGGCTGGAGCACATGCGCGACATCAACCACCTGCCGAAGTTCGACCGGCTGGAGATCCAGCACTTCTTCGAGGTCTACAAGGACCTCGAGCCCGGCAAGTCCGTCGAGGGCGCCAACTGGGTGGGCCGCACCGAGGCCGAGGCCGAGGTCCGCGAGTCCTTCAAGCGGTTCACCGAGGAGGAGGGCGACCACTCCGGCGCCGCCGGGCACGCGCACGCCCAGGGCAAGGTCGCCGACGACCGCGACGCCCGCGGCGCCCAGGACGCCTGAGGCTCCGCGGGGTCGCCGTACGCCGGTGCCTCGCGCCTGCCTGCGCCCCCGCGACCCGCGAGCTCAGGCGCCGGGGTACTCCCCCAGCAGCTCGGGCGAGCGCAGCATCTCGTCCGGCACGCCGAAGGCGTCCACCAGCTCGCGGGCGATCGGCCGGATCCGGCGGCACAGCTCGTTGATCTCCGCGCTGATCGCCTTGGAGCGGGTGGTGGTGAGCCGGCCGTGCTCCATGAACCAGGCGGCGTCGTCCTCGATGCAGCCGAGCGCGAACAGGTCGCACAGCAGCCCGACGGCGACCCTCTCGCCCCCCGCGGGCAGCTCGCGGAAACGGTCGACGAAGGCCTCGAGGATCAACCGCTCCACGTGGGCGTGGGCGGTCCGGATGACATGGTCCTGGCAGCGGGAGAACACCTCGCCGGGGTTGTGCCCGGCGTCGATCCCCCGCTTGAGCCGCCGCGCGACGCCGCCCAGCATGTGCTCCTCGCGGAAGCGCAGCATCGCGAGCTGGTAGTTCGGGTCGAGCAGCCCGGCCTCCTGGTCCCACTGGTCGCCGCCGGGGAGCACGTCCTTGATCCGCTCCAGCAGCTTGTGGACCGAGGTCTTCTCCAGCACGGTGTCGACCGCCATCCCGGCGACGAACCGGACCATCCCGAGCTGGTCGATGTCCTCGAACTCCGAGGCGTAGTCGGTGAGCAGCCCCTTGGCGACCAGCTGCAGCAGCACGTGGTTGTCGCCCTCGAAGGTGGTGAAGACGTCGGTGTCGGCCTTGAGCGCGGCGAACCGGTTCTCCGAGAGGTAGCCGGCGCCACCGCACGCCTCGCGGCACTCCTGGATGGTCCGGGTCGCCAGCCAGGTCCCGAGCGCCTTGGTGCCGGCGGCGCGCGCCTCGAGCTCGCGGCGGGAGTGCTCGTCGCTGAGCGTGCCGGAGAAGACGTCGTGCAGCGACGCCGCGACCTGCTGCTGCATGAGGTGGAGGGCGTAGGTGCGGGCCAGCAGCGGGAAGAGCCGGCGCTGGTGCAGCCCGTAGTCGAGCAGCAGGTCCTCGCGGTCGTCGGAGGTGGCCTCGAACTGCCGCCGCTGCAGCGCATAGCGCACGGCGATGGTCAGGGCCACCTTGGCCGCGTTGATCCCCGCCCCGCCGACGCTGACCCGGCCCTGGACGAGGGTGCCGAGCATGGTGAAGAAGCGCCGGTTCGGGTTGTCGATCGGGGACTCGTAGACCCCCGCGGGCGTCACGTCGGCGAACTCGTTGAGCAGCGCGGTGCGCGGCACCCGCACCTGGTCGAACCAGATCCGGCCGTTGTCCACGCCGTTGAGCCCGAGCTTGGGCCCGCAGTCCTCGATCCGGACACCCTCGCAGACCTTCCCGCCCTCGCGGATCGGCACGACGAAGGCGTGCACGCCGTGCGACTCCCCGGCCACGTGCAGCTGCGCGAAGACGACCGCGAGCTCGGCGTGCCGGGCGGCGTTGCCGATGTAGTCCTTGCGGGAGAGGTCGTCGGGCGTGTGGATGACGAACTCCTGCGCCTCGACGTCGTAGGTCGCGGTGGTGCCCAGGGCCTGGACATTCGAACCGTGCCCGGTCTCGGTCATCGCGAAGCAGCCGAGCACCCGCCCGCGGACCAGGTCCTCGAGCAGCTCGTCGTGGTGCCGCTTCGTGCCGAGCTGCAGGATCGCACCCCCGAAGAGGCCGAACTGGACGCCCGCCTTCACCAGCACCGACAGGTCGCCGAAGGCGAGGGTCTCGAAGGCGGCGATGGAGGCGCCGATGTCGCCGGCGCCGCCGTACTCCTCCGGGAAGCCCATGCCCGACTGCCCGGACTCGGCCATCTCGACCACGAGGTCGCGCACGCGGTCGCGGTACTCGTCGGTGCTCAGCCGCTCCTGGTCCTCCAGGATGGCGGCGTACTCGACGAGGTTGCGGCGCACCAGGTCGCGCACCTCGGCGTACTTCCCGTCGAGCATCGTCCGCAGGATCGGTACGTCGACCTGGGGCTGCACGTAGCCGTCGGGACGGGAGTCGTCGCGGGTGTCGGTCGTGTCGGTGGCCATGGGGCCACCGTACGTACTGCTCAGGGCCGAGCGAAGAAGTTCGGCGTGATCCAGTAGTACATCGACTCCTCCGTCACGTTCCGCCCGGTGCGCGGCGCGTGCACCATCATCCCGTTCCCGGTGTAGATGGCCTCGTGGTAGATCGACGACGGGTCGCTGGAGGAGCCCCAGAAGATGAGATCGCCCGGACGCAGCTCGGAGATCGAGATGGGCGTGGCCTGCTCGTACTGCGCGACGGAGTAGTGCGGCAGGGACTTGCCGCCCGCCGCCCACGCGCCCATGGTCAGGCCCGAGCAGTCCCAGGAGTCCGGGCCGGCGCCGCCCCAGACGTAGGGGTCGCCGATCTGGGCGCGGGCGAAGGCGATCGCCGCCTGCGCGCCGCCGCTGGACGGCGGCGGTGCGGGAGCCGGGGCCGGCTCGGGCGAAGGAGCCGGTGCGGGCGCCGTCTCCGGGTCGGGCGTGGGAGCAGGGGCCGGTGCGGGAGCGGGGGCCGGCGCCGGGGCGGCCGCCGCCTGCTGGTCGTCACGGTCGGTCTCGCTGGCCGGCGCCTCCTCGGCCGGCTGCGGGGTCTCGGCGACCGTCGCGACCTCGGCCTCGCGGGCCTCGGCGGCCTCCTCGGCAGCGCGAGCCTCGAGCGCGGACTGGCGGCGCTGGGCCAGGTCGACGGAGATGTTCTGCAGGTCGGCCAGCTCGCCGATCAGCCGGGTCTTCTCCTCGGCGATCCGCGTCGCCTCGGCCGCGGCGGCGGTCTGCGCGGACTCCGCGGCGGCACGCGCCTGCTCGGCGTCGGCAGCGGCGTCGGCGGCCTCGGTGCGCGCGTCCTCGGCCTGCCGGGACGCGACGGAGGCGACGGTCGCCGACGCCCGGAAGGCGTCGTACTGCTCGTCCATCGCGGTCCGGGTCTGGTCCAGCGTCGTGGTGGTCTCCAGCGCCTCCTGGATCCCGTTCGCGCGCAGCACCCCTTGCAGCGCGCTCAGCTCGGGCGCGCGCTGATAGCCGGTGACGACGGTGTCGCCGTACGCCTGCTGCTGTCCGCGCACCGAGCGCTCGGCCGCCCGGGCGTCCGACTCCGCCCGGCTCGCCTGCTCGCGCGCCTGCTCGAGCCGGTAGCGGGCGCCGTTCCAAGCCTCGGCCGCCTGCGCGGCCTGGATCGCCGACTGCTGGAGCCGGGAGTTGGCCACCGCGAGCTCGGCCTGGACGGTCGCGACGTCGCGCGCCTTGCCCACCGCCGCGGAGCGGGCGTCGTCCACCTGCTGCCGCGTGGGTACGTCGTCGTCGGCGGTCGCGGTGGCACCGAGACCCGCGACCAGCGCGAGGACGGCGACGGAGACGGTCGCGGCGCGGCGGCGCGCGGGCAGGCGTCCGGACATGCGGGCAGGCATGGGCTCTTCCCCTTTGCGGATCTCGTGACGTGCCCCGGAGGCTTCCCTTCCTCTGGAACAACTCGCAGCACGCTAGTCGTCACGAGTCACAAAAGAAACACTTTTCCCAAATTTCTCTCCCACCCCGGCGTGTCGCCCTTGACGAATGACACGCGTGTCATTCGTGGCTGGTGGCGGATCGCCCGACGTGGCCGGCCCGCTGCCTGGCCTCGGCCGTTTACCAGGTAGTCGCGTGACCTCGGCGCTCCACCCGGTGAATTCACCAGGTACGGCGACGCGACGGCACGACTACCTGGTAAACGGCCGGGCCACGGGGGCGGCTGGGCCGGGGGCGGCCGGGCCGGGGAAGGGCGGGCCGCTAGTCCGCGTCGACCGGGATCTTCGAGGTCGTGGTGGTGGGATGCGACCCGAGGCCGTGCCGCTCGAACTTCTGCCCCGAGGCGATGCCGCCGAGGTAGTAGGCGACGAAGGCGATCACAATGCCCGCGATGTCGTCGGCGACGTAGTGCCAGCCGAAGTAGATGGTGGCCACAACGGTGACCGCGAAGTTGACCCACAGCAGCCAGTGCAGCGGCTTCCACTTCAAGGTGGCCTGCGCCATCATCGCCACCAGCAGGGTGATCGCGGTGTGCAGCGAGGCGAAGCCGGCGACGGACTGGACCTCGCCGAGCTGGCCGGAGTACATCACCGTCTGCCGGCCGTAGATCAGCCCGTCCATCAGCTGTCCCGACCCGGTGTCGGGCAGCTCGTGGAAGAGGAAGGGGTACTCGAAGCCGGGCCCGAGCGTGGGCAGCATGTAGTAGGACGCCGTGCCGAGGGTCCAGGCGATGCACTGCGAGGTCGCGAACCAGTAGCCGTGGCTGATGTTCTTGGTCCAGATCAGCCACGCGGTCAGCGCCAGCGGCACGAGCGGCAGGAACCACAGGTAGATCGTGGACAGGAAGTGCGCGGAGATCCCGGTGCCCAGCAGGTTGTGCAGGAGCACGGCGGGCTCGTGGCCGGCGAACAGCGCCCGGTCGACCAGGTGCAGCTCGCGGTCGAAGTAGGTGTCGGGCCGCACGAACGGCAGGAAGGACTTGATGTTCCGGTAGGAGACGTAGGTGATGTAGAAGCAGACCACGCCCATCACCACCAGGGTCATCCGCTCCCGGGTCCAGTGGTCGCGGATCCGCTCCCGGATCAGCTGCGGCATCTTCTTGGGGTGGAACCGGGAGATCCACAGGGTCCGCGGCAGCATGTCGAGCAGGAAGGCGCCGAGGATCAGCATCGGCAACCGCACCCACGCGGGGCCGAGGAAGCCCTCCGGGTCCGCGAGCCGCCGGCCGAGCGTGACCGCCATGACCACGGCGATCAGCCCCATCACGGAGGCGACCCCGATCAGGAGTACGTAGGCCCGACGATACACGCCCGCAAGTGTAGGGATGTCACGTGACGTTCACTGAACCGTCACGGCCGCGAGCCGGGTCACATCGACGCCGAGCCGCACCCGCTCGCCGGGGGCGGGCGCGGTCCCCGAGGGGGCGACCGCGTCCATCGCGCCCAGTCCGTCGACGTCGACGACCAGGCGCACCTGCTCGGGCGCGGCGGTGGCGGAGACGACCGTCGCGGCCAGCGGGCCGGCGGGATCCACGACCAGCGCGGAGCGGCGTACGGCGACCCCCGGGGCCGCCGGAGCCCCGGCGGCCTCGAGCACCCGGGCCGCGGCGGCGCCCTGCAGGACCCGGGCATAGCCGAGGAACAGCGCGGTCTCGGGGTCGGCGGGGTGCTCCCACACCTCGGCGACCGGACCCTGCTGCACCAGGCGGCCGGCTCGCATCACCGCCATCTCGTCGGCGACCGCGAACGCCTCCTCGTGGTCGTGGGTGACCAGCAGCGCGGTCGTGCCCGCCTCGGTGAGGATCCGCCGCAGGTCGTCGGCGAGCCGCTGCCGCAGGGTCCGGTCCAGCGCGGACAGTGGCTCGTCGAGCAGCAGCAGCCGGGGCTCGACGGCCAGAGCCCGAGCCAGGGCGACCCGCTGCCGCTCGCCGCCGGAGAGGGAGGCGGGCAGGCGCTCGCCGTACCCCTCCAGCCCGACGAGGGACAGCAGCTCGGCGACCCGCTCCTCACGCTCGCGGCCGGGCACCCGGCGCAGCCACAGGGCGTAGTCGACGTTGCGCGCGACGGTCAGGTGGGAGAACAGCTGCCCGTCCTGGAACATCAGCGCGAAGCCACGCCTGTGCGTGGGGACGCCGGCCAGGTCCTCCCCGCCGAAGCGGATCGAGCCCGCGCTCGGGGGCTCCAGGCCGGCGACCGCTCGCAGCAGCGTCGACTTCCCCGAGCCCGACGGGCCGAGGACCGCGAGCACCCGGCCGGGGTCGAGGGAGAGGCAGACGCCGTCCACGGCGGTGGTCTCGCCGTACCTGACCGTGAGGTCGTCGATCTCCAGGCCGGTCATCTCAGAAGGCTCCCACGCTGGGCACCCGCAGCCGCTCGACGGCCAGCATCACCAGCGCGGTCGCGGCGGCGAGCACGCAGGAGGCGGCGAGCGCCATCCCGTAGTTGAGGGCGCCGGGGTGCCCGATCAGGCGGTAGATCACCACCGGCAGGGTCGGGGTGTCCGCCCGGGCCAGGAACGCGGTGGCGCCGAACTCGCCGAGCGAGACGGCGAAGGCGAAGCCGGCCGCGGCGAGCATCGGCTTCCACACCACCGGCAGGTCCACGGTGGCCAGGGTGCGCAGCGCGCCGGCGCCGAGGGACGCGGCGGCCTGTCGCTGCCGGTCGTCCACCCCGCCCAGCACGGGCACGATCGTGCGCACCACCAGCGGCAGCGCCACCAGCGCCTGGGCCACCGGCACCAGCAGCGGGCTGTCCCGCAGGTCCAGCGGCGGCTGGTCCAGGGTGATGAGCAGCCCGAAGCCGACGGTCACAGCGCTGACCCCGAGCGGCAGCATGAAGACCGCGTCCAGCGCTCCGCGCAGCCGCCGCTCCCCCGGCGTGACCGACCGGCGGGTGACCACGAAGGCGATCACCGTGCCCAGCAGCAGGCTCATCCAGGTCGCGTCCACGGCGGTGCGCAGGCTGGTGACGAGCGCGTCGGTCACGGGCACGGTCAATGCCTGGTTGCTGCCGGTGCTCGTCAGCGCGCGGTAGTTCGCCAGCCCCCACCCGTCGCCGACCCGCAGCGAGCCCGCGACGAGGGTGAGGATCGGCGCACCGATGAGCACCAGTGCGACGAGCGTGGCGGCCAGGGCGGGTACGTCGGTCCTCCGCGGCCGCACCGGGCGGGGCACGGCCCGGGCGACCGTGGGGTCCGGCGTGGCCCGCAGCCGCTGGGCGACCACGAGCAGGACGAGCACCACGACCAGCTGCAGCAGGCTGAGCACCGCGGCGGCCCGGAGCTGGAAGAGCGTGGTGGTCAGCAGGTAGATCTCGGTCTCGACCGTGGACCAGCGCAGCCCTCCCAGGGTGAGCACGATCCCGAACGCGGTCGCGCAGAAGAGGAACACCACGCTCGCGGCGGAGACGATCGAGGGCCGCAGCGCGGGCAGGGTCACAGTGCGCAGCACCTGCACCGGCGTGGCACCCAGCGCGGCGGCGGCCTCGCCGGGGCGCCGGTCCAGCGACTCCCACGCGCTGCCGACCGCCCGGATCACCACCGAGGTGTTGAAGAACGCCAATCCGGCGAGGATCGCCCACACCGACCCGTCCCAGCCCAGCCAGCCGAGCGGCCCGCTGGTGCTGAAGAGCTGGCGGAAGGCGACGCCGACGACCAGGGTGGGCAGCACGAACGGGACCAGCAGCAGGGCGCGCAGCACCCGGCGGCCCGGGAACTCCAGCCGATGCAGGGCGTAGGCGGCGGGCAGGCCGAGGAGCAGCGAGAGCGCCGTACCGGCCGCGGCGGACCACAGCGTGAACCACAGGACGCGCAGGGTGCGCTCTCGGGTGAGCACCTCCCACATGGCGCCGGGGTCGAAGCGGCCGCCCTCGAAGAGCCCGCGGGAGACCATGCCGGCGACCGGCAGGGCGAAGAAGACGCCGAGCACCGCCAGGGGCACCAGCGCCAGCGCGAGGAGGGCGGCGACCCGGCGGCGGCTCAGCGCGTGGTCACGTCGGTCCACTCGGTGAGCCACTTCTCCCGGTTGTCGGCGATCTCGGCCGGGTCGAGGGTCGCGGGGTCCTCGGGCTGCTCGGCGAACCGGGCCCAGTCCTGGGGCAGGTCGACGTCGTCGCGGACCGGGAAGACGTACATGCTCGTCGGCAGCGCCGCCTGCACGTCCTCGGACAGCAGGAAGTCCAGCACCTGCCGGGCGCCCTCGGGGTTGTCGGTGCCCTCGAGGACGCCGGCGTACTCGACCTGGCGGAAGCAGGTGTCCAGCAGCGCGCTCGTGGTGGACTCGCCGGTCTTCTTGTCCACGGTGAACGCCGGGCTGGAGTCGTAGGAGGTGACGATCGGGCGGTCGCCCCCGGCCTGGGTGAAGTCGACGTAGTAGGCGTCCTCCCAGCCCTTGGCCAGCTTCGTGTCGTTGGCCATCAGGTCCTCCCAGTAGGAGGGCCAGTCCTCGCCGTACTCCGCGATCGTGGCGAGCAGGAACGCCAGTCCCGGCGAGCTGGTGGTGGCGCCCTCGGTGACGAAGAGTCCGCGGTAGGCCGGCTCGGTCAGGTCGTCGAGCGTCTTCGGCGGGGTCTTGCCCTGCTTCTCGAACCAGGCGTCGTCGACGTTGACGCAGACGCTGGCGTTGTCGACCGGGACCATCCGGTCCCCGCCCTCGGGCAGCGCGTAGTCCTCCGCGCCCGCGGGCAGCTCGACGTCGCTCGTCGCGAAGACGTCCTCCTCCAGCGCCCGGGAGGCGAAGGTGTTGTCCACGCCGAAGGCGACGTCGCCGTCGGGGTTGCCCGCGGTCAGCGCCAGCTTCGTGGTGAGCTCGCCCGCGTCGCCGGAGCCCCGGACCTCCAGGGTGCGCCCGGTCTCCTGCTCGAACTGCCGGAGCAGCTTCTTCGGCAGGCTGAAGGAGTCGTGGGTGAGGAGTACGACCGGCCCCGACTCGGTCGCGGCCGAGCTGCCGCCACCCTGCGAGGCCTCCGGCTCGCTCGCGCTGTCGCCGCCGCTGAGCGAGCAGCCGGTCAGCGCGGCGGAGAGCACCAGCGCCCCCGTGGTGAGGTGGACCTTGGTCATGTCCGGACTCCCTTCGCCGGTGCTAACCGGAGCAGGTTCAAGGGTCTGCGGCTGGTCCGCACTCTCAGCGCACCCGGCGGCGCGCTCCCCTGTCGTGTGGACACACCCTACGCCGGGGGCGGCGCCCACCTACGATGCGGGCATGCCGAGCAGGAGACACCAGGCACTCGCCGCGGTCATTCCCCGTCTGCGGCGCTCCCGCGAGCTGGACGACGAGGCCGCCGAGCGGAGGCGGGTGGAGAGGTGGCACGCCCGCCTGACGCCGGGGATGCCGACCCCGCCGCGCTTCCGCCGCCGCTTCTCGGTGCGGGTCGAGGAGCTCACCGCGGCGAGCGGCGAGACCTTCCCCGCCTACGTGATCACCCGCCGCGGCTCCACCCCGCGGCGCACGATCCTCTACCTGCACGGCGGCGGCTTCATGGCGCCGATGGACGTCACGCACGCGCGGTACGCCGGCCGCCTGGCCTCCGCGCTGGACGCCCGGGTGGTGCTGCCCGCCTATCCGCTCGCGCCCGAGCACACCTGGCGCGACTCGCACGCCACGCTGGTCGAGCTGGCGGAGCGATGCGGGGCGAGCGACGAGCTGATCCTGGCGGGTGACTCCGCCGGCGGCGGCCTCGCCCTCGCCATCGCCCTCGGCCTGCGCGACCGCGGACGGGTCACCCCGGCGAAGCTGCTGCTGATCTCACCCTGGGTGGACCTGAGCACCAGCACCCCGGAGACGCCGGACTACGACGCGATCGACACCTGGCTGTTCCTCGGCAAGCTGCGCGCCTACGCCGGCTGGTGGGCCGGGTCGGCCGACGACCTCGACCGGCCCGAGGTGAGCCCCGCGCTCGCCGACCTGTCCGGCCTGCCGCCCGCACTGATGTTCTGCGGCACCCGGGACCTGCTGGTGCCGGGCTGCCGGCTGCTGGCCCGCCGGGCCGCCGAGGCCGGCTGGCCGCTGAGGTACGTCGAGGAGGAGGGGCTGATCCACGTCTATCCCCTGCTCCCCCTCATCCCCGAGGCGCGTCGGGCCTGGCGCACCACGGTGGAGTTCCTGCGGTGACCCCGACGGTCGCGGACCGAGGGTTCGAGGAGCTGACCTCGCGGGAGGCCTATGCGCTGTGGCGGCTGCGGCAGGACGTGTTCGTGGTGGAGCAGGCCTCGCCGTACCCCGACCTCGACGGCCGCGACCTGGACCCCACGACGCGCCACCTCACCGTGCACGACGACGACCGGCTGGCCGGCTGCCTGCGGCTGGTCGACGACGGCGACGTGCTGCGGATCGGGCGGGTGGCCGTGGCGGCCTCCCACCGCGGCCGGGGCGTGGCGGCGGCGCTGATGGACGCCGCGATGGCCCGGGTCGGCGATCGTCCCTGCCGGCTGGACGCGCAGACCTACCTGGTGGGCTTCTACGCGTCCTACGGCTTCGCGGTCGACGGGCCAGAGTTCGTCGAGGACGGCGTGCCCCACCTGCCGATGGCCCGCTGAGCGCTCGTCGTCGGACCGATCCGGGGCGCGCTTGGTCCTGACGCCGGGGAGTACGTCGCCACGCCGTCGGCCATCGCCCGGACCAGCCGGCCCTGGGCGACCAGCAGCTCGAGATGGGCCCGGGTCTCCAGGGCCGCGAGCCCGGCGTTGAAGGGGTCGAGGTCGCCGAAGGCCCGCTCACGGCGGGTCCAGCCCATCTGCCCGGCCACGTCGACCGCCGTACCCGGCTCGGCCGTGACGATCTGCGCGCACAGGTCCAGCCGCGCGGCGTGGTGCGCGAGCAGCTCGTCGACCCGCGCATGGACCGACGGCGCGACCGGCCCGTGCGCCGGAAGCAGCCGGGCGTCCGGCAGCCCGCGCACCTTGGTCAGCGAGCCGAGGAAGTCGCCGAGCGGCAGCGGCGCGACGATGCCCTCGAAGCCGATGGACGGGGTGATCGTCGGCAGCACGTGGTCGCCCGCGAAGAGCAGCCCGGCGTCGGTGTCGTGGAAGACGTAGTGGCCCTGGGTGTGGCCGGGCGTGTGCACGGCGTCCAGGGTCCGCGCGCCGACGGTGATCCGGTGATCGCCCTCGAGCCAGCTGTCCGGATAGCCCCAGTGCGTCGGGTCCGGGCGGTGATCGGCGGCGTACTCCTCCCACAGCCGGGCCAGGTCGACGGCACCGGCGACCCGGAGCTCGGTGACGTGGGGGTCCGGGGCCCTGGCGTCCGGGGCGAGCACCCGGTCGAGGGTGCCCTTGTCCCCGAGGCCCAGCGAGACGTGCGCGCCGACCTCGCGCCGCACCGTCACGGCCTGGGTGTAGTGGTCGCGGTGCACGTGGGTGACCAGGAAGCGCCGGATGTCGCCGAGGGCGAACCCGGCGTCGGCCAGCGAGGTCTCCAGCAGCCGCCGCGAGGCCTCGATCGCCCAGCCGCCGTCGACCAGGGTGAGCCCGTCGTCGGTCGCCAGGACGTAGACGTTGACCGCCCGCAGCCCGTCGTTGGGCAGCGGCAGCGGGATCCGCCACAGCCCGTCGGCGACCGGCCAGGCGCCGGACTCGGCCCAGGGCAGGCCGGAGTCCGGCGAGACGGCGGCGTGCGTCGAGGTGCTGGTCACCCCGGCATCATGCCGCGACCGGCTCCTCCTGCCACGCCTGGCCCTCGCGGGACGCGTCGTACACGTTCTTGTCCAGGATGCCCTCGCGCTTGGCCACGATCGTCGGCACGAGCGCCTGCCCGGCCACGTTGGTGGCGGTGCGGCCCATGTCCAGGATCGGGTCGATCGCCAGCAGCAGGCCGACGCCCTCCAGCGGCAGCCCCAGGGTGGACAGGGTCAGCGTGAGCATCACGGTCGCGCCGGTGACACCCGCGGTGGCGGCCGAGCCGATCACCGAGACGAAGGCGATCAGGACGTAGTCGGTCACCGACAGGTCCAGTCCGAAGAACTGGGCGACGAAGATCGCCGAGATCGCCGGGTAGATCGAGGCGCAGCCGTCCATCTTGGTGGTGGAGCCGAGGGGTACGGCGAAGGAGGCGTAGGCGCGCGGCACGCCCAGGTTCCGCTCGGTCACGCTCTCGGTGACCGGCATCGTGCCCACCGAGGAGCGGGAGACGAAGCCCAGCTGGATCGCCGGCCAGGCGCCGGAGAAGAACTGCCGCACCGAGAGCCCGTTGAGCCGCAGCAGGATCGGGTAGACGCCGAAGAGCACCAGCGCGAGGCCGAGGTAGATCGCGATCGCGAAGGTGCCCAGCGAGCCCAGGGCGTCCCAGCCGTAGGTCGCGACGGCGGTGCCGAGCAGGCCGACGGTGGCGATCGGGGCGAGCAGGATGATCCACCACAGGATCTTCTGGACCACGGTCAGCGCGGAGCGGACGAAGGTCAGGAACGGGTCGGCCGCCGCGCCGACCTTGAGCGTGGCGACGCCGACGGCGATCGCCATCACCAGGATCTGCAGCACGTTGAAGGAGAGCCCGACGGTGTCGTCCTCCAGCCCGGCCTCGAGGCCCAGCACGTTCGCGGGCACCAGGCCGGTGAGGAAGTCCAGCCAGGAGCCGGTGCTCTCCGGCGCCGCGGCCGAGCCCTGGGAGACGCTGGTGTGGACGCCGGGCTGCAGCACCAGGCCGAGCACGATGCCGATGGACACCGCGATGAGGGCGGTGATCGCGAACCACGCCAGGGTCTTCCACGCCAGGCGGGCGGCGTTGGTGACCTCGCGCAGGTTCGCGATGGAAGCCACGATCGCCAGGAAGACCAGCGGCGGGACGACCGTCTTGAGCAGCGTCACGAAGATGCTGCCGACCGTGCCGAGGGTCTCGGTGAGCCAGTTGGGGTTCTCCTCGGTGCCGCCGAGGTTGCGCGCGACCAGGCCGAGGACGACGCCGAGGACGAGGCCGATCAGGACCTGGACGCCGAAGGAGGGAAGCCGCAGCCGGCGCTGCGGTGTCGCGGTGCTCGAGGAGCTCATGGTTTCTTGCCTTTCTGCGGAGGGCAGAGGGCTCAGCCTGTCTGCCGCTCCAGGATGGGTCAATGGGACGCGACGGTCCCCTCGCCGGGAGCTGCCGGCGAGGGAGGACAGGCCTCAGAAGGTGCTCTGGGTGCGCTCGAGGTCCACCGAGAGACGACGCGTCAGGAAGGCGCCGCAGTAGGACGGAGTGCACACGACCGTCCCAACCGGCGTCGGCGCGGGTTCATTCCTGTGACGTCGGTCGCTGCTCGAGCCGCTGCATCGCGGGGGTCGCGGTGACCCCGTGGACGACGACGGAGAGCACGATGGTGAACGCCACCGTCGCCCACAGCCACGGGTCGACCGTGGTGCCGATCTCCCCGGTGCCGTAGGCGAGGTAGTAGACCGAGCCGATCCCGCGGACCCCGAAGAACGCCACCGCTGCGCGCTCGCCGCGGTCCAGCCCCCCGGGCTCGCTCGCCGGACGGGGGCGGATGCTCAGGGCGAGCCAGCCGGTGAGCGGCCGGATGACCAGCACCAGGGCGACGCCGATCGCGACGCCCCACCAGGTCAGCGCCGACAGCAGCCCGCTGCCCAGCGCGATGCCGATGAAGAGCAGCCCCAGCAGGGTGAAGAGCAGCTCCAGCCGCTCGATCATGTCGTGCATCCCGCGGTGGTAGGAGTGATGGCGCTCGGCGGAGCGCATCGCCACCGCACAGGCGAACACGGCGAGGAAGCCGTAGCCCTGGACGAGCTCGGAGACGCCGTACGCCGTCAGCAGCGCGGCCAGCGCCAGCAGCGGGTCACCCCGCTCGGCGATCCGCACCAGCTCCAGCCGGGAGCGGAAGGCGAGCCGCCCGAGGACCCACCCGATGGCCGTGCCGACCAGAACGCCCACGGTCACCTTGACCACGACGTACCAGCCGATCCACTCCACGAACCCGGACCAGAACGAGCCACCGGCCGCGAGCAGGACCGCGCCGTAGAGGAAGGGGAAGGCCAGCCCGTCGTTGAGCCCGGCCTCGGAGGTGAGGGCGAAGCGCACCTCGGACCGCTCGTCGACCTGGTCCACCTCGTCGTCCTCCAGGTCCACGATCGGGCCGCCGACCTGGACGTCGGAGGCGAGCACCGGGTCGGTCGGCGCGAGGGCGGCGCCCAGCAGCAGCGCCAGCGGGAGGGAGAGACCGGCCAGCCACCCCAGACCCGTCACCGCCGCGATGCACAGCGGCATGGCGATCCCGAGGAGCCTCCACGTGGGCGACCAGGCCCGGCGGCTGGCCCGGTCGAAGGGCCGCAGCTGTCGGTCCAAGGCCAGGCCCACGCCCATCAGCGAGATGATCACCGTGAGCTCGGTGACGTGCTCGATGACCGCGCGGTTGCGCTCGGGGTCCAGGGGCAGGTGGTCGGTCAGCGGCGAGAGGCCGAGCACGATTCCCACGCCGAGCAGCACGATCGGCGAGGAGATGGCGACGCGGCTCACCAGCGGTGGCACCACGAGCGCGAGAATCAGTGCCAGGCCGGCCAGCAGGTAGGTCACATCCGCACCGGTCAGGTCGAGCACACGGTCTCCTTCGCCGAGTCGTAGGTCGTGGTCCCCGATCAGGATCAACCGAGTCGGGCCGAGACTCATCCTCCTTGCGGGCGTGACCATGGCCACACGCCTGAGCACGGGGAGCGGTAGCGTTCGCCGCGTGCGAGGGGTTGCGGCGGGGATGCTGCTGGTGCTGACCGCCGGCTGCACCGCCGGGGAGGAGCCAGGGATGGGATCGACCGAGCGGACCGAGCCGAGCAGCCCATCGGCGACGGCGAGTGAGTCGGAGACGGTGACCGGGTCTCCCGACGCGACCGCCCAGCCGACGGCGCCCCCCGGGCGGCTCGCGGCCGACCTGCGGCAGGCGACCTGGGACGACGACCTCGGCGCGGCCCGCCGCCTGGTCGAGCAGGGCGCCGACGTCAACGCCAAGGACGACACCCAGCAGTCGGCGTACCTCATCGCCGCCAGCGAGGGACGCGACCGGATCCTCGAGCTGACGCTGCGCAACGGGGCCCGGGTGAACGACAAGGACTCCTTCAACGGCACCGCGCTGATCCGGGCCGCCGAGCGCGGCCACGCCTGGGCCACCGGACGGCTGCTGCAGGCCGGCATCGACCGGGACCACGTGAACAACCTCGGCTGGCAGGCCGTGCACGAGGCGGTGTGGCTGGGCGAGCCGACCCGGGAGTACGTCGACACGGTGCGCGTCCTGGTCGCTGGCGGCGTCCAGCTCGACCGGACGGCACTCGGGCAGGGGCTCACCCCGCTGGAGATGGCTCGGAGCAAGGGCCACGACGGTCAGGTCGCCACCCTGGAGCGCGCCCGGGCGGAGGCACCGGCGGACCCCGACGCCCTGCTGCTGCGCGCCGCCGCCGAGGGCGACCCCGACTCTGTCGCGATGGCCCTGCGCCACGGCGCGGACCTGGAGACCCGCGACGAGCGACGACGTACCCCCCTGCTCCTGGCGGTCACCGAGGACCGCGTGGCCGTGGCCCGGCTCCTCGTGGCGATGGGGGCCGACCCGGACGCGGTGGACCACCAGCAGGACACCCCGTGGCTGGTCACCGGCGTCACCGGCAGCGTGCCGATGCTCGAGGCGCTGCTGCCCGCGGACCCCGACCTCACCATCACGAACCGGTACGGCGGGGTCTCGGTGATCCCCGCCAGCGAGCGCGGACACGTGGAGTACGTCCGACGGGTGGTGCAGACGCCGATCGACGTCGACCACGTCAACGACCTCGGCTGGACCGCGCTGCTGGAGGCGGTCGTCCTCGGCGACGGCGGTCCCGCGCACCAGGAGATCGTCCGGATCCTCCTCGACGCCGGGGCCGACCCGAGCATCGAGGACAACGACGGCAACACCGCGCTGGAGAACGCGCGCCGGCTGGGCCACGACGAGATCGCCCGGATCCTGGAGCAGGCCCGATGAGCACGGCGACCCCCGGGAGCGGGACCCGGACCGGTGCGTCGATGTGGAAGTTCTTCGTGTTCTCCGCGATCGGGGTGCTCGCGTTCTTCGTCCCGATCCCGATCGGCGGCACCACCACGATCCTCCTCGACCACCTCGTCACCTGGGTGGAGGAGACCGTCCCCGGCGCGCTGCCGTGGTACGCGCTCGCCCTGATCGCGGGCGGCGCCGTACTCCCCTTCGCCACCGGGACCTGGCGCCGCAGCACCACCGACGCGGTGTTCGCCCTGGCCCGCCTAGTCGGCCTGGTCGTCGGCGTCATGCTCGTGCTAGGCGTCGGCCCGGCCTGGCTCTTCGCCGACGACATGGGGCCGTTCCTGCTCAACGCGCTGGTGATCCCGGTCGGCCTGCTGGTGCCGATCGGCGCGGTCTTCCTCGCGCTGCTGGTCGGCTACGGCCTGATGGAGTTCATCGGGGTGCTCGCCCGGCCGCTGATGAAGCCGGTGTTCGGCACGCCCGGTCGCTCGGCGGTCGACGCCGTGGCCAGCTTCGTCGGCTCCTACTCCCTGGCCCTGCTCATCACCAACCGCGTCTACCTGGAGGGGAAGTACAACCAGCGCGAGGCGATGATCATCGCCACCGGATTCTCCACCGTGTCGGCCACGTTCATGATCGTGGTCGCCAAGGCGCTGGACCTGATGGGCCACTGGTCCTTCTACTTCTGGTCGACGCTGGTCATCACCTTCGTGGTCACCGCGCTCTCGGTCCGGATCTGGCCGCTGCGGTCGTGGACCCAGGACGGCGCCCCGGGGGTGACCCCGCAGCCGGAGCAGGACGCCGAGGGCCCTCGGCTCGCCGCAGCGTGGGCCGCCGCCCGCGAGACGGTCGCCGCGGACCCCGGCATCGGACGCACCCTGTGGGTGAACGTGCGCGACGGCTTCCTCATGGCGATGGCGATCCTGCCCTCGATCCTCTCCATCGGGCTGCTCGGCCTGGTGCTGGCGGAGTACACCCCGCTCTTCGACTGGCTGGCCTGGCTCTTCTACCCGCTCACCTGGCTGCTGCAGATCCCCGAGCCGATGCTGGTCGCCAAGGCGGCGGCGCTCGGGGTCTCGGAGATGTTCCTGCCCGCGGCCCTGGTCACGGGGTCCGCGATGGCGGTGAAGTACGTCGTCGCGGTGGTCTGCGTGTCCCAGGTGATCTTCTTCTCCGCGATGGTGCCGAGCCTGGTGGGGACGCAGATCCCGGTCTCGATCCCGCGGCTGCTGGTGATCTGGTTCGTCCGCGTCGTGCTCAGCCTGGCGATCGCGATCCCGGTGGGGCTGCTCGTCTTCTGACGCGGCCCCGCCGGGATCGCTCGCCGGTGGCCTCAGGCGCAGTACGGCGACCCGGGCGCGTCGAGGTAGCGCGCGGAGACCCAGGTCCCGTTGCCCAACTGGTACCACGCCTTGTCGGACTGGTTGTTCTGCATGCCGTTGATCCAGCACACGGCCGTCACCCGGTCACCGCGGTGCAGGCGGCCCTCCTTGTCGGCCCGCAGCAGCGGTGCCTCACGGCGGTTCAGCGTGTCCGTGGTGACCTTGCCCGTCGTCCGCGTCGGCTCGCCGCACAGTCGCGGCGCGCGGCCGACGTTGTCGACGTACTTGGCACTGACCCACTTCTGGCCACGTGCCTTGACCCGGTACCACAGGTCGTTGCCCTTCACCTCGACGCTGCGGACCTTGCACACCAGCCGGATCCGCGACCCGTTGGCGAAGGAGTCGATGGTCGGCGTCCCCGACGCGGGCACGAAGTGGGCCTTCAGGCCCCCTCGGGCGTCGACCTTGCCGACGTACGTCGTGGCCGCGTCCGCCGGCGTGGCCATCAGGCCGGATCCCAGCGTCGCGACGACGGCGGTGGCCAGTGCTGCGGTGCGTGCTCCCAACATGAGGTTCCCCCTTGCTCGGTTCCGGCGCCGGACCTCCCGACGCTCTCGACTGGGGTGACGCATGGGGTCGGTGGGAGGTTGCACCCGACCCGCGAACTTCTCGGCCCTTGGAATACTTCATCTGTTGAACTAGTTTCCCGAGCATGAGAATCGATGTGTGGTCCGACGTGGCCTGCCCCTTCTGCTACCTCGGAGAGCGCCGGCTGGAGCAGGCGCTGGCCGACTTCCCGCACCGGGACCAGGTCACCGTGGTCTCCCGCAGCTTCGAGCTGGACCCGGCCGCCGAGCGCGGCGAGCACCGGCCGATGGCTGAGGCGCTGGTCCAGAAGTTCGGCTCCACCGCAGCGCAGGTCGAGGCGATGCAGCGCGGCATCGCCGCCCAGGTGAACGAGGCCGGGCTGCCCTTCGACACCTCGCGGGCGATGGTCGGCAACACCGCGGACGCTCACCGGCTGGTCCACCTGGCCGACGAGGCCGGGCTCGCCCGGGAGATGATGCGGGCACTGCACCGCGCCTACTTCTCCGAGGGCCTGCGGGTCGGCGACGCCGACGAGCTGGTCGCGCTGGCGGGGAAGGTCGGGCTGGACGAGGCGCGGGTGCGCGAGGTGCTCGCCGGCGACGAGTACTCCGACGCCGTCCGCGACGACCAGACGCGCGCCCGCCAGCTGGGCATCACCGGCGTCCCGTTCTTCCTCTTCGAGGACAAGTACGGCGTCTCCGGCGCCCGCTCGGTCGCGGAGCTGCGCAGCGTCTTGGACGAGGTCTGGGCCAAGGAGCACCCGGTCCAGATGCTCGGCGACGACGCCGAGGGCGCGGTCTGCACCGACGACACCTGCCGCTGAGGCCCGCCCGTCCCGCTGACTGGAGGTAGCCCCGAAGCCCTCAGCGCAGCGGCGCCAGCTCGGCCGGGCGAAGGCGGTAGACCTGAAGCCGCAGGTCGTAGTACTTCTCCGTCTCGCCGACCCACTCCATCCCGAGCCGCTGGGCGGTCGCGCCGCCGCGCTCGTTGGTGGGCCGGACCACGGAGAAGATCTCGTCCACGCTGTGCTGGGCGAAGGCCCACTGCGCGACCGCGTGGCCGGCCTCGACGGCGTACCCCTGGCCCCAGGCGTCCGGCACCAGCTGCCAGCCGAGCTCGAGGTCCTCGCCACCGGGCGGCAGGTAGAGCAGGATCACGCCGCCGATCACCCGGCCGGTCTCGGTGAGCTCGATCGCCCAGCGGCCGGCGGGCGGGGCGAGGCGCTCGTCCTCGGCCCTCCACTGCTGCAGGACCGCGCGCATCGCGGCGGCGTCGGGTACGGCGTCCATCGCCGGGCTCAGCCAGCGCGCGACCTCCGGCCGGCCGTAGATCTCGAACGCCGCCTCCGCGTCGTCGACCGTCCACGGTCGCAGCGTCAGCCGGCTGGATGTGATCGTGCTTCCCGCCATGGGGCTCCCCCTCCGCTCCGGCCTGGCACCGCACGGCCGCGCCGTGCTCGCAGCCTAGCGGGCCGACCCGCCCGGCTCACGGAACCGGGATCACCACGTTCCACTCGCGCAGCTGCGGGGAGCCGACGACGCCGGCGGCGGTGTAGGGGTCGGCGTCCACGATCGCCTGCGCCTCCGCCTCGTCGGCGACGTCGAAGACCACCAGCGCCCCCGAGCCGTCGCCCCAAGGGCCGGCCATGACGACCTTGCCCTCCTCGTGCAGGCCGCGGAGGTAGTCCAGGTGCTGCGGCCGGGCGGCGGCGCGCGCGTCGGGGTCGGTGTAGGTGAAGGTCAGTGCGAAGCGCGCCATGCACTCATCATGCACCTCGCGCCCGCGACCCCGCGGCCGTCGCCCGTTGCGGCTGGCGAACCAGCCGCGCGAGCAGGTGCCGGACCCCCGGCCAGGGGCCGAAGCCGGACGCCGGGTTGAGGTGACCGACGGGGCCCAGCTCCACCACGGAGGCACCCCAGTCGGCCGCCATGGCTCGGACCCGGCCGGGGTCGCCCAGCGGGTCGTCGGTGCTGGCCGCCACGAGACTGGGGAACGGCAGCGGCGTCCCGGACACCGGCAGCCAGCCGGCGGCCCTCAGCTCCGCCAGCCGAGGATAGGCCGGCGGCAGCTCGTCGGCCAGATCCGGCGGGGTGGCGAGCAGGGCGCCGCGGATCCCGCCCGCGGTCGCGTGCCGCGTCGCCCAGTGCACGGTGACCAGCACCCCCGCGCTGTGCGCCACGAGGGTGACCGGACCGTTCGCCTCGGCGACCGCGCGGTCCAGATCGGCCACCCTGCCGTCGAGGTCGCAGGGATGGCGGTCGAAGGAGCCGACCACCCGAGCCGCCGAATGGGTCGCAGCCAGCCGGGACTGCCAGTGGTCGGGCGAGTCCCCCCGGAGGCCCGGAATCAGCAGGATGGTGGACATCGGAGCACCTCCGTCGGGCTCGGGTCAGGCCGCCATCGCGGCGGCTCGGTCGATGCTGCGCGGATAGGCCCGGCGCCCGACGACCAGGGCGGCGATGGCGAGGACCGAGACGACCGGGACGACCTGCATCGCGCCCTCCAGCCCGAGCCGGTCGGCCAGGATCCCGGTGACGATCGGGCCGGCCGCGAGACCGAGCAGGTTGTTGACCAGCGTGAGAGTGCCGAACGCGGTGGCGCGGATCGACGCCGGGGTCAGCCGCGCGACCATGGCGCCGGCCGGTCCGGTGGTCCCGGCGCAGAAGAAGATGCCGACGCCGATCGACAGCAGCTGCGCAGGCCCCGGGTCGAGGGCGAAGCCGATCGAGAGGAAGACCAGGGCGACCAGCGCGTAGACGATCGCCGAGCTCCACTTGCGGATCGGGCGGTCCCGGCTGACCCGGTCGGTGAGCAGGCCGCACACGATCATCCCGACCCCCATGAGCAGGATGAACACGGCGGCCAGCGCCCCCGCCTTGTCCGGGCGCAGCCCGTAGGCCCGGTTGAGGAAGCTGGGCATCCAGGCGAAGAACGTTCCCGCCAGGAACAGCTGCAGCCCGCTGCCGACGTACGCGCAGATCACCGACGGCGTGGAGACCAGGGTGCGCAACGGCGCCCGGGGTCCCGTCGCCGTCGGGAGCGCGACGTTGTCGGGGTGCTGGTGTCGCAGCAGCTCGCGGTCGGAGACGAGGAGGGCATAGCAGGCGACGAGCACGAACCCGATGATCGCCATGATCCCGAACGACCAGCGCCAGCCCAGCTGCACGGCCAGGATCCCGCCCAGGAAGACACCGATGACCGAGCCGAAGGAGCCACCGGCCATGAAGGCCCCGGACAGGCTCGCCTGGCGGCGCGGGGAGAAGACCATGAGGACCACGGCGAGGCCGACGCTCCCGTAGGCCGCCTCGCCGAGGCCGACGAGGAAGCGGGCGAGCATCAGCTGCTCATAGCTCGCGGCCAGGGCCGACGCGGCGGTGGCCAGGCTCCACAGCAGCGCCATCGCGACGATCGCCCGGGAGCGTCCCCAACGGTCGCCGAGCAGCGAGAGCGGGACCGCCAGCACGCCGACGGTGAGCGAGACGATGCCGGTCAGGGAGCCCAGCTGGGTGTCGGTGAGGCCCCAGGCGACCTTGAGGAACGGGAAGACGGCCGAGAGGACCTGCCGTGCCATGTAGTCGGACAGCAGGAGTCCGAAGGTGAGGGCGAAGACGAGCCACGGGAAGATCCGCGAGCCGACGGGCTCGGCAGTGCGTTCGCGCGCGGGTGTGCGGGCAGGGTCGATCGAGGTGGACATGACGCTCCAGACGTGGCGGCGCGGCACGGGCCGGAGTCGCCGGGTGTGAGTGGGTGGTGTGGGGGTACGGCGCCGCCGTACCCCCCACACCGGGTCGCCTCAGGCGTGGAAGGTGAACCCGACCTGGCCCTGGGCACGGTTGGGCGCGTAGCCCAGCTTGGCGAGCGTCTCGTCGACGCTGTTGTAGGTCTGCCCGATCCGGTAGATGTCGTGGGCGTCCTTGCCGGTGGCGACGTCGCGCCCCAGCTCGCCCGTGATCCGGACCAGCTGCTCGATCTGCTGCACGGAGGTGAGCTTCTGACCGGGCAGGCCCCAGAGGGTGTCCTCGTTGCCGTTGCGGCAGTGCAGCCCCATCGCGATCGCCATCGTGTTGACCGGCAGCACGCTGCGCATCAACGTCTCCAGCGTCAGGCAGGCCCCGTCGGGGACCCTGCTGATGAAGTTCATCATGTTGTAGGGGTTGGGCCCGTCGAAGCCGCCGCCGATGGCGACCCAGGTGAGGTTGAGCGGCCCCATGTAGTGACCGCGCCGGATGAGCCGCTCGACGGTCTCCAGCTGCGGGATGCTGGAGAGCTGGAAGTGCGGCTGGATGCCGTTGGCGGTGAGCCGCTTGAGGTGCTCGATCACCCAGGTCGGGCTGGCCGGGACGACCATGTCCTGGTAGGCCGCCCACACCTCCGGGCGCTCGAAGGACGTGCCGGCGATGTCCTCGGGCGTCATCAGCTCGACGATGTTCATCTGGCTGGTGTTGATCGCGATCGTGACCTGGTCCGGGGCCGGGTCGAGCTCGGCCAGCATGTGCCGGGCGTCGTCCTCCAGCCACTTCGCATCGGCGCCCTCGCCCTCAGGGGCGAAGGAGATCGAGCCGCCCACCTGGAGGATCATCTCGGGGACGGCCTCACGGAGCCGGCCGAGGAGCTCGTTGAACATGGAGAGCCGCTTGGAGCCCTTGCCGTCGAGCTCGCGGACGTGGATGTGCAGCACCGTGGCGCCGGCGTTCCAGCAGTCGACCGCCTGCTGCACGTGCTGGTCCATGGTGAGCGGAAGGTCGGCCTCGAAGTCGGCCGGCTCCCACTCGGGGCCGTAGGGGGCGGCGGTGATGACCAGCGGCTCCTGAACCTCGGGGAACAGGGCGTCGTCGTGGAAGTGCATGGATGTCTCCTCGTGGTGTGGGTGTGGCGGGTCAGAAGGTCGGGGTGCCGCAGATGCCGGCGCGCTCCATCTTTCGGACGTCGGGCCAGTAGTCCTGGACGGCGTAGTGCTGGGTGCAGCGGTTGTCCCAGATCGCGAAGCTGTTCGGCGTCCAGCGCCAGCGGACCTGGTACTCCGGGACGGCGGCCTGGCGGATCAGGTAGTTCAGCAGCTCGCCGGCCCCGGGGGTGTAGTCGAAGCCGAAGCGGACCCGGTCGGGGGTGTGGAAGTTGACGAGGTGCGTGGTGAAGGCGTTGACGAACAGCACCTTCTCGCCGGTCTCCGGGTGGGTGCGTACGACGGGGTGCTCGGCGTCCGGGAAGCGCTCCTTCAACGCCAGCCGCCGGCCCGCGGGCATCGAGGCGCCGAAGGTGGCCTCGATGCTGTGCCGCGCCCGCAGGCCCTCGATCTGCTCCTTGACCTGTTCCGGCAGGCGCTCGTAGGCCGCCACCATGTTCACCCAGATGGTGTCGCCGCCCACGCGGGGCGTCTCCACGCATCGCAGGATCGAGCCCATGGGCGGCGCCTCGCGCCAGGTCGCGTCGCAGTGGTAGGCGTTCTCGTAGTGCTCGGGCGCGCTGTCCAGGTCCTTGTAGATGCGCACGAGTCCCGGGTGGTCGGGGTCGCTCCCCGCGACCGGGTGGTCCTCCAGCGGGCCGAAGCGCTCAGCGAGGGCGACGTGCTCGGCCCGGGTGATGTCCTGGTCACGGACGAACAGGACCCGGTGCTCCAGCAGCAGCGAGCGCAGCTCGGCGAAGAGGTCGTCGCTGCGCGCGGCATCCGCAAGGCTGACGCCGTGCAGCTCGGCACCGATACTGGCGGTGAGGCGCTCGACCCGGAAGTCCCCGGACGGGGAGACGGTGAGCTCGGGCTCGTAGGTGGTGGTCATGATGGCTCCTTGGTGGTGGTCGCGGCTGGTCAGAGTGCGGGCTGGAGGCTGAAGACGGAGGAGCCGATGCTGCGCCCCGACTCCAGGTCGGTGTGCGCCTGCACGGCGTCCTCGAGCGCGTAGCGCTGGTTGATCTCGATGGCGATGCGGCCGGACCCGACGAGGTCGAAGAGCTCGCCGGCGAGAGCGGCGCGCTCGGCCGGGTCGGCGATGTAGTCGGCCAGGGCAGGGCGGGTGACGAACACCGACCCCTTGACCGCGAGCTCCATGGCGTCGATCGGCGGCACCGGGCCGGACGCCGTACCGAAGCAGACGAGCAGGCCTCGCCGGGCCAGGGAGTCCAGGGAGGAGCGGTACGTCGTCGCGCCGATGCTGTCGAACACGACCGGCACCCCCACCCCGCCGGTGAGGTCGCGGACCCGGGAGGCGACGTCCTCGTGCGGGTAGACGATGGTGTGGGTGCATCCGTGGGCTCGGGCCACCTCGGCCTTCTCCTCGGTGGAGACGGTGCCGATGACGTCGATGCCGAGCTCGCGCGCCCACTGGGTGAGGATCAGGCCGACCCCGCCGGCCGCGGCGTGAAGCAGCACGGTGTCCCCGGCTCCGAGGCGCGGGGCGATCCGCCGCAGCAGGTAGGCGGAGGTCAGGCCGCGCATGGTCATGGCCGCGGCGGTCTCGAACGCGATCTCGTCGGGCAGGGCGATCAGGTGCTCGGCCGGCATCACCCGCTCGGTGCTGTAGGCGCCCAGGGGGCTGCCGGTATAGGTGACCCGGTCCCCCGCGGCGAAGTCCGCGACCCCCGAGCCGACCGCCTCGATCACGCCGGCGGCCTCGACGCCCATCCCGGCGGGCAACGGCGCGGGATAGAGGCCGGTCCGGAAGTAGGTGTCGGCGAAGTTGAGGCCGACGGCCGCATGACGGACACGTACCTCGCCGGGGCCCGGCTCCCCCACCTCCAGCTCCTCCCAGCGGAGCACATCCGGCCCGCCGGTCTCGTAGAAGCGGATTCCCTTCGCCATGATGCGTCTCCCAGGTCGGTGCGATGTGACGTGGGTAACGCTAGGAAGGACGACCGGGCATTTCTTTACCGATGTGGTCAGACTTCCTATCCTTTGAAGACACTCGTCCGCACGAGGGGGTGTCGTGGCTCCGTCCCTGCGCAGCGCGACCCTGACCGGGTACGTCGACCTGGCCGGATCACTCGGTCTCGACCCGGCCGCGCAGCTCCGCGCCGTGGGGCTGGATCCGGCGGACCTCGCCGCACCCGACCGGTGGATCTCCGCGGCGGCCACCGCGCGTCTGCTCGAGGAGTCCGCGACCGCCTCCGGGGCCGGTGACTTCGCCCTGCGCCTGGCCGAGCGCCGGCGCCTCTCCACCCTCGGACCGCTCAGCGTCGTGCTGCGGGAGGAGCCGGACCTGCGCGGCGCCCTGCAGCTGCTGCTCCGCTACGAGAGCAGCTACAACGAGGCGCTGCGGATGCGGCTGACCACCGAGCACGGGCTGGCGACCGTCCGGATGATCCTCGACCTGGGGGAGCTCGCACCCGAGCGGCAGGCGGCCGAGCTGGCCGTGGCGGCACTGCACGGCATCATCCGGCAGTTCCTGGGCACGGAGTGGCAGCCCTTGGCCGTCTGCTTCACCCACGCGGCACCCGAGGACCCCCTCCACCATCAGGCGGTCTTCGAGGACCGGCTGCGCTGGGAGGAGGCGTTCAACGGCCTGGTCCTCTTCGACCGCGACCTGGACGCCGCGAACACGCTGGCCGACCCCCTCATGCGCCCCTACGCCCAGCAGCTGCTGCCGGCGATCGCCTCCCCTCGCGCGGTCCGCGCGGCCGACCGGGTGCGCGAGACGCTCGAGGTGCTGCTCCCGCTCGGTCGTTGCTCGATGACCCAGGTCGCCCGCACCCTGGGGGTCGAGAGACGTACGCTGCATCGGCGTCTGGCTGCCGAGGGCGAGTCGTTCTCAGCCGTGCTGCACCAGGTCCGCGCGAGCCTGGCCGGTCGTCATCTGTCCAACCCGCGCAACTCCATCACCGACGTGTCCGAGCTGCTGGGCTTCTCCGCTCCGAGCGCGTTCACGCGCTGGTTCACCCAGCAGTACGGCGTCAGCCCGCGGCAGTGGCGGTCCGCGTCGGTGACGCCGCCTGGCCGTTGAGTGCCTCCTCCAGGTGGGCGGCGAGGTCCTGCGGGTCGTCGTACACCGCGACCGCGCCGGCCTCGAGCAGCTCGTCGCCGCTGATCCCGCCGGAGCGCAGGCCCACGCACCGCAGCCCCGCGCGGGCGGCCGACTCCACGTCCCACACCGCGTCGCCGACCACGACCGCGCTGTCGGCGCCGATCCGCTGCGCGGCCACGGAGATGATCTCGGGGGCCGGCTTGCTGGCCTCGGCGTCGTCGCCGGTGACGATCTCGCCGAGCACATGCGCGTCGGCGACCTGCTCCAGCAGCCGGTCGACCTGGTCGGGCGGTGAGCTGGAAGCGAGGACGGTGCGGCGCCCGCTCTCGGCGATCGCGTGCAGGAGGTCGGAGGCGCCGGGCAGTGCCCGCACCTCGCCGACCGCCTCCATGAAGATCTGGTCGTGCAGGTCGCGCACCTCGTCGCCCATCCCGTGCTCGACGCTGTCGCCGGCCACGGCGGCCACCAGGCGGTCGCCGCCCATCCCGATGGCGCGGTGGATGCGCGCGGCCGGGACCTCGACCCCGATCCGCTGGAAGGCGAGCTTCCAGGCGCGCACGTGCTCGTAGACGGAGTCCACCAGCGTGCCGTCGAGGTCGAGGATCACGGCCGCGTCGTCGTCAGCCATCCAGCGCCTCAGTGGAACCTGAGCGCGTCGATGAGCTCGCGCTTGGTCATCGTCGAGCGGCCGGGGATGTCGAGCTCGCCGGCGCGCTCGCGCAGCGCCTCGACGTGCCAGTCGTCGTAGGACCCCGACTCACCGCCCTTGCGACCCACCTGCGTGCGCGAGCTGTTGGCGGTCGCGTTCGCGATGCGAGCGGACTTCTCCTTGCTGTTCCCCTCGTCCCGGAGCTTCTCGTAGACCTCGTCGTCCTTGACGCTGGGACCCGGATCCTTGCTGCCAGGCATGGTCACTCCTCTCGTTGCTCCCTCTGCCTCCACCCTCGCTCGCCCGGGCAACCCGGGCATCACCCCCAGGCATGTGCGGGCGATGCCGTGCGTCCCGCCGTACGCCCGCACCCCTCACAGGAAGCGGTCGGCCGTGACTGGCAGCGAGCGCACTCGCACACCTGTGGCGTTGTAGGCGGCGTTCACGATCGCGGCGGCGGTGCCGACGATCCCGATCTCACCGGCGCCCCGGGAGCGCATCTGGTCGATCGGCGCGGAGGCGTCGACATCGAGCCAGTCGACCTCGATGGGGGGTACGTCGGCGCAGGCCGCGACGTGGTAGCTCGCGAGGTCCTGGGTGACGACCGAGCCGAAGCGCGGGTCGCGGAAGGACTCCTCGAGCAACCCCACGGAAATCCCCATGATCATCCCGCCGAGCAGCTGGGAGCGGGCGCCGCGCGGGTTGACCACCTGGCCGATGGAGAAGATCCCGAGCATGCGGCGCACCCGCGGCTCGCCGGTCAGCCGGTGCACTCCGAGCTCGACGAACTGGGCGCCGAAGGAGTGATGGGAGTAGTCCTCCATGTCCGGCATGGGCACGGCCTTCGCGGTGGACGTGGCTCCCTCGGCCGGATCGTCGCCGTGCTCGGAGCGGAAGGTGCGGGCGGCGGACGTCACCGCGTTGCCCCAGGACGTGAGCCCCGAGGACCCGCCGGCGACGGTGGCCAGCGGCATGGTGCTGTCGCCGAGCTCGATGTCGACCAGGTCCGGGTCGATGCCGAGCGCGTCCGCGGCGACGAGCCTGAGCGCGGTGCGGGATCCGGTGCCGATGTCGACGGCCGCGATCGACACGGTGTGCCGCCCGTGCTTGCCGGCCGTCACCGACGCGGCGTTGTCGGGGGCCGCCTCGCCGGGGTAGGTCGACGTGGCGACGCCGTACCCGATCCGCCAGTCGCCCTCGACCCGCTCCCCGGTGCCGGGCCGGCCGGCCCAGCCGAAGCGCTCGGCACCGAGCCGCAGGCACTCGACCAGCCGGCGGTCGCCGAACGGCTTGCCGCTCTCGGGGTCGACGGTGGGCTCGTTGTCGGCGCGCAGCTGGATCGGGTCGATCCCGAGCCGGTCGGCCAGCTCGTCCATCGCCACCTCCAGCGCGTACACGCCCGGCCACACGCCCGGGGCGCGCATCCACGACGGCACCGGGACGTCCAGGTCCGCCAGCCGGTGACTGGTACGGCGATCCGGGGCGGCGTAGAGCATCCGAGTGGTGACGGCGGTCTGCTCGGGGTACTGCTTGACGTTGCTGGACTCCTCGAACGCCTGGTGGTCGATCGCCCGCAGCGTCCCGTCCTCGGCGCTGCCCAGCCGCAGCCGGCTGGTGATCGTGCCGCGGTAGCCGGTCAGCGAGAACATCTGCTGCCGGGTCACCGCGAGCCGCACGGTCCGGTCGGGCACGGCCAGCGCCGTCATCCCGGCCAGGATCTCGGGGGCGTGCGGCTCGCCCTTGCTACCGAAGCCGCCGCCGACGTAGGGCGCCCGCACGCGGATCTGCTCGGGCGCGAGTCCGAGGGTCGTGGCGAGCGTGTCCTGCAGCCCCTGCGGGTGCTGGGTGGACGCGAACACGTCGAGCCGCTCCGCACCGGAGTCCCACCGGACCTGGGAGGCGTGCGGCTCCATCGGGCTGTTGTGCTCCTCGGGGCTGACGTACTGCTCCTCGAGCACCCGGGCAGACTCCGCCAGCCCGCGGTCCACATCGCCGACCGCGGTGTCGCACGGGAAGCCGCCGTTGACCGTCTCCGGCCGGATGGTGGCCGCCTCGACGGTGAACTCGACCTCCGCCGGCTGCTCGGTGAACCCCACCCGGACCAGCTCGGCGGCGGCGCGGGCCTGCTCCACGGAGTCGGCGACGATCACCGCGACCACCTGGCCGCGGAACCGGATCTCCTCGTCCTGGAGGACGTCGTACTCCAGATCGGAGCGGTCGGCCAGCCGCGGCGCGTTGGTGTGGTCGATCACCGCCACCACGCCGTCGGCCGCCACCGCGGCGGCGGTGTCCAGCTCGGTCAGCCGGCCCCGGGCGACCGGCGCCTGGACGAGATGGGCGTAGACCGGCCGCTCGGCCGGGTGCTCGACGGCGTAGCGGGCCTGCCCGGTGACCTTGGCCGGCGCGTCCACGCGCTCCACGTCGGTGCCCATCGCGTGGGCGCTCAGCGGTGCCTGCAGCTCCTGCTCGGTGCTCATGCGTCCTCCCCTCCCTCGGCGCGGCCGTCGGCGAGCTCCGCGCAGGCGCGCACGGTCGCGCCGGTGACCATCGCCGGCTTGAAGTCGTTGCCCGGCCAGGTGCGGACGTCGGCCAGCTCGGCCGCACAGCCCGCGCGGACGGCCTCCTCGGACAGGTCCGCGCCCAGGCGCTCCTCGACGGCGCTCGCCCGCCACGGTCGGTGCGCCACGCCGCCCCAGGCGATCCGGGTCGTCGTGCCGTCGGTCAGCGCCGCGACCGAGACCAGCGCGAAGGCGAAGGAGGCGCGGTCGCGCACCTTGACGTAGGTCGACCGGGTGCCGGGTGCGGGCGCGGGCACCTCGATCGCGGTGATCAGCTCGCCGTGCGCCAGCGTGGTGTCCCGCTGCGGCTCGTCGCCGGGCAGCCGGTGCAGGTCGGCGTAGGGGATCCGGCGCTCGCCGTCCGGGCCGAGCACGACGACGGTCGCGTCGCACACCGCCAGGGCGACGGCCAGGTCGGACGGGTGCACCGCGACACAGGCCGGCGACGTGCCGAGGACGGCGTTGTAGCGGGTGTAGGCACGGTCGTCGTCCGCGCTGCACCCGCTGCCGGGCTCGCGCTTGTTGCACGGCGTGGTCCGGTCCTGGAAGTAGACGCAGCGGGTCCGCTGCAGCAGGTTGCCGGCCGTCGACGCCTGGTTGCGGATCTGCCCGGACGCGCCCGCGAGGACCGCCCGGGCGATGACCGGGTGGTGGCGGCGTACGCCGGGGTCGGCGGCCAGGTCGGTGTTGGCGACGTTCGCGCCGATCCGCAGCGCACCGTCGTCGGCGACCTCGAGCTCGTCCATCCCGAGCCCGGTGACGTCGACGAGAGAGCTGGGAGCGACGATGCCGAGCCGCAGGTGGTCGATCAGGTTGCTGCCGCCGGCGACGAAGGCCGCGCCGGCGTCGGCGCCGACCGCATCCACGGCCTCGGCGGGCGTGGACGGGCGGAGGTAGGTGAAGGGCTGCATCAGGCGGGTCCTCCCTCGGTGGCCGCGTCCTGGACGGCGGCGACGATCCCGGCGTAAGCGCCGCAGCGACACAGGTTGCCGCTCATCCGCTCCGCCACCTCGGCGGGCGAGGCCGAGACGCCGCCCTCGAGGTCGTCGGTCACGTGGCTCGGCACGCCGCGGGCGATCTCGTCCAGTACGCCGACGGCGCTGCACACCTGCCCAGGCGTGCAGTAGCCGCACTGCAGGGCGTCGCGGGCGACGAAGGCCTCCTGCACAGGGTGCAGGGTGTCGCCGTCGGCGAGCCCGGCGGCGGTGGTGATCTCGGCGCCGTCGTACTGCACCGCCAGGGTGAGGCACGTCAGCCGGCGCCGTCCGTCCAGCAGGACCGTGCACGAGCCGCACTGGCCGTGGTCGCAGCCCTTCTTCGGCGCGGTGTTGCCGAGCCGCTCGCGCAGCAGGTCGAGCAGTGAGGTGCGGGGGTCGACCTCGAGTGTGTGCTCCTCGCCGTCGACCCGCAGGGTGATCCGGTGAGCCGTGGGCATCGCGCCCCTCCCTTCCTCGCGTCCTTCCAGCCAAGCACTCCTGCGGTCACCGGCGCGCCACCCGGACGGGCCCGTTCCGGCGGGTGGTCCGCGCGCCCCGGGCGACCCGGTAGGAAGGGGGCGTCCACCGACGACGAGGGGGCACACCATGTCACCGACAGCATCGCTCGACCGTCGCCGCCTGCAGAGCTACCTGGGCGACCACCTGACCGGAGCCGACGCCGGACGAGCGCGCGCGCTGAAGATGAAGGAGTGGTACGCCGACGACGAGCTCGGCCCCGAGATGGCTCGGGTCGCCGACGAGATCGACGAGGACCACGCGCACCTGGACCGGCTCATCGGCCGGCTCGGCCTGCGCCAGCCGCTCCCCTTCCGCGCCGCCGCACGGCTCGGCGAGATCGCCGGCCGGCTCAAGCCCAACGGGCGCCTGCTCGGCAGCACCCCGCTGACCCCACTGCTGGAGCTGGAGCTGCTGCGCTCCGCGGTGGCCGGCAAGCAGGGGCTGTGGGAGACCCTGGAGGCCAACGCGGCGCTGCTGGGGCTGGACCCGCAGGAGTACGCCCGCCTCGCCGGCCGCGCGGAGCGGCAGCAGAAGACGCTCGTGAAGCTGCACGCCCGGCTGCGGGAGAGCGCGTTCACCGAGGAGTGACCGGGTCGACCGCACCCATCCGCCGGGGCAGGACCACGAGCAGGCCCACCAGGACGGCCAGCGTGGCGCCGCCGACGGCGATCCCCCACGCCCGGTCGACCACCACGTCGACGATGAGCATCACCATGCCGCTCAGCAGCAGCGAGAGACTGGTCAGGGCGCCGTTGACGAACCGGTGCGCCGCGGCGACGACGCGACGCTTGATGTGCCGCCCGGACAGGTGACGGTGCACCGCCACCGGTGAGAGCACCAGGGCGGTGGTGAGCGCGGCGAGGAGCACCAGGACGACGTACAGGCCCTTCTCGAAGCCGGGCAGGTCCATGAAGCGCGGCTGGAAGGGCAGCGTCAGCAGGAAGCCGGCGGTCAGCTGTGCCCCGGTCTGCATCACCCGCAGCTCCTGCAGGATGTCGGCGAAGAGCCGGTCGAGCCGCTCGTCCTCGGTCTCGTCCCGTCCCGCGGGTCGGTCAGGTCGGTCCATCGGCCCAATGTGCCGCTTCCCCGGCCGGGCCGCCCTGCAGGACGTGCACCACGAAGTCCTCCTCGACGTGCTCGACCAGCACCTCGAGGTCGTGGGCGAGGAACTCCGCGTGCACGGCCTGCGCGTCCAGCGGCCAGCCAACGATCGGGTGCCCCCAGTGGCACAGCAGGACGTGTCCGCCGTCGGCGAGGGCCTCGACCGTCCGCCGGGCCAGCTCGCGCAGTGCGGGCGGGCTGAGGAAGTAGCCGACCTCGGAGACCACGACCAGGTCGAAGCGCCCTTCTGGCCACTCTCGGGGCAGGTCCGCCCGCTCCAGCCGCACGTTCGGGGCGCCGTCGAGGCGTACGGCGGCCCGTCGCAGCGCGCTCGGGCTCTGGTCGACGCCCAGCAGCGCGTCGCAGCGCGAGGCGAGCTCCGCGGTCAGGGTGCCGATCGAGCACCCCACCTCCAGGCCCTGCTCATAGCGCGGCCGCGGGAGCACGGCGAGCGTGACCGCACGCTTGCGACGCTCGTACCACGACTGCTCGGTCGACCACGGGTCCTCCTGGTCGCGGTGCAGCCGCTCGAGGGCGTCGTCGGGCTCGACCGGGTCGCACACGAACACCTCGTCCCCGGCGAAGTGCGCGAGCATCTCCTCGGTGAGCACCGGGCCGTCGCCGGCATCAGGCGAGAGCGGCGCGACCTGGCTGCGGTGTGCCCGGATGCCGGCCTGCTTGGCCTCCCGGTCGCCCGGCTCCAGCGGCAGCCGGCGCAGGCGGGGCCAGGGCAGCACCGAGGCGTCGGCCCAGTGCCAGGCCCACACGGGGTACTCCAGCAGGGTCGCCGCGGTGCGGTGGGCCGCCGTCGCCGCCGCGCGCCCCGCAGCCTCGTGGTCGGGGTGGCCGTCGGAGCGCCAGGGCGCCACCAGCAGCGTTCGCTCGCCCTCGCGGCCGATCACCCCCACCAGCAGGCGGGTCAGCTCCTCGACGCCGTCGGCCACCCGACCGTCGGCGAGGCCGCCCCAGTGGACGCCGGCCCCCGGTGCCGTGGCCGCCACGGAGCGGACCAGCTCCTCGCGCCGCAGCGCGGCGAGGTCCGCGGGCGCATGGGTCGGGGAGTCCGGGTGCGAGCCCTCGCCCGCGGTGGCGACCACCACTTCGACCCGCCACCCCTGGCGGTGGGCCCGGTGCAGCAGCCCGCCTGCCCCGAGCGACTCGTCGTCGGGGTGCGCCGCGAGCACCACCAGGCGGGTTGCAGGATCGGCCGGCAGCGCGAGGAGGGATGGGTCGCGACGAGCCAGCTCCCGCCTCCAGTGGTCCGCCGGAGTGCCCGGCCGGTCGTGGCGGAAGCGGGGCTCACCAGCCACGCGCGTCCTCGTCCACGGCCAGCCGCTCCCCGAGGGCTGCCGCGTCCCGCTCGGCATGCCACTGGCGCAGGTAGAGCTCGAGGTCCGCGGTCCGCCGGGCGTGCTCCTCCTCCAGAGCGAGCGGGCCGGGGCCGAGCGCGTGGCCTGCGCGGGTCAGCACCTCCTCGGCCGCCGTCGCGACCACGTGCCGCACCCGCAGCATGGCGGTCATGGCCGAGTCGCCCACGAGCTCGCCGCGGTCGATGCCGTCGGCGGCGTCGGCCAGGACGCAGCGCGCCGCGTGCAGGGCGGCGTCGGCCGAGCCGAGGTGCAGGTGCGCGACCTGGTCGGGGCCCGAGCGCCCCGGGCGCCCGGCCGCCAGCCGGCGGGCCAGGCCGACGGCGCCGCCGTACCAGACCGCGGCCACACCGATCCCGCCCCAGGCGAAGCCGGGACGGCGGAGGTACCAGCCCGGGTCCCCCACCGGGGTCGCCGGGACGGCGGTGAGCTCCAGCGGTCCCGAGTCGATGCCGGCCAGCCCGCGGGCCACCCAGCTGCCCGGACGCGCCTGCGCACCCTCGTGGTGCAGGTCCACCGCGAAGAGGCCACGCTCGCCGGAGCCGGCGACGACGGCGGTCACCAGGGCGCGGTCCAGCGAGCCGGCGAGCGAGCACCAGGGCTTGGTCCCGCTCAGGCGCCACCCGTCGCCGTCGCGCTCAGCGCGGACGGGCTCCCCCGGGCCCTCGGCGGCGAAGACGCCCCACGTATGGGCGGCGGCGTCCTCGACCGGGTCGTCCGCCTGGGCGAGGATGGCCAGCGCGTCCAGGTGCGGCTCGACCGCACGAGCGACCGTCAGGTCGGCGGCGCCCAGGGTGGCCAGGAGCGACCAGAGCGCGCTGGTTCCCCGGCCCGGGTACGGCGCCTCCCGGCCCAGGCGACGCGCGAGGGCGAGGGCCGCAGGAACATCCGCTGCGGCGGCTGTGGCCTCCGCAGCGGCGGTCTGCACGGTGTCGGTCATCCGGGGCGCCAGGCCGGGAAGGGTCACGGCGCCACCGGGCTCAGCCCTCTCCGTCGGTCCCCACCTCGGTGACCTCCGGGGTCTGCTCCCCGTCGCTGATCTGCTGCGCCAGCCGCTCGACCTCGCCCTGCGGCACGGTCACGCCGGCCTCGCGCAGCCCCGACTCGAGCTCGGTGCGCACGACCTGGGTCTCGGCCCCGGCCTGGTAGGAGCTGACGGTGTCGACGACGTTCTGGGCGGCCTCAAGCGCCTCGCCTCGTTGCTCGGTCATGGGGCCGACGGTAGCCAGCGCGGGGTCCCCGGAGACCACCCGGAAGTCGACACCTGCCCCTGCCGGGCCGCCAGTCGACTTGGGGGTGATGTCCGTGCCGGCACCGTCTCCTAGCGTCGACCGCGCGGCGACGACACGGAGGAGGACGCCCTGGCCAGCCTGATCGACCCCTCAGCCCGGGCCCCGGCGCCGACCGCCGTCGCGGTGGTCGTCCCGGCCCGTGACGAGGAGGAGCTGCTGCCCGGCTGCCTGGACTCGATGGCCCGTGCCGTCGAGCAGCTCGACATGCGCCATCCCGGGGTCCACTGCACCGTCACCGTCGTGCTGGACGGGTGTACGGACCGGTCGGCCGACGCCGTGGGGCACCGGCCCTGGGAGAGCGCGCTGGAGGCCGACGTACGACGCGTGGGCGCGGCTCGCGCGATCGGCGTGCTCGAGGCCGAGCAGCGCCTCGGACAGCACGACCCGGCCGGGGTGTGGGTCGCGAACACCGACGCCGACACCCGGGTGCCGCCGCACTGGCTGACCGAGCAGGTGCGCCTGGCCGCCCTCGGCCACGGGCTCGTGGTCGGCACGGTGCGCCCGGACCCCGCGGACCTGACGGAGGCGGAGCTGGCCCGCTGGCAGGCGGGTCATCGGCTGGTCGAGGGGCACCGGCACGTGCACGGCGCCAACCTCGGCTTCTCGCTCGCGGCCTACCGACGGGTCGGTGGCTTCCCGCCGGTCACCGCGCACGAGGACGTCGCCCTGGTGGCGGCCATGCGGGCCGCCGGCGTGCCCTGGTGCGCCACCACGCGGACCGAGGTCACCACCTCCGGCCGGCGCTGGAGCCGGGTCGAGGACGGATTCGCCCGTCGCCTGCGCACGCTCGCGTCGACCCCGGAGTGAGGGCTCACGCCCTGCGTCAGGAGCCCGGCGCCGCGTCGCGGAGCTTGGCGAGCAGCGGCTCTGCGGCCTGGTCGAAGAAGGGGCCGGTGGACTCGTCGCCGATCTGGACCAGCGCGATGTCGGTGAACCCGGCCTTCCAGTAGGCCGACACCGCCTCGACGATCGCGTCGAGGTCCGGCCCGCAGGGGATGTTCTCGGCGACGTCCTCGGGCCGGACGAACTGGGTCGCGGCGGCGAAGCCGGCGGTCGTCGGCAGGTCGGCGTTGACTCCCCAGCCGCCGGCGAACCAGCGGAACTGCTCGTGCGCCCGCTGCACGGCGGCATCGCGATCGGGGTCCCAGCAGATCGGGATCTGTCCGATGGCGCGGGCGTCCTGGCCGATCCGCGGCGCCCCCTGCGTCGCGTTCCAGGTCGAGACGAAGTCGGCGTTCGGCTCCACGGCGACCAGGTCCTCCGACAGCGGGGCGAAGCGCTCGATGGACTTCGGGCCACTGACCGCGGTGGCGATCCGGACCGGGGTCTCGGGCCGGTCCCAGAGCCGCGCGGAGTCGACCCGGAAGTGCCGCCCGACGTAGGTGACCATGTCACTGCCGAAGAGCTCGCGGATGATCTCCAGCGCCTCCACCAGCATCTCGTGCCGCGCGTCGACGCTCGGCCAGCCCTCACCCACGACGTGCTCGTTGAGGTTCTCCCCCGAGCCCAGGCCGAGAGTGAAGCGACCCTGGGAGAGCACGCCCATGGTCGCCGCCTTCTGCGCCACCACCGCGGGGTGATAGCGCACCGTTGGGCAGGTGACGTAGGTCATCAGCTCGACCCGCTCGGTGGCCTGGGCGACCGCGCCGAGCACGCTCCAGGCGTACGACGCGTGCCCCTGCGCGCTCAGCCAGGGGAAGTAGTGGTCGCTGCTCACCTCGAAGTCGAAGCCCGCAGCCTCCGCGCGCCTGGCCTGCTCCACCAGGGACAGCGGCGGGGACTGCTCGGTCATCAGGGTGTAGCCGAACCGGGTCATCGATGGCCTCCCATCTGCGTCGGGGCGTCGCCGTCAACGCTAGGCAGCCCAGGGCCAGCCCGCCTCCCCCGAGCGGGCGTGCCTCGAGGGGTGGCCGGGAGTCCCCTGCCTCCGCGGCCGCGTCGCCGAGGCCAGCGCCTAGAGGATCGGCCGCCCGCCGGTCACGGCGACCCGGGCACCGGAGACGTAGGACGCCTCGTCGGAGGCGAGCATCACGTAGACCGGAGCGAGCTCCGCGGGCTGGCCCACGCGGCCGAGGGGGACGTCGTCGCCGAACGACTCGACCGCGTCGGTCGGCAGGGTCGCCGGGATCAGCGGTGTCCAGATCGGCCCTGGGGCGACGCTGTTGACCCGGATGCCGCGGTCGCCGAGCAGCTGGGCCAGGCTCGCGGCGAAGTTCGCGATCGCCGCCTTCGTCGCGGCGTACGGCGCCAGCGTGGGGTTCGGCGAGTCGGAGTTGACCGACGAGCTGCCGATGATCGACGACCCCTTGGCGAGGTAGGGCAGCGCCGACTTCACCAGGTAGAACATCGCGTGGATGTTGATCGCGAAGGTCTTCTGCCACTCCTCGTCGCTGATCTCCTCGAGAGTGTCGTGAGTCATCTGGAAGGCGGCGTTGCAGACCAGGATGTCCACGCCGCCGAGCTGGCGGACGGCGTGGTTGACGATCTCCCGGCAGTGGCCTGCGTCGGAGATGTCTCCGGCGACCCGCACGCACCGCTGGCCCGCCTCCTCGACGAGGCGTGCGGTGTCGGCGGCGTCCTCGTGCTCGTCGAGGTAGGACAAGAGCACGTCGGCGCCCTCGCGGGCGTAGGCGATCGCGACCGCCCGGCCGATCCCGCTGTCACCGCCGGTGATGATGGCGCGCTTGCCGGCCAGCCGGCCCGATCCCTGGTAGCTCTCCTCGCCGCAGTCCGGGCGCGGCTCCATCCTGCTCTGGAGGCCCGGTGGGGTCTGCTGCTGTGGCTGCGGCACGGTGGTCTCCTTCCACGGCGGGACGTCTCCACCTATGCCTACCGGCTGAAGCTCCCCCTCCGCCTCACCTGCGAGTGCACCTCCGATCAGGCCAGGAAGTCGATCTGCTGCTCGCGGTCGCGGAAGGTGAAGGTGTCGCCCACCGTCAGCCCCTCGATCGCGGCGTAGATCGGCGCGTCCGTGGTCAGGCCGGTGTACTCCACCCCGTCGATCTCCACGTCCGGGGTCGCGGCGCCCACGAGGAAGCGCTGCCCGCCGAAGCCGACGATCGCGCCGGGGCGTACGGCGTCGGCCGGGGAGACGTCGAGCGCCTCGATCTCGGCGATCCGGCCCTCCTGCGCCTCCGCCGCCGCGCCGAGCAGACCCTTGAGCTCCCCCGCCTCGTCGGACTGCGAGGTGTCGTCGGGGCGGACCGGCTCGTCCTGGTCCAGCTCCGCCGCGCGCAGCTCGTCGTCGAGGTTGTCGTTGGTGGCCTCGAGCTCGGTGCGCGCCTGCGCGATGAGGGCGTCGCGGATCCGGAGCTTGGTGTCGGCGTCGGTCGTCGTGTCGGTCATGCCCTGACCCTGACAGGCGAAACCGGCGGAGACAATCTCGCGTGAGATGTCCCCACCGGTCCGGCAGGTCGGCTCAGCCGTTGAAGCTCGGCTGGGTCTGCGGGTTGAACTCGTCGTAGGTGTGACGGGGCGCGTTGCGCACCATCTTGTTCGTGACCTCCAGGACGTCGAAGCCCTTCTGGATGTCGCTGGAGAACACGTAGCCGTTGTAGTAGTAGGCCGACCACGAGCCGCCCAGCATCAGCTCGTCGGCGTCAAGGGGCCCGCGGTCGAACCAGGCGAGCTCCTTGGGCTTGCGGGTATTGGTGAAGTCGAAGACGGAGATGCCGCCCTGGTACCACGCCTGGACCATCACGTCACGGCCCTTGACCGGGATCAGCGACCCGTTGTGGGCCACGCAGTTCTCGGTGTCGGACTGCTCGCGCGGGATCTTGTAGTAGCTGCCGAACACCAGCTGACCGCCCGGCCGGATGTCGTAGATCCCGTTCGCGCCCTTGGTCGACCCCACGGTCTTGTTGCAGGTCGGCGCACCGCCGCCGCCGAGCTCGTCGGTGAAGACCACCTTGGTGCCGCGGTTGTTGAACGTGGCGGAGTGCCAGAAGGCGAAGTTCTCGGTGTCGCGCACCCGCTCGGTGACCGTGGGGTTCAGCCGGTCGGAGATGTCCATCAGGATGCCGTCGCCCATGCACGCGCCGGCCGCGATGTCCTTCTCCGGGTAGGCGGTGATGTCGTGGCAGCCGCTCGTCGGCGCCGAGTAGTTGCCCGGCTGGTTGCCGCCGTCGGGGAAGAGCACCGGCTCGGCCGCCAGGCGCGCGGAGGCCGGGTCCTGGGTCGGGATGTCGACGACGCTGATCTGGTCGTGCGGTGGCTGGCAGTCGGGGAATGCCTCGTTGGGGCTGTAGGAGGAGACGTAGACGTAGAGGTTCCTCCCGTCCTTGCTCGGGGCCAGCGTCTGGGTGTGCGCGCCGCACTTGGTCTCCAGGGCGGCGACGTACTCCGGCTGGGCGGGATTGCTGACGTCGAAGACCTTCACGCCCTCCCAGGAGTCCTTGACCGTCGCGGACTGGCTGGTGTTGTCGCAGCTGTCGTTGCTGCGGCTGGAGTCGGTGGCGAGCACCAGGAGGTTCTCGTAGATCGACACGTCGTTCTGCGAGCCGGGGCAGACCACCTGCACGACCTGCTCGGGCTCGGCGGGCGTGCTGATGTCGTAGACCGTGAAGCCGTTGTAGTTGCCGGCGTAGGCGTAGTCGCCCTGGAAGGCCAGGTCGGTGCTGAAGGAGGAGTAGTCGGCGAAGGCGCCGTTCTTCGGGATGTTCGCCAGCAGGTTCATGTCCTGGCTCGCCTGCTCCCCCGGCGCCAGCTCGGCCTCGGCGCCCTCGAGCCGCTTCAGCTGCTCCTGGGACAGGCAGCCCTGGGCGAAGCGGTCGCCGGCCCGCTCCAGGGCGCGCTGGTTCGGTGCGCACCGGGGGTCGGCCTTCTCGGTGACCGCGCCCTTGCGCTGGTCGTCCTCGTGCGCGACCGCCGGGGCGATGGTGACCAGACCGGCCGCCATCAGGCCTCCGAACGCCACTGCCGCGCTGCCTATCCGTGTTGCCCGAGTCATGGTCCGGCCTTCCGTTTGGGGGTGCCCTCGATCCTACGTAGAGTGGGCTGGGTCACACCACCCCTGTCGGCGACATCTCGGAAGGTTTGCCGTGCCTCACTCCCGTCTCCTGCCGGTCGCCGCACTCGTCGTGGCATTGAGCGCGTGTACGTCGACCGGCGACTCCGAGGCGTCCTCGTCGGGGTCGTCGCCCGCCGCGAGCCGGCAGGCGGACTCCGGCAGCGGCACCGCCGCCCGCGGCGAGATCGTCCAGCCCGGCAGGCCGGGCGAGGCCAACCGCACCCTGCCCCCGGACACCACCGTGCGGGCGGCGAAGGCCAACGAGCCGGACATGATGTTCGTCCGGATGATGGTGCCGCACCACGCGCAGGCGCTGGAGATGAGCGCGCTCGCGCGGACCCGGGCCGCCAGCGACGAGGTCAAGGCGCTCGCGCGGCGGATCGAGGGCGCGCAGGGGCCGGAGATCCAGCTGATGACCGCGTGGCTGCAGTCCCGGGGGTACGCCGTACCCCAGGACGCCGGGGACCTGGCCAGCCACGACGGCCACTCCGACCACGAGGCGCACGGCCGGCTGATGGCGATGAACGGGATGCTCACCGGGCAGCAGATGAAGGAGCTCGCCCGCGCCCGCGGGGCGCGGTTCGACCGACTCTTCCTATCCGGGATGATCCAGCACCACCGCGGGGCGATCGCCATGGCGAACGTCGCCCTCCGCGACGGGCGCGAGGTGCAGGCCCAGGAGCTCGCGGCCGACATCGCCACCAGCCAGCGGGCGGAGATCCAACGGATGCGGGCCATCCAGCGCACGCTGTGATGCCGGGGCCGCTCGGCCGACCCGGTGTCTCGACCCACCCGGAGGGGTGGCACGCTTGAGCCAGTGACCTCCCCTAACACCCGTCCTGCCGCCGTCTCACCTCACGACACCGGCTTCTTCGGCCAACCGGGGGTGTTGGCCAACCTGTTCGGCGTGGAGCTGTGGGAGCGCTTCAGCTTCTACGGCATGCAGGGCATCCTGCTGATCTACCTCTACTACTCCGCCGCGCAGGGCGGCCTCGGGATCGACCAGGCGGTCGCGACCGGCATCGTCGGCGCGTACGGCGGCTCGGTCTATCTCTCCACCATCCTCGGCGCGTGGCTGGCCGATCGGGTGCTCGGACCGGAGCGGACCCTGTTCTACTCCGCGATCTGCGTGATGGCCGGGCACATCGCCCTCGCGGTGCTGCCGGGGCTGGTCGGCGTCGGCGTCGGCCTGGCCCTCGTCGCGCTCGGGTCCGGCGGCGTGAAGGCGAACGCGACCTCCCTGGTCGGCTCGCTCTACGACGAGCACGACCCGCGCCGCGACGCCGGCTTCTCGCTGTTCTACATGGGCATCAACATCGGCGGGCTCCTCGGCCCGCTGCTGACCGGCCTGCTGCAGAGCGAGGTCGGCTTCCACTGGGGCTTCGGCGCCGCGGCCGTGGGCATGGCGATCGGGCTGATCCAGTACGCCGCCTACCGCGGGCGGCTGCCCGAGTCGACCCACCACGTCGCGAACCCGCTGCCGGCGGGGCGCGGGCTCGCCTATGCCGCGGGCGCCGTGGTCGTCGTACTCCTCGTCGCGGTCCTGGTGATGACCGGCGTCATCACCACCGGCCGGCTCTCCGACATCGTGATCGGGGTCAGCGCGATCGCGGCGCTGGGCTACTTCGTGGTGATCCTCGCCGACCGGCAGGTCCGCGGGGCGGAGCGGAGCCGGATCTTCGCCTTCATGCCGCTCTTCGTGTGCAACGTGGTCTTCTGGTCGCTCTACCAGCAGCAGTTCACCGTGGTCGCGATCTACTCCGACCAGCGGCTGGACCGCGACCTGTTCGGCTGGACCATGCCGGTCTCCTGGGTGAACTCGATCAACCCGGTCTTCATCATCGTGCTGGCCGGCGCCTTCGCCGCTCTGTGGACCCGCCTGGGCCGCCGCCAGCCGTCGACCCCGATGAAATTCGGCGCGGGTACGGCGGTCATGGGGCTGGCCTTCTTCTGCTTCCTGCTGATGCCGGCGGGGCAGAACACCGCGCCGATCCTCGGGCTGGCGGGCATCCTGCTCGTCTTCACCGTGGCCGAGCTGCTCATCTCCCCGGTGGGCCTCAGCGCGACGACCAAGCTGGCGCCGCGGAAGTTCTCCACCCAGATGGTGGCGCTCTACTTCCTCTCCATCGCGCTCGGTACGGCGCTCGCGGGCACCCTGGCCGGCTACTACGACCCCGCCGACGAGTCGCCCTTCTTCATCTGGGTCGGCCTCGCCGCCGTCGTCACCGGCGTCGTCGTCATAGCCCTCTCCAAGCCGATCCACAAGCTGATGGCGGGCGTCGACTGACGCTCCCCCTCCCTCCGGCCCGCCGCGGACGTCATACGCTCCGGGTAAGCGGTTCCCCACTTCGGATGACGTCCGGGCCGGTCAGCGGGCAGAGCGGGAGCGCGAGGACGAGCCGGCGTACTCGCGGGCGGTGTCGACCAGCACCTCGTGCAGCGCCAGCGCGGCCGGCGTACGCACCCTGTCGGGACGGTGGGCGACCAGGATCCGGCGAGCCGGGGCCGTGCCGCCCAGGGAGACCACGCGCACGTCCGGGTGCTGGTTCACCGTCGCCGTCCGGGGTGCGAGCGCCACACCCAGCCCGACGCTGACCATTGCCTGCGCCTCCTGGTAGTCGTTGGCCTGGAAGGAGATCCGCGGGGTGAAGCCGGCTGCGAGCGCGCTACGCTCGAGCACCTCGACGACGGGGTGCCCGCCCGCCCGGATGATCCACTGCTCCTCGGCGAGCGTGGACATCGAGACGGTACGGCGACGCGCGAGCCGATGGTCCTTGCCGACCAGCAGCACCGTCGGGTCCTCGAGGAGCCGGGTCAGCACCAGGTCCTCGTCATCGACGCGGCCCCACTCGTAGTCCCACAGGAGTGAGAGGGCCACCGCGCCCTCGTGCAGCATCCGGAGCAGCTCGTCCTCGCGCGCGCTGGTGATGGTGAGCGCGATCGCCGGATAGCGGCTGCGGTACTCCTGGACCGCCAGCGGGAGGAAGGAGCTGCCCACCGTGGGGAAGGTGCCCAGGGCGACGGTGCCCCGCCGCGCACCGGCGAGCTCCTCCAGGTCGGCCTCGGCGGCCGAGAGCTGCTGGAGCACCTTGCGGGCGTGGCCGGCCAGGGTGAGACCGGCGTCGGTAGGCCGCATGCCGCGGGCATGCCGCTCCAGCAGCGGCTGCCCGACCTCGTGCTCGAGCCGCAGCACCTGCTGGGAGATCGCCGAGGGCGTATAGCCCAACCGGGCCGCGGCCTCGGTCACCGAGCCGCCCTCCACGACGGCGAGCAGGCACTGCAGGCGTCGGACATCAAGCATCGCCGTCACTCTCCTTCAAGCATCGCTTCATGGCATTGAAGCACTCTCCCAGCGCCGCTTAACCCAGTGCCAAGCGCGCCACCCGCCCATCGGCGCCGCCGATGATTGAAGCAATGCTTAATCAAGATGCAGAAAGCATCGATGGTGCTAACGCCTCTGTGGGCGCACGCTGATCGGGTCGGACCAGCCACAGACCCCGAGGAGCGTCGATGCGCGAGATCCCCGCCACCTGGATGCGCGGAGGGACCAGCAAGTGCTGGGTCTTCCGCCGCGAGGACCTGGACGTGCCCGGCCTGACCGTGGACGAGGTCCTCCTACGCCTCTACGGCAGCCCGGATGCGCGCCAGGTCGACGGCGTCGGCGGCGGCACCTCGACGACCAGCAAGGCGGTGATCCTCTCCCGCTCCAGCGAGCCGGGCGTGGACGTCGACTACCTCTTCGGCCAGGTGGGCATCGAGGACGCCACCGTGGACTGGGGCAGCAACTGCGGCAACTGCTCGGCGGTCGTCGCGGCGTTCGCGATCCGGGAGGGCTGGGTGGCCACCGAGAGCGGGGACACCACGGTCCGGGTGCGCAACGCCAACACCGGCCAGCTGATCGTGCAGGAGGTCCCCACCCCCGGCGGCGTGCTCTCCGAGTCCCCCGAAGCGGCGAACCCCGGCGTCCCGTTCGGCGGGGTGCCGGTCCGCCTCGGCTTCGTCGACCCCGCGGGGCGCAGCACCGGCCGGCTGCTGCCCACCGGCTCCTCGCGCGAGGAGATCGACGGCCTCACCGTGACGCTGCTGGACGCCGGCGCACCCGTCGTCCTCGTCCCGGCCACCCAGCTGGGGCTGACCGGCATCGAGACCCCGGCCCGACTCGAGGCGACACCCGGGCTGCTGTCCCGGCTGGACGACGTACGACGCCAGGCGGCCGTCCGGATGGGACTGGCCGAGACCCCGCAGCTCGCCCAGCGGGCCGTGCCGAAGCTGGCGCTCATCGCGGCGCCGGCCTCCGCCGACGCGGACCTCGAGGTGCGGATGCTCTCCATGGGGCGCGTGCACCCCGCCGTCCCCATCACCGGCTCGGTCGCCATCACCATGGCGGCCCGCACGCCGGGCACCGTGGTCGCCGACGTCACCAGCGCCGAGACCGGCCTGCGGCTGCACACTCCGGCGGGCACGGTCGAGACGTTCGTCGACCACCACGACGGGGCGCCGGTCGTCGGCGTCGTCCGCACCTACCGGCGGCTCGCCACCGGCGCCGTCGTACTCCCCGACGTATCCGCGGAGGAGACCACTTCCCTCCAGCATCGGGACTCCCCCATGCTGGCTGTCACTGGAGGAAAGGCATGACCGTGCTCACCGACCCCACCAGGACACCGGAGCCCGCCACGCTCCCGGCCGACCCGCCTCCGCAGCGGCCGAGCCGGGTGGCGGCGGTGGTGGGCGGCTTCGGCGTGCTCGCGGTGATCGCGTCGGTCCTCGGCGGGGACCTGCTCAACCCTCCGGCCGCGACCGAGGACGGCGACTACGCCGGCGAGACGGTGGAGTTCATGATCCCGCTCGCCGAGGGCGGCGGCACCGACACCTGGGCCCGGTTCATCGGCAACGAGCTGAGCCGCGCCGTCCCGGGGCGTCCGGGCTTCGCGCCGGTCAACGAGGACGGCGGCGAGGGCATCCTCGGGACGAACCAGTACGTCGCGAGCGCCGAGCCCGACGGCACCGAGGTCCTCGTCAGCACCGCCACGACCGTGGTGCCCTACCTCCTGGAGATGTCGGCGGTGCAGTACGACTTCGCCGACCTCCGGCCGATCGCGGCCAACGGGACGGGCGCTGTCGTCTACGCACGGACCGGCGCGGGCGTGGACTCGGTGCGGGACCTGGTCGACCGGGACCGACCGCTGAGGTTCGGCGGGATCGCCGCCACCAGCCTCGACGTCACCACGCTGATGGCCTTCGACCTGCTCGGCATGGACGTGGACGCGATCTTCGGCTTCGAGGGCCGCGGTCCGGTCAACCTGGCGCTGCAGCGCGGTGAGATCGACATCGACTACCAGACCACCTCCTCCTACGCCTCCGCGGTCCAGCCGCTGGTGAAGGACGGCAAGGCCACGGCGCTGTTCAGCCTGGGGCAGGTCGACGAGGACGGGCGGATCGTCCGCGACCCGAACTTCCCCCGACTGCCCACGGTGGTGGAGGTCTACGAGCAGCTCAACGGCGCTCCGCCGGAGCCGGAGGCGCTGGCAGCCTACCGCGACATCCTGGCGTTGACCTACACGTATCAGAAGGCGCTGTGGGTGCCCGAGGACACTCCGGACGCCGCGGTCGACCTGCTGCAGTCCACTGCTGCTCGGCTGGGCAACGACCCGGGCTTCGAGGAGCGTGCCGGCGAGGTGCTCGGCGGCTACCCGCTCGAGGCGTCCGGCGACCTGCGACGACGGGTCGGTGAGGCGTACGCCGTCGACGACGACGTCCGCGCCCGCGTCGTCGAGCTCCTCGAATCCGACTACGACACCCCCGTTGAGTGAGGCCCGACCATGACTGACTCCGCTTTCGCAGCACTCGGCCAGCTGGCCGACCCCAGCCTGCTGGTCATGCTCGGCATCGGCGTGATCGCCGGCCTGGTGATCGGCCTCATCCCCGGCCTGGGCGGCACCGGCGCCGTCGCGATCCTGCTCCCCATCACCTTCGGCATGGAGCCCGCGCAGGCCCTCGCGATGCTCATCGGCGCGCTCGCGGTGGTGCACACGTCCGACACCGTGGCCGCCGTACTCCTCGGGGCGCCGGGCTCGGCATCGGCGAGCGTCACCATGCTCGACGGCTACGCCATGGCCAGGGCGGGACAGGCCAAACGGGCACTGTCCCTGGCGTTCCTCTCCTCGATGGCGGGCGGCCTCATCGGCGCGGTCGGGCTGACCATCGCCGTTCCCCTGGCGCGCCCGATGGTGCTGTCCTTCGGCAGCCCGGAGCTGTTCATGCTCACCATCCTCGGCGTCTCGCTGGCCGCCGTACTGTCGCGCAAGAACGTGGTGAAGGGCCTGACCGCCGGCTTCCTCGGGCTGCTGCTCGGGCTGGTCGGCATGTCGCCGACCACCGCGGAGACGCGCTTCACCTTCGGCAGCCTGTTCCTCGTCGACGGGCTCTCCCTGGTCGCCGTCGCGCTGGGCGTGTTCGGCCTCGCCGAGATCGCCAGCCGGGTCGGCCAGCGCCGGGTGGACGAGGAGCCGGTCGAGCTGCGCGGCGGGTGGCTCAGTGGGATCCGCGAGTGGCTCACGCACTGGGCGCAGGTGATCCGGGGTGCGCTGATCGGCATCTGGGCCGGTGTCCTGCCCGGCGTCGGTGCGACCGCCGGCACGTGGCTCGCCTACGGCCAGGCGGTGGCGACCTCGAAGGACAAGCGGAAGTTCGGCAAGGGCGACCCGCGCGGCATCGTCGGCCCGGAGAGCGCCAACAACTCCGTCGAGGCCGGCGACCTGATCCCGACGCTGCTCTTCGGGATCCCCGGCGGCGTGCCGTCCGCGATGCTGCTGGGGATGCTGCTGACCTACGGCATCCAGCCCGGCCCGACCATCGTCACCGAGCACCTCGACCTGATGTACGTCATCATCTGGTCCTTCGCGATCGCCAGCGTCCTGGGCGCCCTGCTCTGCTTCATCGCCTCCCCCGGTCTGGCGAAGCTCACCCGGGTGCCGTTCGCCCTGCTGGGCCCCGGCCTGCTGGTGGTCATGCTGCTCGGCGCCTACCAGGAGGGCGGCAAGCTCGGCGACCTGTGGGTGATGATCCTGCTGGGCGTCGCGGGGTACCTGCTCAAGGGCACCGGCTATCCGCGGGCGCCGTTCCTCATCGGCTTCGTGCTCGCTATCCCGATGGAGCGCTACTACTACCTCACGACGAGCCTGTACGGCGGCACCGAGTGGATGCTGCGCCCGGGTGTGCTCATCTTCGCCGCCATCCTGGTCGTGCCCGCGCTGTGGGCCATCGTCAAGGGCCTTCGGGCACGCCGCGCCGCCGGCGTGGACGAGGGGCACCGCAGCGAGGAGCGCGAGCCTGCCGACGAGTTCGAGGGCTCCCTGGCGGGCACGAAGTGGTCCTTCGCCGTCGCCGTCGGCGCCCTGGCGATCTTCGGCGCCGCGTTCGTCGCCAGTGGGTCGTTCTCCGATGGCGCCCGCCTGGTTCCTCGGCTGGTGACGGCCGGCGGGCTGCTGTGCTGCATCGCGCTGCTGTGGCAGGAGTGGCGTCAGCGGCCGCGCGGGTCGTCCGGTCCGGGCGCCTCCGTCGACCCCGTTGAGGCGCGGGGGGTCCCCACCCGGGAGCTGGTCGCCGCCGGAACCTGCTTCGCAGCGATGGGTGTCTTCCTGGCCCTGGTCGCCGCGGGCGGCTACCTCGCGGCGGTCCTGGTCTTCGTTCCGGCGTTCCTGATGTACGCCGGCCGGGCAGCGCCGCGCGCGGCCATCGCCTACACGCTCGTCCTCGGGGCGGCGTTGCTGGTGCTGCCGTCGGTCCTGCCGATCGACCTTCCGCAAGGATTCATGCAGTGACCGCCGCATCCACCCCGTTCCAGGAGGGACGCTCATGACGATCGTCGTCGCGTACGCCGACACCCCGCCGGGCCACGCCGCCCTGCGGCACGGCGTCACCGAGGCTGCGCGCCGGGGCGAGGACGTCGTCCTCGTGCCGGCTGTGCGGGACCGGCCGCTGCCGGACCCGGGCGCCATCGCCCAGCGCTGGCCGGCCGTCTTCGAGGCGCTGCAGGAGACCGGCGGCAAGGTCAGCGTGGAGACCGCGGACCTGCAGGATCCCGGCGACGCCGTGGTCCAGGTCGCCCAGTGGCACGACGCGTCGATGATCGTCGTGGGGCTGCGGCACCGCTCACCGGTCGGCAAGGTGCTGCTCGGGAGCACCGCTCAGCGGATCCTGCTCGACGCCACGACTCCGGTGCTTGGCGTGAAGGCCGACACCTGACGCCGTCCCACGCGCGGCTCGTCCGGGGGCGGCAGGGTGGAGCTTCGCTCCTACATCGACGAGCACGCGCTCGACGTACCCTCCATCGCCGTGGTCGTCGACTTCTTCCTGATCAGCAAGGACGGCGTCGTCACGACCACCATCGACCGCGACGTCGACTTCACCACTCCGCTGGATCCCGATGCGGCGAAGTGCCCCGTCTCCCGGCTGCTCGAGGGGGACATCTCGGTCCGCACCTTCGCTCGGCACCAGAGCAAGACCAAAGGGATCCTGTACGCCGGTGAGGACATCACGGTGGTCTGGCGGCCGGCCTTCTGTGAGCACTCCGAGCGGTGCTTCCGCCAGCTGCCCCAGGTCTTCGACCCGCGCGAGCGGACGTGGATCACGCCGGACGGCACCTCCGCCGAGCGGGTCGCCGCCCAGGTGGCCCGGTGTCCCAGCGGCGCGCTCGATGTGCGCTGGCCGGAAGGCGCCCCGTCGCCGGGCCCGCGCGACTGATGCGCGCGGCGGCGCAGGGGGCGTCTGCCGCTGGTGGTGGGTGGAGCCGCCTGTCGGAATCGAACCGACGACCTAATCGTCACGGTTAGATTCAAATCTTCTCGCATGCTGAACACGCCATGTACCGTCTGCCCTGCGCAGACCGTGATGTCGCGTGATCACTCGTGACGTCCCGTGATACCGCCAACTGGAGCAACTTCCGGTGCACTGGTGCACTCATTGGCGCAATCTCCGGCACCCGACGGATCACCACAACCCGGCCGTGTGCGGATCACGTGCGCACCGTTGCGCGCGTCTCCCGCTCGTTGCCCGCCGCGTCGGTCCAGGTGACCACGCACTCGACCGCACCCGGTGACCCCATGGCCAGCAGCAGAGGGAATCTCATCTCCCCATCGGGTGGGATCGTGCCGAGTGGCCCCTCTTCCCGAAGCACCTGGAAGAACGCATCGGCTGGTAGATCCTCGAACGAGAAGTCTACCTCGGACGCAGGACCGCTGGAGGTGTTGTGCAATATGAGAGACCACTTCCGCTCGGTCTTGATGCGCCCCTTGTTGTCCGTCCGGACGCTCTCTCTGACCTCGGCGCGCGGCCAGACGCCCTCGGAGGCGTCCGGGGTTGCTTCCGCCTTGGACTCGTGGACAGCACCCTGGAACTGCCCAGTCGCACGGCTCAGGAAGTTGTTCACGTGAGTGACGAGATCCCCCGCCACGGCGTAGTCGAGGACGAGAGCGCTCTTCCGCAGCTCAGCCAGGTAGGTCGTCAGTCGCTGCCGCTCCTCCAGCCCCGGTCCGCTGAGTGGCGCCCGCGGCGCGCTGTTCGTCAGGACTGCGACTGGCTTCCCTGCCTCAACCAGAACCTTGACCTCCTCGGCGGTGCCGGACTCGGCCTCTCCGGTTGGCGTGCCGAGTCGGTCATAGAACAGGGCGATCGCAAGGTCGGCCTCGTCAACGATCTGATCGTTGAGGATTGCCTGTGGTCGCTCACCAAACTCCGCCACCGCGTGCTCGGTCCAGGAGACCGGCAGCACGGTCAAACCAACGACACGGCCGAAGTTGAGGTTCCACTGGCTGATCGTCTTGCGGATGACCTGGAGGTCTTCGGTGGGGACGTCGCCAGGCGCCGAGATCAGAAGGTGGAGTGCGAGCGTGGGGTAGGCCATCTGTCTCAGCGACCTTCGCTGCCGGTGGCGTCGACAAGCTCCAATGGCGGGAGCGCATCGAGGATCTTCATCGTCTCGACGGACACGGAGACGACCCTCGCGAGCAGGTCGAGGATGTGTCGGGGGTTGCCGACCTCGCGAGACCAGTCGTTGGGGTCGTTGACGATCTGCGACGCCTTGTCGGTCTTGACGTAGTAGCGGTCGATGATCCATTCGATCGCCGATCGGCTCCCGAGCATGTAGCGGTGGGCAGCCTCCGGGATTCCGGACAGCACGATCCGTTCGTTGAAGTGGAGGGTCGTGCGGTCCTCCTTTATGCCGTCGGCGCGTTGCTGTGCCGTGGCCTTTCCGAACCGCATCTTCTTGTCGACGGCGTAGTAGGCGAACGGGTCCGAGCCTGTCGGTGGTAAGGCTTCGAAGCCAGCCATTGGATATGGGTCGGCGGACTCGTAGCCGAGGTGAAGGTCCATCAGTCGGGAGCCCGCACTGGCGAACGCCCGGAAATCTCGGACGAAGGGGATGCGGGGAAGGGTTCGTTTCAGGTCGGCTGCGTAGGCGCTGCGGTAGTCGGGCGAGTGCATCAGCCCGTAGACGTAGTGGAACACGTCGTCCTTGGTGATCTGCTCTGCCGGGTATGCCTCGTGGAAGAGCGCGAGAGCCGCGTCGGTGATGTTGTCGATGCGCCTGTAGCCGTCGATCACCTCGTCGTCGGCCGCAGCCAGCAGGTCCAGCGTCCCCTCCTCAGGCTCCGACGCCTCGTAGGTCCAGCGCGAGAAGCACTGTCCTGTGTCAAGGACGTGGAGATCCGGCAGCGTATCGATTGCGATGAACGAAAACGGCGCATGAGAGCTGACGCCCGTCAGGACGAAACCCCGGTTCGGCTGTTCCCTCGTCGGGAACATTCGCGGCATTTGTCCTCGGATGTGGTTGAGCCCGTGGTCAAAGTAGGCGTGCTGCTTGAAGAAGGGGCGGTAGGTGGCAGTGACCACGTGCTCCCCGTCGTACGTTAACGGCTTCCGGGCAGCCAAACGGTTCTTCAGGCTGAGGGTCCACGAGATTCGGGTGGCATCGAGGTCGATGAAGTCCTTGACGAGATCCTTGGGCTTCGCGCCGGGGTGCGCCTTCAGGTGCTCCTCGAAGTCACTGATTTGTGCGTTGTATGCCGCGATGGTCCGCTGGACGTTCTCGCGGAGGCGCGACTCGGATGACTGGTACACCCAGGCGTCGCGACCAGTTTCCAGGCCGCGGCCGTACACCTCGAAGATCGTCGGACCAGCAAGATCTTCCCCGTGCTTTGCCCCGATCGGGAGGAATGTCTTGAAGTCGTCGGTGCGTTGGCTGAGCCAATCTCCGGCTGCGTTCGGGGTGATCTCGCGCATGTCGAGATTCGAGAAGCTCTCACCTGCCTGGACAGCACGGATCTTCTGGCCGGCCGTCAGGTAGTCGTCGACCTGTGTGTAGTGGACCTGCGCCGGGCCGCTCTTCGCCGGGTTCTTGACGAGCATGACGATCGCGATGGTGGCTCGGGAGCCGCCCTTGGTGCTCTTGATCTCGGTTCCGTCTGGACGCCAGCCGCCGAACTCGAAGACCGGTCTGCCCTCCTTCCGGCCCTCCTCACCCGCGATGCGCCCGTTGCCGCGGAGGTTGAAGACGTAGATGTCGGAGAACTCGTCTGCGAGGGATTGACGCATCTCTCCGCCGACGTTGGAGTCGAGGAACCCGCCGTTGGTGACGAACGCGATGACTCCTCGGTCGGCGATCCGAAGGGTGGCCCACTTGATGGCTCGGATGTACGAGTCGTAAAGCGAGCTATTACCACCACGGCCGCGGTCGGCTGAGTAGTCGCGCCGAATCGCGGCGTCGATCATGGGGTAGGACGTGTTCTGGTTGTCGTCGTTGGCGGAGTCCTGTCCGACGGAGTAGGGCGGGTTGCCGAGCACCACGGTGATGGGCAGTTCCCGCTGCCGGACGATGCGCGAGTTGTTCTCCGGGAAGATCGCGAGGTCTTGTCGGTCGCCATCTTCGTAGGACTGGAAGGTATCGGTCAGGACCAGCCCGGGGAACGGCGCCGTGGTGCCCCCGGTCTGCGCGATCTGCTCGGCGTAGGTGGTCTCGATGTTGACCGCGGCGATGTAGTACGCCAAGAGCAGGATCTCGTTCGCGTGTAGCTCGTTCGCATACTTCCGGGCCAGGTCATGAGGCTCGATCAGCCCGGACTGGAGGAGGCGGACGACGAAGGTGCCGGTGCCTGTGAACCCGTCGAGGACATGGACGCCTTCATCAGTCAGCCCCTGGTCGAATTCGCTCCTCAATACCTCGTCAGCCGAGCGGAGAATGAAGTCGACGATCTCGACGGGGGTGTAGACGATGCCGAGTTTGTCAACGGTCTTGGTGAAGGCTGTGGCGAAGAACTTGTCGTACAACTCGACGACTACCCGCTGCTTGCCGCCAGCGTCAGTGACACCTTCGACCCTCCGACGCACGGACGCATAGAAGCGGTCCAGGTGGGCCTGTTCGGATTCGAGGTTGTGCTCGTCGAGGCTTGCAAGCATCAACTCCATCGTCTGGGCGACTGGGTTGTTCGCGGCGAAGTCGTACCCGGCGAACAGCGCCTCGAAGATGGGACGGGTGATGATGTGCTGGGCAAGCATCTCGATCGCCTCGTCTTGGGTGATCGACTCGTTGAGGTTGCCACGAAGTCCATCGAGGAAGACCTCAAACTCCTTTGCGGCGTTCGATGATGGGTCGGCGAGAAGACCGTTGATTCGAGTGATGTGCGCGCGGGCGATGTCGGCAACGTCGCTCGCCCATGATTCCCAGTAGCGGCGCTCGCCGACCTTCTTGACGATCCGCGCGTACATAGCGTCCCGGAAGCCCTCGAACCCGTAGTCGAGCGTCAACTGCTGAGTCTCGGTCTCGTCGTTACCCTCGCGCTCCTTGCGCGGGGTCACGTCGTCGATGATGAGCCGGTTCGTCTTGCGCTTGTTCAACTCGATCGAGTTGACCAGCGCGTGGAAGCGGTCGTCGTGGGAACGCAGTGCCTGGAGGACCTGCCAGACGACCTGGTACTTCTTGTTGTCGTTGAGTGCATCTGACGGTCGGACCCCGGACGGCACCACGACCGGGAGGACGATGTAGCCGAGTTCCTTGCCAGGCGCCTTTCGCATCACGCGTCCGACCGACTGCACGACGTCTACCTGTGACCCGCGGGGTGTCAGGAACAGCACGGCATCAAGGGCGGGCACGTCGACGCCTTCGGACAGGCAGCGAGCGTTGGTGAGGACGCGGCACACGTTGTCGCCCGTGTCAGCCTTCAGCCAGTCGAGGCGGCGGTTGCGTTCGTGGATGCCCATCGTGCCGTCGACATGGGCCGCCTCGACGCGCAAGTGGTTGCGGCCGGGGTCGCCGTTCTCGTCCTGCAACGCCCGCTCGACGAGAACCGGGAAGGACTCGGCGGCCTGCTTCGATGCTCGGATGTCCTTGGCGAAAGCAACGGCCGTCTTCATCGGCGAGCGGTCGGTGACCTGCTCGTCGGACCCGAAATGCTTGGCAAGGCCGTTCCAGCAGCCGATCAAGCGGGCTGCGTCGTCGAGATTGATCTCTCCGGACTGCGCCATGGCGTGCTGGAAGTTCTCGGACACGTAATTCTCGTCCACGGCGAGGACGAGGACCTTGTAGTCGGTCAGCAAGCCTGCCTCCACGGCGTCGCCGAAGCCGAGCCGGTGCAGCTCTGGGCCGTAGGTCTCTTCGTCGCCCATGTCGGCGAGGATCGCTTCGGCGTCAGTGGCCCTCTTGCGAACCTCTTCGCCGAAGACTCGTGGGGTGGCGGTCATGTAAAGGCGTCGCGCGGCTTTCAGGAAGTCGCCGTCGTGGACCTTGACGAAGTGTGACTCGTCCTTCCCGGCCAGGGTGACGCCGGTGGTGCGGTGGGCTTCGTCGCAGATGATCAGGTCGAATGCACCGAGACCCTGCTTCTGGGCATCGGCGATCACGTCGATGGACTGGTAGGTCGCGAACACGACGGTCATCCGGTCGGTTGCGTGCTTGCCGACTTGGCTGCGGGCCACGAGGGTTGCGGCGTTCGTGGTGGCGGGTTCGGTGAGGTCGATGGTGGACATGTCGGCGTCGTCAGTGCTGGTTTTGCGGCCGACTCGGACGTCGGAGCAGACCGCGAACGGCCGGATGTCGACCTCCGCGTTGGCCATCCACTCACGCAGGCTTTGGGAGAGCAACTGGATCGAGGGAACGAGGAACAGCACCGATCCGCCCGTACCCACGAGGTCCTCGGCGATCCTCAGGGATGTGAAGGTCTTGCCGGTGCCGCAGGCCATGATCAACTTGCCGCGATCATGCTCGGCGAGGCCGTCGCGGACCTTCGTGAGGGCGGTCTGCTGGTGAGTAAGCAGCGCCTTCTTGCCGGTTGGGACGACGACTTCAGGGGTGGACCAGGAGTAGGCGGACCAGTCGATGTTGGCGTCGTTGAGGTAGCCGACGTCGATCCGCTGGACAGGGACGCTCAACCCGTGGAGTGTGTCCTCGGCGTTCTTGGACCACTCCTTGGCGGTGTCGAAGATGTACCGCTCGGAGAAATCGGCCTTGCCGCTGGTCGCGACGAACGAGTCGATGTCGCCCTTGGAGACCGACCGCTTCTCGTCGTAGAACTTGCACTGGATCGCCGCGAAGTCGCCGGTCTCACGACGTTGGGCCACCAAGTCGATCCCGGTGTCGGGTCGACCCTGACGACCTGGCCAGTCAGACCACAGCCAGACGTCCGAGAACTTCGCCGTCCACTCCGGGTCAGTGCTCAGGTAGGAGGCGATCAGCCGCTCGAACCTGTCACCCTTGTCCCGCTCGTCCAGCGCCGTCGCGCGGAGGTCATCGAGAAGATCCTGAATGGTGGCTGGCATGTGCGCAGTCTCCCAGTTTCGTGCGGGGTGTCGCAGCAAGACGTGCGATCTGCGCGCGCTGTCAGCCCCTCAGATATTCCAAGAGCGAGCGGTTGGGCTGCAGTGTCCCGCGCCACGGATAATGCCGCGGCGGGTAGGTGTCTTCGTCCTTGACGACGCGCGCGTACCGGGCCCGTAGTGCAGAGAGCAGTTGTGGACGGAGGACCCCGTCGTCGGGTGCGACGTTGAGCGCGCAGAGGAGGACCTCAACGGAGGTCTCAGGATCGCTCCAGCCCTGGACCGGCGAGAAGAGCGGGTCGCAATTCCAAACGAGCGGGTGAAAGCCGTCGGCGGTCACCAGCACCCCCTTGCTGCCTTCAGGCGCCTTCATCGGCTTGAGGCCACGGAGTAGGTCGTCGGGCTGGCCCGCGAACCTCGGGAGTTCCACGATCTCGACCTTGGCGTCTTCGGGCAGCCACTGGAGTTCGGGTGTTGCGCCGAGTACGCCACGCAGTTCCACGGCGGCGAACGTGTTGTCTGGCTCGACGCAGTTGGTCCATAGCGTCACCACGTCGTCGACATTGAACGACACCTCATCGTCGACCTCTTCGATGCTGCCCCAGTCCCGGACTCGCACCCGTGAGTAGGTCGGCACCTTCTGTAGCTTCATCACCCGGCCGACGGCTGGGGCCTTTTTCTCCTCAGACACGGTGCGGAGACTAGGCGCACAGGCCGACGGAATCTTGCGAACGCGGAATCTCCTCCAGCGTGATCGCGTCGACTTCAACGTTCGCTGGAATCGGGAACGTCGCCGTCCACGAGGACATCGACTGGACCCAGCACGAGGCCCTGGAGCACCTGGCGGTCCTGTCGGTGGCCGCCCGATGGGCCGATGGGCCGCAATCGTCCGGCCTGACTAGGCCACAGAACGGCGCCGCCTACTTGGGATTTTCCCAACCGAGCCGTACCGTGCATGCATGCACAGCATCGGTTCCCGCGTGCTGGAGCGGATCGAGCAGGTGTGCCCGGACGACCTGCACAGGGACATCGCACAGGACATCGGGATGACCCCCGATGCGTTTTCGCGCGCCCTCAGGGACAAGCGCCAGTTCTCATCGCTGGAACTTGCTCGGCTTGCTGAGCGGCTCAATGCGGACCTGCACTGGATAATCACCGGCGCCCCGGACCCGAACCGTCTAACCGTCGCAGCCCGGCACAACTTCGACCACGAGACCGGCGAGCGGGACATCCCCGGCCGCGAGGGCGACGAAGCGACTATCCAGAACATCGCCCTGGCCTACCGGCAGGCGTACCGGGAGCCGGAAATTGCTAACCCGCTTCCCGACCACCCGGACAAGGCGCGTGATCTCCTTGGAGACGCCTTCGTGCGCCCGTTTGCAGAACGCCTGGAGCAGCGCCTCGGCGTTGACGTAGTGCGTGTTCCCGACCTCTCAACTGCCTACTCGTTCACGGTCGGCGGGAGGCGCGTGATCGCGATCCCAGCGACCGGCAACTGGTTCAGGGAGAACTGGTCGATGGCGCACGAACTGGGCCACCTCGCGATGGGACACCACGACGAGGGCCTCGCCGCTGACGTCTCTGAGAAGCACGAGGTGTCCGCCAACTCGTTCGCGGCCGACCTCCTGCTGCCAGAAGACGTCCTCGGCAAGTTCGACTGGGACCATACCGGCGACCCCGAGTTGGCCGATGCGGTTTGGTGGCTGGGCGTGTCGACCGATGCGCTCGCTCGGCGGCTCAACAGCCTCAATGGGTACGTTCCGCAGCGGGTCAGCTTCTGGGCTGGGCACCCCACCCAGCGGCTCCTGCGGCGCTGCCTGATGCTCGATTCCGCGGGCGATGACGTGATCACCCAGCGGATGGACGAGGCTGCCCAGCGGCGGTTCCCCTTGGCGCTCCAAGAGGCGCACGTCGCGGGCATCGCCAGCGGTTCTCTCGGGAAGGGCACTCTGGCTTGGATGCTCGGCATCGACGCTGACGCCTTGGAGGTTGATGCCCCGGAGGTCCCAGAAGTCAAGGCCGACGCCCTCGCCGACGCGCTGGGGCTCTGAGGCGATGGCCGTCCTGCTGTTCCCGGACAACACGGTCCTGATCAACTTCGCGGTCATCAACAGGATGGATCTGCTGGAACGCCTCGCAAACGGCAACGGCGCGTGGTGTGCGACTGTCTCGCAGGAGTGCGGTGCATCGGCGACCCAGCCCGGGCTCGGCGCCCTCGCCCATGCAGACGCCATCTTCGGGGACCCGTGGTTTCCCGAAGGGGCCGAGCACCTCGACATCAGGATGCTCCGACAGGAGCTAGCCAGTCCCGGTGATGGTCCGAGGAAACACCTCGGCGAAGCTGAGACGCTCGCGATCATGATGCGCCGTCAGGCGAACGGCTTCTTCGTCACTGATGACGGCGAGGCACGGCGGCTGGCGACAAAGCACGGCGTGAAGGTTGCGTCGACGTGGCTGCTGCTCCGCACCGCTCACAAGCAGGGTTGGGTCGACGACGACACACTCTGGGGCTACGTACAGACGCTGCGGACCAACAAACGTGGCACCCCGCCCGGTGTGTACGACCGCGAGTCCTTCAACAAGTGGCTGGAGCCGTAGACCGGCCTAACTCGATGCTGCGGCTGCGCCACCGGACGCGTCGGGGGCGAAGAACCGGTCGAGCAGGTACCGAAAGTCCGGCGCTACGTCCCGGGCCGACGTAGTGCTGCCAGGTGATGGACATGTCGGCGTGGCCGAGGGCGTCGCGGGGCGACTTCAAGGCCAGCCTCGTGGGCGACCAGGGTGCCGACTGTGCGGCGCAGTGTGTGTGGCGTGACGCCTTCGAACGCGGTGCCGTCGATGATGCCGCGCAACTTGGTGCGATGGTTGTCCGGGAAGAGGATGGCGCCGGTGCGGTTCGCGAACACCGGGTCGTCGAGGCGGCGCCACATAGTGCGCTTGCGGCGCTCGTTGAGCATCTCCACGCCCGCCTTCGGGAGGATTAGCGTTCGTTCTCCGCCGCCCTTGGTGATGGGCTTACGGTGAAGGCGTTCAACGAACACGCAGCCTTCCTCGATGACGTTCTCGGCGCGGTCCTTCTTGGGTGCCTGCTTGCGGGGCTCGACGAGGGTGGCGGCGACATGAACCGTGGGCACGTCGCCGGACAGGTCGACGTCACGCCAGGTGACGGCAAGGGCTTCACCGATGCGACAGCCAGTGGCGAGCAGAAACAGTGCGAGTTCGTGGACATCGGGCGTACGACCCTTGCCGGCGATACGTCGACCTTGCTTGTCGACCGCGTGTCCGACGGCGTGCGCTGCGGTGTCGGCGAGGAACGCTCGGGCCTGGTCGACGGTCAGCCGCTGGATCTCGCCCTCGCGGCGGCGCGGGCGCTCGACCTCTCGCATCGGGTTCGAGGCGAGGGCGCCGTGGCGGACCGCGAGCGCGAACATCTGCCCGAGCACCGTTGCGCGCATGGGCGGTGGACCGGCCAGACTTCTCGACGGCACGCAGTGCTTCGTCGAGGAGGCCCACCCTCGCTTCGGTGAGCCGGAGTCCACCAAGTCGCGGGACGACGATGTGGGTGATGGCTGACTGGTGTGCGGCGAGGGTCTGCGGTGAGACCGGTCCGCCGTGGCGTCCTCTGGCCCGGCCCTTCACCGGCGTCTCGGCGCCGTCCATTCGGCGCTTGATCCAGAAGTCGGCGAGGTCGGCGACAGTCATCGTGGCGGTGACGCCGCTGCTGCCCAGCGCATTTCGGGCTTGGAGGCGCTGTTCCAGCGCGCGTTGCGCGGCCTGGCTGCCTTTGCGCTTGACGCGGACGGGTCGCCTGCGTCCGTCGTGGTCACGCACCCACACGCCCGCCTGGTCATGCCGGTGGGCTTCCCGGTCCTCGTCGAGGATCGGGTGGCACCAGCGATGCCCTTCTTCCCCGACTGGGATTCTCCCGCTCAACTCGCCTTGTTCTCCTCCCCGTCCCTCTCGACGAGGGCGCGCTGCTCGCGCAGCCACTCCTCGATGTCGGCCCGGCGGTACTCGACGCGCGCCATGCGCTTGTAGTGCCGCGGGCCTTCCTGGCGGGACCGCCAGTTGGCGAAGGTCCGGACGTTCCGCTTCAACACGACCGCCGCCTCAGCGGGGGTCAGCCACTCGTCGTTGTTCTCCACGTTGGTTCTCCATCTCTTGCTTCTGTCTGCCTCCTGTGAGTCCCCTTCGTAATCACGACGCTGCTCGTCGTGACCTGGTGTGTTGCTCGACAGCAGGAGCCAACCACGTGGGTGGGTCAGGTGAGAGGGAGAAGCGGATGGACATTTTGTCGGCCACTGGTGCACGACTGGTGCACCCCTCGGCGACCTAGGGCGCGCGACGGCGGAAAACGAAAGTGGCCCCTGTCAGCGTTCACGCTGGCAGGGGCCACTTTCGGGTGAATCAGATGGAGCCGCCTGTCGGAATCGAACCGACGACCTATTCATTACGAGTGAATCGCTCTGCCGACTGAGCTAAGGCGGCGCGCGGCCCGGGGGTCGCCCGGGCAGCGGTTGGAGTATACGGAGCACCAACCCGGCGCGGCCAATCGCGGGCCCGACGTACGTGGGCCTGCCCCGTGCTCCGAAAGCGGGTCGACGTACGTCGAGTGGGTCAGGCGGCGGTGAGGTCACGGTGCCGCGCGGCCAGGCCGGTCGTCCAGGCCTGGTCGGCGCCACACCAGCACACATAGGTCACGGTGATGCCGCGGCTGTGGTTGGTCATGCCGGTGATCTGGCTCGGGAAGATCAGCTGGCGCTTCCCGCAGGCGGTGCAGGTGTTGTCGAACATGGCGACCTCCCCTGAGTCGATGGGCGGACCTCGCGTCGCCACCCATGGTGCGACCGATCCGACCGATAGGGGTAGCCTCGCTTTCCTTCACGACCCCAAGGCTCTGCCTTAGGCTGCCGACGTGCTCTCACTCCACCAGCTCCGCTGCTTCCTCGCGACCTACGAGCACGGCTCGCTGACCGCGGCCGCCGACGAGCTCGGCTACGCCCAGCCCTCGGTGTCCGAGCAGATCCGCACCCTGGAGAAGTCCATCGGCACCCCGCTCTTCCACCGCGTCGGGCGCGGGGTCGTCCCCACCACCGCCGGGGAGTCGCTGCGCCCGCACGCGGAGCGCACCCTCGCCGCGGCCGCCGACGCCGAGCGCGCGGCCCGGGCGGTCACCGCGCTGGAGACGGGCACGGTCCGCTTCGGGATGTTCGGTACGGCGCGCCTCTACGCCGGCGCCGGCCTCGTCGCCGACGTCCTCGCGCGCCACCCGCACGTCCGGGTCGAGCTGATCGGACAGAACTCCACCGACGTCCAGGAGCAGTTGCGGCGCGGCTGGATCGAGGCCGCGATGATCGCCGTACCCCAGGTCTCGAGCGAGGGCATGCAGGTCACCCCGGTCGCCCGGGACGAGCTGGTCTACATCAGCAGCGACCCCGAGCGGGTCGCCCGCCCGGTCACCGCGACCCGCCTCGCCGCCGCCACGCTGGTCATGGCCGAGACGACGTGGCGGGCCGAGGACTCCACCCGCATCGTGCTGCGCCAGATGATGCACGAGACGGGGCAGAACCCGCAGACCCGGATCGAGGTGGAGGACGTCGAGACCGCCGTGGAGCTGGTCGGCATGGGCCTCGCGGACTCGGTCATCCCGCGCGGCGCCGTCGAGGCGCTGCTCCCGCGTCTGGCGCCGAAGGCACGCTGGGCGCCGCTACGCCCGCGGCAGTACGACACCATCGCGATCGTGCATCGCGCCAACGCGACGCTCTCCCCCGCGACACGGCTGATGATCGAGCTGGCGACCGCGCGGATCCAGGCGATCAGCGAGCCGATCCATCCGCGACGCGGCGCCAACTAGCGCCGACTCGGGGTGAACAAGCGCCGACTCGGCGTCAACTAGCGCCGACTCAGCAGGAGAGGGGGTCGGAGCGGGGGACGGTGCCGCGGATCAGGTACGCCTCGACGGCGCGGTCGACGCAGGAGTTGCCCGCGTTGTAGCCGGTGTGGCCGTCGCCGTCGCGGCGGATCAGCACCCCGGACTCGAGCTGGTCGGCCAGCGCCTCGGCCCACTTCAGCGGGGTCGCCGGGTCCCGGGTCGTCCCGATCACCAGGATCGGCGGAGCCCCGGCGGCGCGGATGTCGCGCGGCTTCTCGGTCGAGCGCACCTGCTGACCCGAGCAGCCCAGCAGCCCCCAGGCGAAGGAGCGACCCAGCACCGGCGACGCCTCGAGGAACGCCGGGATCTCCGCCTCAACGCCGGCCGCGTCGGTCGAGCTCGGGTCGTCCAGGCAGTTGATCGCGACGTTCGCCTCCATCGAGTTGTCGGCATACGACCCGTCGGGGTTGCGGGAGGCATAGGCGTCGGCGAACGTCATCAGCATCGTCCCGTCGCCGCCGAAGGCGGAGCGGAGCGCGCTGGAGAGGTAGGTCCAGTACGTCCGGTCATAGAGCGGCGCCGCGATCCCGTAGAACGCCGCCCCCTCGGTGAGCTCGCGCTGCCCGGCCGGGATCGGCTGGCGGTCCAGCTCCTCCAGGAACGTGGAGATCCGGTCCAGCCCCTGATCGACGGTCGAGCCGAGGAAGCAGGAGTCGCTCACCTCGATGCAGTTGGCGACGTAGGCCTCCAGCGCGGTCTGGAATCCGCGCGCCTGCTCCAGGGACTGCTCCCGCACGGACAGCGACACGTCGACCGCGCCGTCGAGCACCAGCCGGCCGGCGCGCTGCGGGAAGAGGTCGGCATAGGTCGCCCCGAGCTGGGTGCCGTAGGACGCGCCGAAGTAGGTGAGCCGGTCGTCCTCGAGCACCGCGCGCAGGACGTCCATGTCGCGGGCGGCCTCGATGGTGCTGACGTGCTGCGCGAGCTCGCGGTCCGAGGCGGCGCAGCCCCGGGTGAACGCGCGCGCTGCGGCGAGGTACTCCCGCCGCTCGGCGGCGGTGTCGGGATCCGGGTCGCCGGAGGTGTAGGCGTCCAGCTGCTCGTCGCTCACGCAGTCGACCGGTGCGGAGTCGCCGGTGCCGCGGGGGTCGAAGCCCACGACGTCGAAGCGGCGCAGGACGGGTTCACGGAAGAAGGTCTCGGCGTTCTGGGCGTACGTCGTCCCAGGGGCTCCGGGGCCACCGGGGTTGACCACCAGCGAGCCGGCGCGCTGGCCGTCGGCGTACCGCTTGAGCAGCGCGATCTCGATGGTCCGTCCCTGCGGGCGCCGATAGTCCAGCGGCACCTCCATCCGGGCGCACGCCTGACGCTCGCCGCACGAGCGCCAGTCCAGTCGCTGGTCGTAGAACCGCTGCAGCGCGGGCCGTGGCGCCTCACGGGCGGCCGGGTTGGGCTCCGGCTCGGTGGTGGGCGCGAGTGAGCGCTGCGACCCTGGCTCCGGGGAGTCCCGCGAGGTCACCGTCAGGGCGGTCAGCACCAGGCCGAGCACCACCAGCACCACCAGGAGGGCGGCCACGACCCGCTTCATCGCAGGGCCCCCGCCGGCAGCGCGAGCGCGACCATCATCGACTCCAGCGCCAGCGCCGGCGGGACGTTGAACTCCAGCATCTGCTCGCGCGCCTCGAGGATCGCGTCGATCCGGCGCAGGTGCTCCTCGGGGGTCGCGGCCGCGGCCAGCCGCTCGACGTCGGGCCGCATCTCCTCGTTGACCAGGTGTCCCGGCGCACCGACTGCGAGCGCGACGGCGTCGCGGTAGACCGACAGCAGGTCCATCAGTCCTCGGTCGACCACGTCGAGGTGACGCCGCTTGGCGCGGGTCTTCTGCGACCGCTCCATCTCCCGGAGGGCGGGGGCGTACTCCCGGGGGCGGCGACCGCGCTCGACGACGCCGTACGTCGCGTCCAGCTCGGTCTTCTCGCGGGCGTCGAGCTCGGAGGTGATCGCCTCGGCCTCCTCCTTGGTGACCGCGTGCAGGGACTGGGCGAGGTTCATCGCGGCACCGAGCGAGGTGAGCCGGACCGGCATCGCGACCACCTCGGCCCGGCGGATCCGGGTGGCCTCGTCGCGGGCCAGCGCCTTGGCCCGGCCGATGTGCCCCTGGGAGGCGCGCGCGGCGTGCGCCGCCAGGGCGGGCGGCACGTCGAGCTCGCGGGCGAGGTAGTCCGCGACGTCCTCGGCGGTCGGAGTGGTGAGCGTGACCAGCCGGCATCGCGACCGGATCGTGGGGAGCACGTCCTCGACCGTCGGCGCACACAGCAGCCAGACCGTGCGCTCGCTCGGCTCCTCGATCGCCTTGAGCAGCGCGTTGGCGGCCTGGTCGGTGAGCCGGTCGGCGTCCTCCACCACGATCACCTGGTAGCCCGAGCCGGCCGGGGAGAGGGCGGCGCGACGCACCAGGTCGCGCACCTCGTCCACGGTGATCGAGAGCTTCTCCGTGCGCACCACGCCGATGTCGGGGTGCGAGCCCACCTCGGCGGTGCGGCAGGCGTGACACTCCCGGCAGCCGATCCGGCGCTCGCACTGCAGCGCCTGCGCGAAGGCCAGGGCGGCGTTGGAGCGGCCGGAGCCCGGCGGCCCGGTGAAGAGCCACGACTGCGTCATCCCGTCCCCGGTCGCCGCCCGGCGCAGGGTCTCGACCACCGGCCGCTGGCCGACCAGGGTGTCCCAGATCGTGCTCATGCGGAGGCCTCCGGGGCGACCGACCGGGCCTGGCCGAGCAGCGGCTCGACCCGGACGCGGACCGCCTCGGCGATCTCCTCGACCGGGGCGCGCGCGTCGAGCACGAGGTAGTGCTCGGGGTCGGCCTCGGCGAGCGCGAGGAACTCCTGCCGCACCCGCTGGTGGAACTCCAGCGACTCCCCCTCGATCCGGTCCCGCTCGGCGAAGCGGCCCAGGCCCGCCTGCGGCTCCAGGTCCAGCAGCACGGTCAGGTGGGGGCGCAGGTCGCCGGTCGCCCAGCGCGCCACCTGCTCCAGCTCCTCGGGGACCAGGTCGCGGCCGGCCCCCTGGTAGGCGAGCGTGGAGTCGACGTACCGATCGGTGACCACCACTCGGCCTGCCTCGAGCGCGGGCAGCACCACGGTGTCCACGTGCTCGGCCTTGTCAGCGGCGTAGAGCAGTGCCTCGGTGCGGTGCGAGAGATCGCCGGTGGCCGGGTCCAGGACGATCCGCCGCAGCTCGCGACCGACCGCGGTGTCGCCCGGCTCGAAGGTCAGCAGCACCTCGTGCCCGAGCTCGACCAGCCAGTCGCGCAGCCGCCGCGACTGGGTCGACTTGCCCGCCCCCTCGCCGCCCTCGAAGCAGACGAAGACGCCGTGCGGCGCATAGCGTCCGACGGTTCCGGTCACGCAGCCTCCTGGTGCCTCCGCGGGTGTGCGCCCGACGGTACCGCCGACCACCGACGGACCCGGCACCGCAACCCTTCTGATCACTCTGGCCACACCAGTCACAGGACTTCGGTCATCCATGCAGAGGACGGGAATTCGTTACCCCCAAGACGCTGCGGAGGGCCGATCCGGACCGTAGGCTGGAGCCTCAACGACCGCGCGGGGAACGCGGTCGGCCAACGGGGAAGACGCAGAGGACGACACAACACATGACGGGGAAGACGACCAAGGCCGCCACCCGGGGGCGTCAGGGCCGTCGGCCGATGGCGCTGGGCCGCAGGGTCCTGCTGCCGACCGTGTCGACGATGATGCTCGCGGGGGCAGCAGCCGGTTTCGTCAGCGTGGCGCCGACCGACGCGCCGATCGCCCAGCCCGCCCGCGCGGGCGACGCACCGGCACCGGCTCGGGTGGACGAGTCGGTCAGCTCCTCCAGCACCCGGGTCGACGGTCCCGCCTCCCTCTCCCGCCCGCTGCGGGTCGGCGCCCAGGCCGCGGGCCTCGCTCGCGCGGTCCCGGCGAGCAGCGCGAGCGAGATCCCCGGCTCGGCGCTCGCGGCCTACCAGCGCGCCGAGTCCATCATCGTCTCCACCGACGCCTCGTGCGGGCTGCAGTGGCAGTTGCTGGCCGCCATCGGCGATGTCGAGTCCAACCACGGCCGCTTCGGCGGCAGCAGCCTGAACGCCGACGGCGTCGCCACGCCGGCGATCCTCGGCCCGCGACTGACGGGCAAGAACGACACCCGGCGGATCACCGACACCGACGGCGGGGAGTACGACGGCGACGCCACCGTGGACCGCGCCGTCGGGCCCATGCAGTTCATCCCCTCCACCTGGTCGGTGGTCGGCGTGGACGCCGACGGCGACGGGGTACGCGACCCGCAGGACATCGACGACGCAGCGCTGGCCGCCGCGGTCTACCTCTGCTCCGGCACCGAGGACCTCAGCACCGACGACGGGCTGCGCAAGGCCGTCTTCCGCTACAACCGCAGCCAGGAGTACGTCGGCCTCGTGCTCTCGCTGATGCGCGGCTACCAGGCCAGCGGCACCCTGGCGCTGCCCGACAGCCAGGTCGCGGCCGGCTACGCGATCAACACCATGGGCCCCGACGCCATTCGCGCGGGCCTGGGCGTGGACGCGCCCCGCAAGGACCGCTCGGACCGCAAGGACCGCGCGAGGAAGAACGGCCGCTCCGAGAAGAAGGGCGCGGACCAGGCGCTCGCCGCCGGCGCGAGCATCGGGCCGAAGGGCACGCGCCCGTCCGCCTCCGGCGGCCCCTCCCCCTCCGCGGGCTGGCAGCCCGGCGGCGGCACCTCGCCGTCGGTGACCATCACCCCGACCCCAGGGACCGGCGGCACCAGCGACCCGACGCCGTCCGAGCAGCCCACCACCCCGACGCCGTCCGAGCAGCCCACCACGCCGACGCCCTCGGAGGAGCCCACCACCCCGACGCCCTCGGAGGAGCCCACCGCGACGCCCTCGGAGGAGCCCACCGCGACGCCCTCGGAGGAGCCCACCGAGGTGCCGCCGTTCACCGCCGCAGAGGCCGACCCGGTCGCCTACCAGCAGTGCCAGGACCTCGGGATCGTGGACGACCCGGCCACCCCGGACGACGAGGTGGCGGTCTGCGCGATCGACCCGGAGGCCTTCCAGGCGGACCCGGAGCCGATGCTCGCCGACCCGTGGAGCTTCGTGCAGGGCTGAGCCCCGGCGCAGGTGCGCGTGGTCGCCGAGTCACCGCGGCGCGCCGTACTCCGCCGCTGCTGACCCGGCGGCCCATTTCCCAGGTAGTCAGGTCACAGCGTCACTCTGCATGCTGAATTCACCAGGTAGAGCGTCACTGTTCCTGGACTACCTGGGAAATGGCCGCGGGAGTACGGCGCCGCCGCCGGGCAGCCGCGAAGCGGGCCGAGGGCTCAGGGCTTCTTCGTCGTCGTCTTCTTCGCCGCGGTCTTCTTGGCCGGCGACTTCTTCGCCGCGGCCTTCTTGGTCCCCGACTTCTTCGCCGTCGTCTTCTTCGCGGTCTTCTTCGCCCCGCGCTTGGCCGACTTCTTCGCCGGGCCCTTGGCCCGCCGCTCGGCGAGCAGCTCGGCGGCGCGCTCGAGGGTGATCGACTCCACCGAGTCGTCCTTGCGCAGGGTCGCGTTGTACTCGCCGTCGGTGACGTACTCCCCGAAGCGCCCGGCCTTGACCACGACCGGCGTACCGGAGACCGGGTCGTTGCCCAGCTCCTTCAGCGGCGGCGCCGCGGCGGCACGGCCGCGCTGCTTGGGCTGGGCGTAGATCGCCAGCGCCTCGTCCTGGGTGATGGAGAAGATCTGGTCCTCGGTCTGCAGCGACCGGGAGTCGGTGCCCTTCTTCAGGTAGGGGCCGTAGCGCCCGTTCTGGGCGGTGATCTCCACGCCCTCGGCGTCGGTGCCGACCACCCGCGGCAGCGAGAGCAGCTTGATCGCGTCGGCCAGCGTGACCGTCTCCAGCGACATCGACTTGAACAGCGACGCGGTCCGCGGCTTGGCGCTCTTCGGCGCGTCCTCGGGCAACTGCTCGGTGACGTAGGGGCCGTAGCGGCCGTTCTTCGCCACGACCCGCAGCCCGGTGTCGGGGTGCTCGCCCAGCGGCGTCTCCTCGCCGGCCGGGTTCTCGAACAGCTCGCGGACCTTGGTCGCGGTCAGCTCGTCGGGCGGCAGGTCATCGGGCACGTTGGCGCGCTTGCCGGCCAGCGGCCCGTCGTCGTCGGGGCCCTCGAGGTAGGGCCCGTAGCGGCCCACCCGCAGCACCGCGCCGACCTCGGGGTCGCCGACGGGGAAGGTCGCGAGCTCGCGGGCATCGATGTCACCGAGCTCCTCGACCAGCGTCTTGAGGCCCACCACGTCGCCCTGACCGAAGTAGAACTCCGCCAGCTCGCTCTGCCGGTCGCTGTGCCCGGCGGCGATCTCGTCGAGCACGTCTTCCATCCGGGCGGTGAACTCATAGGACACCTGCCGCGGGAAGTGCTCCTCCAGCAGCCGGATCACCGAGAACGCGAGCCACGCCGGCACCAGCGCGGTGCCCTTCTTGTACACATAGCCGCGGTTGAGGATGGTGCCCATGATCGAGGAGTACGTCGAGGGCCGGCCGATCTCCCGCTCCTCGAGCTCCTTGATCAGCGTGGCCTCGGTGTAGCGGGCCGGCGGCTTGGTCTCGTGCCCGCCCGCGCTCACCGAGGCGGCCGTCACCCGGCCGCCCTCCTCCAGCGCGGGGAGCCGGGTCTCGGCGTCGTCGCGGCGCTTGCTCGGGTCGTCGATGTCCTCGACGTAGGCCTTGAGGAAGCCGTGGAAGGTGATGGTCCGGCCGCTCGCGGTGAAGACCACGTCCCGGCCGTCGGAGGTCGCTCCCCCGTGCCGGACGGTCACGCTGTTGCCGACCGCGTCCTTCATCTGGGAGGCGACGGTGCGCATCCAGATCAGCTCGTAGAGCCGGAACTGGTCACCGGTCAGCCCCGTCTGTGCCGGCGTACGGAAGCTGTCGCCCGCGGGGCGGATCGCCTCGTGCGCCTCCTGGGCGTTCTTCACCTTCGAGGCGTAGACCCGCGGCTGGTCGGGGACGTACTCGTTGCCGTAGAGCTCGCGGACCTGGTTGCGCGCGGCGTTGATCGCGGATCCCGACAGCGTGGTCGAGTCGGTCCGCATGTAGGTGATGTAGCCGTTCTCGTACAGCCGCTGCGCCACCGACATGGTCACCGACGAGCTCATGCCGAGCTTGCGGGAGGCCTCCTGCTGCAGGGTGGTGGTCCGGAACGGCGCGTAGGGGCGCCGGCTGTAGGGCTTGGACTCGACCGAGCGGACGTCGTACGTCGTCTCCGAGAGCGCCGCGACCAGCTCCTCGGCGGCGCGCCGGTCCAGGTGGACCCGGTCCTTCTTGGCCAGCCGGCCGTCGTTGCCGAAGTCCGATCCGCGGGCGACCCGCTTGTCGTCGATGGTGTGCAGGCGCGCGGGGAAGATCCGCGGGTCCATGCCCTCGCCGGCGTCGAAGGTGCCCTCGAGGTCCCAGTAGGACGCGACCGTGAAGGCCATCCGCTCGCGCTCGCGGTCCACGACCAGCCGGGTCGCGACCGACTGCACACGCCCCGCGGAGAGGCCGGACATGACCTTCTTCCACAGCACGGGCGAGACCTCGTAGCCGTAGAGCCGGTCCAGGATGCGCCGCGCCTCCTGTGCCTCGACCAGGTCGTCGTTGATCTGCCGCGGGTGCTCGACCGCGTCCAGGATCGCCGCCTTGGTGATCTCGTGGAAGACCATCCGGTGCACCGGCAGGTCCTTGCGCGGCTTCAGCTCGTCGAGCAGGTGCCAGGCGATCGCCTCGCCCTCGCGGTCCTCATCGGTGGCGAGGTAGAGGGCGTCGGCGTCCTTGAGCAGCTTCTTCAGCTTGGAGATGTGCGACTTCTTGTCCCGCGGCACGACGTAGTAGGGCACGAAGCCGTTGTCGACGTCGACTGCCAGCCGGCCCCACGGCTTGTCCTTGATCTTCGCCGGGGTGTCCGCGGCGCTGTTGGGCAGGTCGCGGATGTGGCCGATCGAGGACTCGACGACGTAGTCCTTGCCCAGGTACCCGCCGATGGTGCGGGCCTTGGCCGGGGACTCGACGATGACGAGCTTGTGTGCCACGGGTGCTTCTTTCTCCTGCTTCGCGGATGGTTCGCCTTTGTCCACAGGTGACGCGGCGAGGGCTGTCACCGTACTGCCTGTGGATGACGGGGTCGTCGGGTCCGTGGGATTTGGGAGCCTGCGATGGCACGGACCCGACACCTTTGGAGAGCCATCATGTACGACGACACCCAAACCGCCACCCCGGGGCTCTGGCGCGAGCCCACCACGCTGCACTACGACGAGCCCGAGGACTGGTACGTCGACCACACCTACGAGGACCGGCTCTCCGGCCGCCACCGGCTCCGCCTGTCGGCCTACGTCGACGGCCGGCTGGTGGACTCCTGGACCGAGCCGGTCGACGGCACCCGCTGGCAGCCGCACGCCGACCGCCACGACGCCGAGCACACCCCGCCGCCTCCGCCCGCTCCCCCGGTGCCCGCCTGGCAGCGCACCCTGGACTGGCTCTGCGCCGTCGCGGGCGGGGCCACGGCCCTGGCCGAGCTGACCGCGGAGCCGGCGCCCGAGGAGCCGCCGGATCTCTCGGCCCTCGACCTGCCGACCCGCACCCTGGTCTCCTCCACCCGGGTGCCGCTGGAGCGACTGGAGAGCGTGGCGCCGGAGGAGGAGATGGCTGCCGTACGCCGCTGCCTGCGTCTCCTGTGGCAGGAGGCGTCGACCCCGGCGCGGCTCCCCAGCGGCACCCCGCTGGTCGCGGGCGCGGCCTGGATCGTCGGCAAGGCCAACGGCTGGTTCGGCGCGGGTGGGTGGCTCCCCCAGTCGGCGCTCGCCGAGGCGCTGGAGATCTCCAACCTCTCCAACGCGGGGCAGCGGCTGAAGCGCCACCTGATCGACCCCTGGCCGCACGTCATGACACCCCGGTTCACCTTCGCCGCCGAGATCGAGCCCTATGGCCGACCCGAGCTGCTCACCCCCTCCCTGCGACGGCGCCTGGTGCGGCTGCGGGATCGCGCCTACGCCGACCGGGACGCCGCCGCGGCGGCGTAGGCGGTTCTACCGTGGAGGGTAGAATCGGCGCGGTGGCGACGATGAACATCAAGGACCAGCGCATCCACGCGGCGGCGCAGGAGCTCGCGCGCCGCCGCGGGGTCTCGATGACCGAAGCCGTCCGGCAGGCGGTGGACGAGGCGCTGGCCCGGTCCGCGCAGACGCGGGACGAGGCCTGGGTGGAGCGGATCTTGACGCTGGGCCGCGAGCTCCGAGCCGAGATGGATGCCGCGGGGGCGCGCCCGATGACCGACGACGATCTCTACGACGAACGCGGCGTCCCACGGTGATCGTCGACTCCTCGGCGCTGGTGGCGATCGCCTACGCCGAGCCGGAGGCCGCCCAGCTCCTCGGTGTGCTGCGCACCGCCGACCGGCGACGGATCGCCGCGCCCACCGTCCTGGAGAGCAGCATGGTGCTGTGGCGCGTGGCGCACCGAGTCGCTGACCTGGTCGGCCAGCTCGACCTGGAGATCGTCGCCTTCGACGCCGACCACCTGCGGGTCGCTCAGGACGCCTTCATCCGGTACGGCAGGGGCACCGGATCCCCGGCGCGCCTCAACTTCGGGGACTGCATCTCCTATGCGCTCGCCTCCGCAACCGGTGAGCCGCTGCTGTTCAAAGGGGAGGACCTCCGGCACACCGACATCACGCCGGCGTGGACGCCTCCGGGCCGCTGAGCTCGAGGAAGCCCTCGGCGACCAGCTCCCGCAGCACCGGAAGGTAGGACGTCCGCACCTCGCCGGGCTCACGCTGCAGGAGCGTGGCCAGCGCGTCGAGCAGGTCGCCCGCGGCGAGGTCGCCGTCGGCCGCGCCGGCGAACCCGGCGACGACCGTGTCCGCCGTACGCGCCCGGCGGAAGCCCCGCTGCTGGCGCAGCACGATGGTCTCGGGGTCGACCTCGCCGGCCCGGCCGTGGGTCTCCTGGCGTACGTCGCCCCGCAGGGACAGGTGCGTGGCGAGCAGCGCCTCGTCGTCGAGCGCCCGCTCGGCCACCGCGGCGCCGCCCCACGCCTGGATAGCCGGGGCGATCGGCTGCTCCACGTCGTAGGGCCATTCCAACAGGGTGTGCCGGGCCCCGCCGGCCGCCTCGGTGCGGTGCAGGTTGACCCAGCCGAAGCCGACCGCCTCGATCCCCTGCTGGTCGAACCAGGACAGCCAGGTGTCGTAGCGGCGGGTGTAGTCCTCGGTGAGACCGGCGTCGCGCAGCCACAGCTCGACATAGGCCGGCGGGTCCAGCACCTCGCGCTGCACCACGAGGGCGTCGCAGTCCGGGCTCAGCCAGCTGGCGAGCCGCTCGTCCCACGACTGGTCGCGGGCGATGATCCAGTTCGCCAGCACCTGCCCCCAGCCGTCCGGAGCCAGACGCGCCGGGATCTCCCGGACGATCCGCTCGACCACGCTGTCGCGCGGCAGCCCGGAGTCGCGGTAGACCAGCAGCTCGTCGGTCCCCGGCGAGATCACGAACGGCGGGTTCGTCGCGATCAGATCGAAGCGCTCGTCGGCCACCGGGTCGAAGAGCGAGCCGTCGCGGACCTCGACCCGGTCCTCGACGTCGTTGAGCGCGGCGTTGAACGCCGCGATCCGCAGCGCGCGCGGGTTGACGTCCGTCGCGACCACCCGGTCGGTGTGCCCGGCCAGGTGCAACGCCTGGACGCCGCACCCGGTGCCCAGGTCGAGCGCCCGGGCCGCGGGGCGGCGCAGGGTCAGCTGGGCCAGACTGGTGGAGGCGCCGGAGATCCCGAGCACGTAGTCGGAAGTGACCCGCTGCGGCGCGCCGTCCATCCCGGGCGTCAGGTCGGAGACGACCCAGAGGTCGCGGCCGTCCTCGGCATAGGGGCGCACGTCGAGCCGCGCGACCACCTCGTCCACCGAGACCGCGAGGAACCCGTCGGCGGCCAACTGGTCCACCAGGCCCGGCAACGCGGCCTCGGCGGCGTCGCGGCCGACCGGTCGCTGCAGCAGGAAGAGCCGGACCAGCGTGTCCAAGGGCGACCCGCCGGTGGTACGTCGGGCCGCGGGCACGGTCTCGTTGCGACCCAGCGCCGCGTGCGCCGTCGTACCGATCAGGTCCACGACCGCGTCGTGGGTGTAGTCCGCCGCGACCAGGGCCTCGCGGAGCCGGTGAGGGAGGGAGAGCTCAACGGTCACGAGCCCCATGTTCCCACCCGGCTCCAGCACCGGAACGATCAGGCGGTCTGGGCCGCCTCGATGTCGTCGTCGTCCGCGATCACCGCGGAGCGGCGCTTGGAGGCGACGACGGCGACCACGATGATCGCGGTGGCCACGAGGGCGATCGCGATGCGCAGGACGTCGTTCTGGTTCTCGCCGACGCTCATCGAGACGATCGCGCCCGCGACGAGCAGCGAGACCAGGTTCATCACCTTGATCAGCGGGTTGATCGCCGGGCCGGCGGTGTCCTTGAACGGGTCGCCGACGGTGTCGCCGATCACCGTGGCGGCGTGCGCCTCGGAGCCCTTGCCGCCGAAGTTGCCGTCCTCGACCAGCTTCTTCGCGTTGTCCCAGGCGCCGCCGGCGTTGGCCAGGAAGACCGCCATCAGGGTGCCGGCGCCGATCGCCCCGGCGAGGAAGCCGGCGAGCGCGGTGACACCGAGCCCGAAGCCGACCGCCACCGGCGCCATCACCGCGAGGATGCCCGGGGTGATGAGCTCGCGCAGCGAGTCGCGGGTGACGATGTCGACGACGCGGCCGTACTCCGGCCGGCCGGTGCCCTCCATGATCCCGGGGATCTCGCGGAACTGGCGGCGCACCTCGAAGACCACGGCACCCGCCGCCCGGCCGACGGCGTTGATCGCCAGCCCGGAGAAGAGGAACACCGCGGCGGCGCCGAGGAGCACGCCGACCAGCACCTGCGGGTTGAAGACGAAGAAGTCGGTCAGCTGGAACTCGCCCTCGGCCGGGTTGGCCTCGGCCAGCGCCTCGAACACCGAGGTGGAGTAGGAGCCGAAGAGCGCCGTCGCCGCGAGCACCGCGGTGGCGATCGCGATGCCCTTGGTGATCGCCTTGGTGGTGTTGCCGACCGCGTCCAGCTCGGTGAGGATCTGCGCGCCGTCCTCGCTGACGTCGCCGGACATCTCCGCGATGCCCTGGGCGTTGTCGGAGACCGGGCCGAAGGTGTCCATCGCGACGATCACGCCGACC